>NZ_QWGI01000099.1:0-741 GCF_003435125.1 Clostridium sp. AM25-23AC | reverse complement strand
GAACAGCTGCGTGTCAAACCATTCCTCCCACAAGTTTTCAAACATGCTCCGGCTATCCGTAAAGGTAATTGCATCTTCAAAACCTTGCGGTGGTCTATAATACTGTAACTTGACAAAACCATATCTTCCAGCATCCACAACAAGTATATTTTCAATCTCATACAGCTCTGCAAAAGCATCTGCAACTTTTCTGCATTTCTCCCTTTCATCGTCTGTAATGTATTTTTCTTTCACGATTAACCATCCTCCTGTTTCAAAACCACACTACCTGCATCTATATCCTCATTCTTCTGAAATAATCATTATCGTTTTTACCATTTGCATATTTTATGGTGCATACACGCACCATATTATTATAAGTTCCCTGCCATTAAAATACAAGGTAGGAAAGGAGTTGCCTGTATGATTAAATATGATCCACTTTGGCAAACGCTTAAGGCTAAGAACATCAGTCAGTACCAGCTCATTAAAGATTACGGCATTGACAAAGCACAGCTTCAGCGACTCCGGCAAAATATGGTGGTAAAGACCATTATTCTGAACAGGCTATGTCAGATACTTGACTGCCGGATTGAAGATATTATGGAATATGTTCCAGATGACAAGTAGAGGTATTGTTTATGATTGATTGACAATGCCTTTTTTGTTGCTCTTTTTTCTTTTACACCTTTGGACATTGTGTCCAGAAGTGTCCTGCTATTACTTTTATTATCTCCGTAAATATAACGATAATCCTCACAA
>NZ_QWGI01000098.1:0-772 GCF_003435125.1 Clostridium sp. AM25-23AC | reverse complement strand
ATCGCCTCCGCGATATACTGTTTTGTCCTTTTGGCATCGATTAATCGGAATTTGACTTGCCTATTTTCTTAAAATCTCATGTGGAGCTTCTATTTCATTTGCCAAGGTATGCTCTGTTAATTCTGACATCAATTTCAATTTTTTATTAATCAATGGTCGCATACAATTAGGAACATGTTCCTGATGCGCTCTGTGGATTGCTACACATTCCTTACAGTTTCCGTGATAACGACAGGCTTTCAGGCAGGGACAGTGATCTTTGTCTTTATACTCCTTACGAAATTCCGCTGCAAATTCTTCTTGCAGTCTCAGTCCCTCGACACGATTTCCCTTATGAAATTCTACCATTGCATCCAGTTCTTTCTGGTTCCCTTCAATCTTCATGTTATTATAGCGCCTCCATTTCAACTATTCCTCATTTTCTGATAAATCCCGATTGTTCTAATCTTTTTTACGCCCACCTTCTTGCCCTTCGGACAAGAAGTATCCCTCGCTCAAAGAGCTCGGTCAATTCCGAATTGTCGTTCCCAGTATACCATGCCTTCTCCCCGCAGGAAAGCATGGCGAAAACCAAAAATGTCCCCGGAGAGCTTGTGCGTATGTTTTTTCAGCGTTTCCGATCTGAATTTCTCAGAACAGAATATCCTCCGGCTTGAACTTATCTTTTTCGGTAATGGGGCGGATCACCTTGCAGGGCACCCCCGCAGCGATGACACCGGCGGGAATGTCATGGGTGACGACGCTTCCCGCCCCGATAACCGAGCCTGCCCCG
>NZ_QWGI01000097.1:236-873 GCF_003435125.1 Clostridium sp. AM25-23AC | reverse complement strand
CCCGGTTGAGCTTTTCCAGCTTTGAGGTATCAGGCAAGGGCGGCGTCCTCCTTTCCCGGTATCAGCACATAAATCCTATTCGGTTCTCCCACGCCCTGACGCACCCGCATGATAAGTCCGGCGGTTTCCAGTTCATTCAGAGAACGCTTGACCGTCATAGAGCTGCGGGACAAGACTGCGGCAATGGCTGTAACAGGGAAGCAGACAAACAGGATTCCGTTTTCGTCCTCCTGCCCTTTGGATAGCATAGCGTCCAACATCCGGCAGTACATGACCTTTGCGGTGCTGCTGACTGGAAATCCTGTCAACGCTCTGGGAAAGGGCATACAGGGCGGCAATGGTGTGTCTATCGTCATAAATTCAAAATTCATTCTGTGTGTTCCTCCTTTTTCTTTGCTCGTTTGGATAAATAACGGGGGCAGTCAATCACAACCGCCCGGAAGCTCTGCTTGCACCCATGCTGGCATTTCCGGCATAATTCGTTGTAAGTGACACGCCCCCGGTCATTGAGGTAAAAGGAAAGCTCATACTTCCTCTTTTTGCTCATTCTCGGCATATTGCGCTTCCTCCCGTTTTCGTGTATGGTTTCGGGGCGATTTTCGGCAAAATTACAGCCATAGAGCCGCTTAAAATCTCC
>NZ_QWGI01000097.1:0-226 GCF_003435125.1 Clostridium sp. AM25-23AC | reverse complement strand
CATAGAGCCGCTTAAAATCTCCCGAAGTATCAGCGATAGGGTAGACTGTCCCCCTATCAGATTGTCGTGTTTCGGTATCATTTCGGTGTCAGTTCGCCAGTTCTCCCCGGTGTCGTTCCTCCCCTGAATCTCACAGCGGCGTATCGCTCCCTTTGGTATGCTCGTTTTGGTAAGGGTTCCTCCATATCCCTGCCAAAAGTCATGGCACTACATCGCCGGGGAAGCA
>NZ_QWGI01000096.1:0-1005 GCF_003435125.1 Clostridium sp. AM25-23AC | reverse complement strand
CTTGTCTGTTGCACCGCTTACACGGTCAAGGGCTGTTTTCTTTGCATCTGCCTCACTGACCGTAACGTTCCTGCTGTCTGCTCCCATCGTTTTTTCTTCATATGCGGAGCTGATGATCTCTCCGGTGTCTGCCGCAATCTCATAGTCATACTTGGCACCGCCTGCATACCATTCAATGTCATATACCTGACGTCCGTCTTCATAATTAAGCTTTGACTTGGTGATCGTTGCGTCCGCTGCCTTCACTCCGGCATGCTCCAGTGCGATCTTCTGTGCTGCTGCTTCATCCACGGTTCCGGTACCTGTTGCATTCTGTGCCGGTGCAGCGGCTGAGGTCTGTGCCTGGGCTGAGGCTGAACCTGAGGTCTGTGCCGGAGCCGAGGCAGCGGGGTCTGCCGTCTCCGTCTGCGTCCCGGAAGTCTGTGCATTCTGTTCCTGGCTGCTCATTTCCATGACAGCTCCTGTCTGTGCATTGATCGTGTAGGAGTAGGCATACTCTCCGGAAGTAAATTCCACCTTATAGCAGGCCACTCCCGCCACCTCACTTAAGGTCGTGGCTGAAATGTCTGCATCTGCCGCTTCAATATCCGCTGCTTTTAACGCCGCTTCCTGTGCCTCCTCCATAGGGATCATCTGTGTCTGCTCCTTCGTCTGCTCCTGGCTGCTTTGCTGCGGAATACTGGCTGCCGCATTATCTCTGCATCCGGTCAAGGTCATTGCAAGTGCAAATGCCACTCCGGTAAAAATCCATTTCTTTCTCATACTCTTTCTTATCCTTCCTATCAGATTGGAATGAGTAAAGTGTAGCCGATATCCTGCCAGATTACAAGTGAAATTTTTGTGTACAGGGTATATTTGTAAAAATCTAACAAATATAGTAACACTTGCAATACCGTAAATTGCGCCGCCCATGCCTCTTTTTACAGATTCCCTGATTGTCTCCATTTTGTATAACAAAAGGCAGCCCACTATGGACTACCCTGATAAAAATAAAAAGCAGCAAAT
>NZ_QWGI01000095.1:0-1026 GCF_003435125.1 Clostridium sp. AM25-23AC | reverse complement strand
TTGTACATGAATTCACCATAAACTACCGCATAATCCACTTTGTTATTCCTGGTGATTTCATCAAGCTCATCCACAAGATCGGATGCTTTTCCACGTAGGATGCCATTCTCCTTCAGCCGGATCACATAGCTTGTGCCGTTTTCCTCACACTGCTTATAAAGATCAGGCGTAGAAAAACCGCTATCACCACGAAGTAGAATAGGGATTTCCGGATAGTCATGCAGATATTCATCCAGTACCGGCTGCAAAAAATCAACTACTCCGGTGCAGGAATACTGTGTTCCATCACGCAGCTGGATCTTTATCAGATCCCCGGTCATTCCATCATAACAGACAAGTGGATGATAACCATTGCTCTGATAGTGAAAGTTAAAGGCTCTGCCTTCCTGCCTGCCGTATGCATCAAGAAGAGTGGAATCCAGATCCAGAATAACAGCCTGTGGCATCTGAATACTGTAAATTTTCCTCCGAAGTACTCTGGCAATCGCAAGGAACTGGTTTAAAGTGTCTTCATCCATACGGTTAAAGAATCTTGATACCGTAGGCTGTGATGCAAGCGCATCTTTTTCAAGTACAGACTTGAATACAGGATCATTTGTCAGTTCATCAGAGGCATCATCCTCGAAATAACCGGCAATAATCATATATATCATTTGGAGCAGGTTTTTTGGATCCGAATGATATCGGAATAAAGCAGGATCATTGGTTTTAAACGCTTTTTCTAAAAGCGTATCAATACCAAGTTTGCTTATGAATTCTTTGATAAGAAGCAAGACTGCATCGGATGAGAGATCTCCTCCATCAAAATTTATTTTAATCTGTCTATTGCTTTCTAAGGCTAAGGTGTTTACAATACTCTTAAAGGGCTCCTTTGTTTGGGATTGTTAAGACTTTGAACACCTTAATTTTACCACAAATGGATGCTCTTTTTTCATTCACTTGATAGGTGAAAAGCAATATTCAGCTAAAATACAGTAACTATGTGGCTTTCAGCCACTTTCACGGCTGATCCGTGAATAATCTAGG
>NZ_QWGI01000094.1:478-1114 GCF_003435125.1 Clostridium sp. AM25-23AC | reverse complement strand
TTCGGCAAGGAAACTACGCCGAGGGAAATGAAGGACCAGATCATCAAGCTGCTGGACGACTGGAAGGGTCAGCAGAAGGAACATGAAAAGCCGGAGAAGAAAACCGAACAGGAAAAGTAAGCCCAAACTTCGGGTCAGCATGGCCCGAGGATTGCGGGGCTCTGCCCCGCGCCCCGAAGCTCTGGAGATATAAATGATTCCCCGTCGCCAGTTATTCCGTAGCATAGCCGGGAAAATCAGTCAAGGGCAGCGCCGCCGCAGGCGGTGCCGGAGGCACCCTTGACGGATTTCTCCCGGTTATGCTTTTTCCCGGTCAAGCGACGGGGATATAAATTCTCCAGAGCCGTTCCCCTTCCCGGGGGAAGGGGCGGAGGGGTTGGGCGATATCTTGCTTTTTTCTAAACCAAAACAGAAATGGAGGCTCAACCAATGAAACGACCTTTAGCGTACCTGACCGCCGCATGGAGCGGCGAGCCGGATGTTGATATGGAGCTGGCGGCCCACTACTGCCGTCTTGCTTATGAGGCGGGCTTTTCCCCAATCTGCCCGCTCTTGTATCTGCCGCTGTTTTTGAATGACAGCGTTCCCGAGGAACACAAGGCCGGGATTGATATGCGCCGGGATATGCTGCGGCGC
>NZ_QWGI01000094.1:0-468 GCF_003435125.1 Clostridium sp. AM25-23AC | reverse complement strand
GCCGGGATTGATATGCGCCGGGATATGCTGCGGCGCTCCCACACCCTGATCGTCTGCGGCAGCGCTGTGGACGAGGATGTAAAAAATGATATTGCGGTTGCCGGACGGCTGGGCATTGCGGCGACAACGCTGGAAGGGGTGCTTGCCGTGAAGGGACACGGCACCCCGGGCCATGCCGGACATTAAGCTGGGGAGCCTTTTTGACGGGATTGGCGTGTTCCCTCTGGCTGCTTCACGGTGCGGTATCCGTCCGGTATGGGCCAGCGAGATTGAAAAAGCGCCCATCTCCATAACCAAAAGGCACTTTCCCGATATGGCGCATTTGGGAGATATTACGAAGGTGGACGGCGGGAAAATCCCGCCGGTCCATGTGATAACCTTCGGCTCTCCCTGTCAGAACCTTTCTCTGATCGGCAACCGCTCCGGTCTTGCCGGGGCAAAATCAAGCCTGTTCTATCAGGCGTTTCG
>NZ_QWGI01000093.1:881-1139 GCF_003435125.1 Clostridium sp. AM25-23AC | reverse complement strand
TCCAGATTTTCTTTCAGTTCATCGGCAACGGTGGTCTGGGGCGCACTCTCACTGTCCTTTTTATGGGCTTCCCGAATATCCCGGATAATGAGGTTGAGGTCATCCCGTACCATCTGATTGAAATATTCATCATCACTGATATGGGCGGCTTGCAACACTTTCAAATGGGGGTCGTCTTCGCCAGGGCGATACCGTTCAATGATTTCATGCCGGACGGTATCGACAAGGGCGTTGAGGTTGTGGATTTGCATGGTAGCA
>NZ_QWGI01000093.1:0-871 GCF_003435125.1 Clostridium sp. AM25-23AC | reverse complement strand
GTTGAGGTTGTGGATTTGCATGGTAGCAATCCCGTCCACATAAATCTCAATGTCCGCAAGAAACTTGATAAAGTCCTTATGGGTGGCAAGTTCGCAGAGCAGACGGTTGTTAATCCGACCGCTTTTCAGAAGTGCTACCATCTCATCACTCAAATGCAGCTCCCTTAATGGCGTGTTGATCTCCGCCCGGTTCTCTGTCCGGCAAAAGAGATAATCGAGGGACACCCCATAAAAATCTGCCAGCAGGATAAGGTTGCCATGATTGATTTCCTTATAGTCATCTTTTTCATAACTGCCAAGAGCCGATTTTGAAATACCCGTTTGCTCAGCCAGTTCTTCCAGTTTTAATCCTTTGTTTCATCGTAAATCTTTTAGCCGTTCCTGTATTGTAGTAGCTCCGTTCATTGAAGCAGTTCCCCCTTCTGACGACATTTATAACCGTTGAATTGATTATACCATATCAATTCCGCAATCGTGGAAATTTCTGATTTTTACCCCGAATTCCTACTTTGTGGACATACGGCACAGGGCACAAAAATGTTCTATGATACAGGTAGTTCATCGATGGATTATTCCAATCGAATGACCAGCCTGTGTGGGATATGCTTCCCCGGCGATGTAGTGCCATGACTTTTGGCAGGGATGTGGAGGAACCCTGATCGAAACGAGCATACCAAAGGGAGCGATACGCCGCAGTCCTGTCCTGCAGTCCCATGACGGTCAAGCGTTCTCTGAATGAATTGGAAACTGTCGGACTTATCATGCGGGTGCGTCAGGGCGTTGGAGAACCAAACCGGATTTATGTGCTGATACCGGGAAAGGAGGACGCTGCCCTTGCCTGATACCTCAAAGCTGGAAAAGCTCAACCGGG
>NZ_QWGI01000092.1:0-1203 GCF_003435125.1 Clostridium sp. AM25-23AC | reverse complement strand
CAGGCGCAGGCAAAGCGTATGCGTGAGCTGGACGAAAAGAAGCTGCTCAACGGGGATGTGATTGACGGCATTATGATGGAGGACAAAAAGGAGGTAGACAAAGTGATTTTGACAGGTGCGGAACTGAGCAAGTATTTCGGCAAGGAAACTACGCCGAGGGAAATGAAGGACCAGATTATCAAGCTGCTGGACGACTGGAAGGGCCAGCAGAAGGAACACGAAAAGCCGGAGAAGAAAAACGAACAGGAAAAGTAAGCCGAAACCTCGGGTCAACGTGGCCCGAGGATTGCGGGGCTCTGCCCCGCGCCCCGAAGCTCTGGAGATATAAATGATTCCCCGTCGCCAGTTATTCCGTAGCATAGCCGGGAAAATCAGTCAAGGGCAGCGCCGCCGCAGGCGGTGCCGGAGGCACCCTTGACGGATTTCTCCCGGTTATGCTTTTTCCCGGTCAAGCGACGGGGATATAAATTCTCCAGAGCCGTTCCCCTTCCCGGGGGAAGGGGCGGAGGGGTTGGGCGATATCTTGCTTTTTTCTAAACCAAAACAGAAATGGAGGCTCAACCAATGAAACGACCTTTAGCGTACCTGACCGCCGCATGGAGCGGCGAGCCGGATGTTGATATGGAGCTGGCGGCCCACTACTGCCGCCTTGCTTATGAGGCGGGCTTTTCCCCTATCTGCCCGCTCTTGTACCTGCCGCTGTTTTTGAATGACAGCGTTCCCGAGGAACATAAGGCCGGGATTGATATGCGCCGGGATATGCTGCGGCGTTCCCACACCCTGATCGTCTGCGGCAGCGCTGTGGACGAGGATGTAAAAAATGATATTGCGGTTGCCGGACGGCTGGGCATTGCGGCGACAACGCTGGAAGGGGTGCTTGCCGTGAAGGGACACGGCACCCCGGGCCATGCCGGACATTAAGCTGGGAAGCCTTTTCGACGGGATTGGCGTGTTCCCTCTGGCTGCTTCCCGGTGCGGTATCCGTCCGGTATGGGCCAGTGAGATTGAAAAAGCGCCCATCTCCATAACCAAAAGGCACTTTCCCGACATGGTGCATTTGGGGGATATTACGAAGGTGGACGGCGGGAAAATCCCGCCGGTTCATGTAATTACCTTCGGTTCCCCCTGTCAGAACCTTTCTCTGATCGGCAACCGCTCCGGCCTTGCCGGGGCAAAATCAAGCCTGTTCTATCAGGCGTTTCG
>NZ_QWGI01000091.1:0-1278 GCF_003435125.1 Clostridium sp. AM25-23AC | reverse complement strand
TGTTGTGGTCAAGCTTTTTTGTAACACTTGTGGCTAAAAAAATAGTGCTTATCAATTTATGCTGCCGTCCTTGCTTCATATGGGGTTCGATAACCATTATAACTGTGTGGACGAACATGATTATAATCAACGTATGCAAATTCTTCTACCTTTTGATAGAGTGTTTCCTCTGTTGTAAACTCATACAAATTTGTGCATTCATTCTTCAAGGTATTGAAATAACGCTCCATCGGTGCATTGTCGTACGGATATCCTGCTTTGCTCATGCTCTGTGTCACATTTACCGATTCGCAGAATTCGGTAAATGCTTTGGACGTATACTGTGAGCCCTGGTCAGAATGTAAGATAAGACCATCTTTGATTGTTGGCTGCGATTCCAGCGCTTTTCGGAGCGTCCGGATCGCAAGATCACTGGTAATGTTACGATCTGTTATGCTGGCAATCACACTCCGGTCATGCAAATCTATAATAGTGCAGTTATAGCGTACTTCATGATTTGCAAGGAACAGATAAGTGAAATCCGTGCACCATTTTCGATTGATTTCATCTGCTGTGAAATTTTGCTTCAGCTTATTATCGAATACTTTATGCGGGTTTCCATGCTCATATCCTGGTTTTTTGGGACGGACAACCGAACGGAGACCAAGCTCTGTGTTCATATATTTATGAACGGTGGTATTACTGTAAGAATAACCTTTACGCTTCAGATAGACTTTCATACTCCGATAGCCGTCAACTCCATTGTGCGAATGATATATTTCCTGAATCTGTGCTTGGACTTCGGCTTTAAGGGTATAATAATCCGCCTTCCGGTGTTTCCGGTAGTTGTAATAAGCATTTGGGCATATACCCAGCCGTCCAAGCAGCCAGCGAATGCCAAATTCATTATGATATTGTTCGATGAATCGATAAGCCTCTAATCGATTTCCTTTGCAAAGAATGCCGCCGCTTTTTTTAAGAAAAGATTCTCCTTACGAAGTTCTTCGTTTTCTCTTTTGAGTCTGAGCATCTCCTTCATGTTGTCATAATCTTCTTTGGCTTCCGGGCTTGACTGGCATTCTTTACTAAACTCGCTACACCACTTAGAAATGCTGGCTTTCGATACCCCATACTCAGCGGTGATGCTTTTGTAGGTACGACCTTCCTCTTCATGAAGACGTACTATTTTTTTCTTAAATTCGGGTGTGTAACTTTGTGGCATGATAATTACCTCTTTTCTCTATTGGATTTATTATATCTTATTAGCCACTACTGTTACAACGTTAGTATAGCACTTCA
>NZ_QWGI01000090.1:0-1302 GCF_003435125.1 Clostridium sp. AM25-23AC | reverse complement strand
TCCTTGGTGGCTTGCATTTCGTCCTTTACTGTATCTGGTTCACAGTGCAGACCGCTGACAAGCTTATCCTCTGTCTTTTCCTCTTTTGTCACATAGTCCAGTGCTTGCCCTATGCCTGCTTTTGAAGATACTGCTTTAATAACTGCCATACTTCTCTCACCTCTTTCATGGTGTTAGGAAGCTCTTGCTTATAGTCCACATATCCATTTTCATTCAGCTTCTTGGCTATCTGGTTCAGATTGTTGCCTTGCCTTTTCAGCTCTGGATATATCTCTTTCAGTCCGTCCAGATTGACAATGTTCGACTGTGTGAGGGCTTCAATGATATATTGCTGTTGGCTCTTTCCAGACTGCTCTACTTTTTCTTTTATCTGTGCAAGTTCTTCCTCTGACACTCTTATAACTATCTGCTTCGGTCTTGTCCTATTCATTGATGAAGTCCTCTCTTTCCTTTACCCACTTCTTAATGAGTTCGATTTCCTCGTTCATGTTCGGCTCTTTCTCTGGCTTCCAGTCCGCTCTCATGTCTTTCAGTTCTTCCAGTGCTTCTTCTAAGTCTGCCTTATAGCTTTCTAAATCTTCTTTTTCGCTTGCTATATATTCATCAACACTATTGTAACAAGGCACACACTCATAGCTTGTTCTATCATCATTGTACTTGTGGTACACAATGTCTTTCCATTCATCACTTGGCTCTGCTATGTTCTGTTTAGTGATTTCAATGTCGGATTTTATTGTCTCTACGTTCTCCAACATATCCAGATAATGCTCTGGTTCATAACCCAAATTCAATAAGTGATTCAGCAGTGTAGGCTCTGGGAACATTCCGAACCAACAACGCTCGAACCACTGGTCAGCATAATCTCTTTCATCACTTCCATTGGAGTAAGTACCGCCCACCAAATCTCCGACAAAATTCTCTATCAGCTCTCCGATTGTCAGACCATGCTCCCCACACTTTCTCGCCAGTCGGTCACAATCTGCGTCCGACAATTTCACTGTGATTTTTCTCTCTCTGATTGTCTCAATTTCTTTCTTCTGTTCTTCGCCCCAACTCATGCTTTTACCTCTCTTTCATCTTGGCTATCACTCAACAAATTTCCGCATATCTGCGGTCATTTCAAGGGGGATTGAAGGGGGGCTTGCCACCCTCACAAGTTCTAAAGTGTAGCCGTTAGGCTATCACTTTAGGGAACTTGCAATATATCCGCTACACATAATTTAGCATAGTGATAGCCACTTGTCAAGCGGATATATTCGTGCGTGGATTTCGCCAGAAATACAGTGGAGCTTACTTCCTCTT
>NZ_QWGI01000009.1:119202-134971 GCF_003435125.1 Clostridium sp. AM25-23AC | reverse complement strand
ATCGCCGCGAAGCAGGAGATGGATGGTTGGATAATCATTCAGGTACTCGTCGAGAATCGGCTGCAGGAAATCGGTTACACCGGTACAGGAATAAGCCGCTCCATCACGGAGTTGGATTTTTATCAGATCACCAGTGATTCTGTCATAACAGACGAGCGGATGGTAGCCATTACTCTGATAATGGAAGTTAAATGCCCTGCCTTCCTGTTTGCCGTATGCTGCGAGGAGCGTGGAATCCAGATCCAGGATCACGGCCTGAGGCATCTGGATGCTGTAGAGCCTTTTTCTGAGTATCCGGCTGATCTCCTGGAATTGCTTTAAAGTATCTTCATCCATGCGGTTAAAGAATCCTGATACGGTTGGCTGAGATGCTAATGCGGATTTTTCAAGTACAGCTTTAAAAACAGGATCATTGGTCAGTTCATCCGAAGCATCATCTTCGAAGTAACCGGCCATGATCATATATATCATCTGGAGAAGGTTATCCCTGTCCGTATGATATCGAAACACTGCAGAATCATTGGTCTTAAATGAACGGTTTAAAATCCGTTCAATGCCAAGTCTGCTTATGAACTCTTTGATGAGGAGTAAGCCTGCATCGGAGGATAAGTCGCCTCCATCAAAATTTATTTTAATTTGCCTATTGCTTTGAAGTGAAAAGGTGTTTACAATACTCATAAAGGGCTCCTTTGTTGGTATTTATTTTGATTATACACCTTATATTTTACCACAAATGGATGCTCTTTTTTATTCACTTAACAAGTGAAAAGCAATTAAAAGCAATATGCAATTAAAATACAGTAACTATGTGGCTTTCAGCCACGATTACGGCTTTGCCGTGAATAATTCAGGTATATTTATTGGCTGCCGATTCAATCTTGGTGCCATCAATAAAAATGGTCTTTCCCGAAATCTCACCAAGAAGATAGAGCAGATCTGACATTTGGGCAAGCAGAACCTTTGCGCAGGCAGAAAAATGTAGGGAGATAAAACGCGCAATCGTTGCATGATCAGGAGCAGGCATTCCTTCAAGGAGATACATAAAGTTGATATCCCGTTTACATGCTTTTCGGATATCTCGACTTGAGTAGATTCGATTCATTGCTGCATAGATAACGAGTTTCAGCATCTGACGCGGCGTTGCCTGATTTTTTCTGATCCTGCCATAAGTTTTATATAGTTCATAAAGGTCCATTTCCTCCACAAAGGCACTTACCGGACGAACTGGATCATCAGATGGAATAGAAATCTCTAAATCCAGCGGAAGTTTAATTTGATAATACAGCGAAAATGAGGTATAATCCTTCTGTATTATTTTGTTTAGTCGCATAAACTGATTATACCACGAACGCCGGGCTTTTCGAAGCTCGGCGTTTTGTGTTGGATATATAAAATGAGCTGCCGCACGTTAGTGCGACAGCCCCTTTTTTATTTCTGATAAGCAGCCCGCTCGCCGCCGATATATTTGAGCCGTGTTCTCGCACAGACAACATGGGCGGAGCCGATGGATTTGATGGTGGTGCGGACCGGAACGGCGACATGGCGCAGATGCATACCGATCAAGGTGTCACCGATATCGATCCCGGCGTGTGCCTGGATATATTCCACAGCGCATGGATGCTCGAATTCGTTCCATGCGGCGGTGGAGAAGGATCCGCCTGCCTTTAACTGCGGTTTTACATTGACCATCTCCAGGCCATATTTCTCGGCGCACTCTTCCTCGACGATCAGGGCGCGGTTTAAGTGCTCGCAGCACTGGGCGGCGAGGTAGAGACCATGTTTTTTTGTCACGTTGGAGAGAGCGGTGAAGACAGCCTGACCCACTTCACTGCTGGAGTAGCAACCAATCACATGGGCAGCAATCTCGCTGGAGGAGCAGCCAACAACCAGAATCTGGCCCGGTTTCATATTGGCGATCTCGATCAGTTCCTCTGCAACGGCTTTTGTCTGTTCATAAATTAAGTCAAGATCCACATCGATGGATGTGGCGATATCTGTTGCACTCATGATAATTACCTCCTGGTAAAGTTATAAGAAGTTCCTGTTTTACTCAAAATGATACTTGTCTAACAGCTCATGCTTCATATCCCAAAGCGGCTTAGAGAGATCCACATGGACTTCATGCGGGTTTACAAGACGCTTTGTCTCATCCCATAAGGTATTGAGCTCTTCCTTGCAGTATTTCTGGATATCCATGACCTTCGGGGAGTGGTAGACACACTCGCCGTCCTTGAATACCTGCACCGGAAGCTCACGCATCGTATAAGTTCCGGGAGCGAGGAGTGTCTTTTTCCATGTCGCTATCGGGTCAAAGAGCAACAGTGGCTCGTCCTCATTGAACGTCTCGCCGACGAGACAGATGATATCAGCGATGACCTTGTGGCTGTCCTTTCCGTAGATACGGTAGGTGGTCTTGTTGCCCGGGTTTGTGATCTTCTCCTCGTTCTCGGAGAGCTTGATCTTCGGGATGAAGGTTCCAGTCTTCTTGTCCATGATCGCCGCGAGCTTATAAACACCGCCGAAGGACGGGCAGTCCTTGGAGGTGATCAGGTTTGTGCCGACACCCCAGGAGTTGATGGTCGCGCCCTGGTTCTTTAAGCTTGTGATCAGGGTCTCATCAAGGTCGTTGGATGCGGAGATCACAGCGTCCGTGAAACCTTCCGCATCGAGCATTTTTTTCGCCTCTTTGGAGAGATAAGCGAGGTCTCCGCTGTCCATACGGATTCCGTAGAAGGTAAGCGGGATTCCCTCGGCGCGCATCTCCTTGAATACCTGGATCGCATGCGGGATACCCGAATTTAAGGTGTCGTAAGTGTCGACTAACAGGATACATGCAGTCGGATAGAGTCGCGCGTAGGTGCGGAAGGCGGTGAGCTCATCCGGGAAACTCATGATCCAGCTGTGGGCATGGGTTCCTTTTACCGGGACGTCGAACATCTGGCCGCAGAGCACGTTGGAAGTACCGATACAGCCGGCGATCATAGCGGCTCTCGCACCGTAGATTCCGGCATCCGGACCCTGGGCACGTCTTAAACCGAACTCCATGACTCCGTCTCCGCGTGCTGCATGGACGATCCGGGAAGTCTTTGTTGCGATCAGGCTCTGGTGGTTGATGATATTTAAGATCGCGGTCTCAACAAGCTGGGCCTGCATGATCGGGGCGATGACCTTTACGAGCGGTTCTCTCGGGAATACGACGGTTCCTTCCGGGATCGCGTAGATATCACCGGTGAATTTAAAGGTGGAGAGGTACTCCAGAAAATCTTCCCCGAAGAGTCCTGTGGTGCGGAGATAATCGATATCTTCCTTATCAAAGTGTAAATTTTCGATGTATTCGACAACCTGCTCTAAGCCGGCCGTGATGGCAAATCCGTTTCCATCCGGATTTGTGCGGTAGAATGCGTCGAAGATGACAGTCTCATTTGCATCCTTTGCATGAAAGTAACCCTGCATCATGGTCAGCTCGTAGAGATCTGTAAGCAGCGTCAGGTTTCGTTTGCTCATAATGTTTCTCCTTAAATTTCTCCGCGGTAAGTGTCAGCGGAATATTAAACGCAGCAGTCCGGAGCGTATAAAAATGCCGGACGATAACGACAGCTTAAGTGCGGTTCACCCCAAAAGAACCGGGCGGCTGTCAAACGTGTTGTGGTTGATTATATCAGTTCTTGTGCGAAAAGGCAAATTGCGTGTTAAAAAAGTAACGAACACTTCAAAAGAACGTAAAATGTGCCTAAAAAGTTAAGAAAGAAAACAGGAAGACGGCATCAATATGGAAAGATTTCGCAACTCCCGAGGGATTCCCTTGACTTTTAAATACCTTATTACTATAATTATTTTGATACCAAGGTCAAAAGGTCGGAAATCTGATGCAAGCTTGCTTGCAAGAGGATTTTTGACCTTGGGACCCGCCTAAAACATGAATAAGTAGCCATTTTTCGTAGAAAAATGAGCGGATTATGAATGTTTTGAGGATTGTGGAAGCACGTAGTGCGAAACAATCCGGTATCAAAGGGGGCAAAAGACCTTTTGACCCCAACATCATTATTTTGTCTGAGTGTAAAAAATGTAACTATGAACAGATTCGATGGTTACATTCAGACAATCCATAGAAAAAAGCCATGACGGAGACAGTAGGTTCACAAGCAGAAAGCCAAAGCGAGCCGGGGACGATGGAAGCCCGGTGCTTTTTCGTGAAAGGAAGATCACTCCCGAGCTGGAAGCTGAACCCTGAAAGCGGTACTGCTTTTGGAAAGTAAGTGTACCCGGTGATTCCGCCGTTAAAGGGAACTCATATGTCAGTATGCAGCAATAGGTGGTTAAAAGCGTTATTTTCGCCCTGTTCTCATTGAGAACGGGGCTTTTTTATTACTGATTCAGCATACGACACACAAAACACGAAGAGCATAACAACGAGAAAGTTATGCGCAAAACATTGATTGGAGGAAATGTGTCATGTACGAGAAAGTATCAACAGACCTGAACTTTGTGGACAGGGAAAAACAGGTTGAGAAATTCTGGAAAGACGAAAAGATCTTTGAAAAGAGTATCGACAGCCGCAGAAAAGGAACCCCATACGTATTTTATGACGGACCGCCTACCGCAAACGGCAAGCCGCATATCGGACACGTACTTACCCGTGTCATCAAGGATATGATCCCGAGATACCGCACCATGAAGGGCTATATGGTTCCGCGTAAGGCCGGATGGGATACCCACGGACTTCCGGTAGAGCTTGAGGTCGAGAAGCTTCTTGGTCTCGACGGAAAAGAGCAGATCGAGCAGTACGGTGTTGAGCCGTTCATCGAGAAATGTAAAGAGAGCGTCTGGAAATACAAAGGAATGTGGGAGGATTTCTCCAGCACCGTTGGTTTCTGGGCTGATATGGATAATCCGTATGTTACCTACCATGATGACTATATCGAATCCGAATGGTGGGCATTAAAACAGATCTGGGATAAGGGACTTTTATATAAGGGCTTTAAGATCGTTCCGTACTGCCCGCGCTGCGGAACACCGCTTTCCAGCCATGAGGTTGCCCAGGGATATAAGGATGTAAAAGAGAAATCTGCCATCGCCCGCTTCAAAGTAAAAGGCGAGGACGCATACTTCCTTGCATGGACAACGACTCCGTGGACTCTTCCGAGCAACGTGGCACTCTGCGTAAACCCGAAAGAGACATACGCAAAAGTAAAGGCCGCAGACGGCTATACCTACTACATGGCGGAAGCTCTTCTTGACACTGTTCTCGGGAAGCTTGCTGACAAGGAGAACGGAACTCCTGCTTACGAGATCCTCGAGACTTACACAGGTAAGGACCTTGAGTACAAGGAGTACGAGCCGTTATTCGACTGCGCAGTTGAGATCTGTGAGAAACAGCACAAGAAAGCATACTTCGTGACATGCGCAGATTATGTTACCCTGACAGACGGTACCGGCGTGGTACACATTGCACCGGCTTTTGGTGAGGACGATGCCCAGGTAGGCCGTCGTTATGATCTCCCGTTTGTACAGCTTGTAGATGCAAAGGGCGACATGACAAAGGAAACTCCGTATGCAGGCGTATTCGTGAAGAAAGCGGATCCGATGGTCTTAAAAGACTTAAAGGAAAAAGGTCTGTTATTCGAGGCACCGGCATTCGAGCACAGCTACCCGTTCTGCTGGCGCTGTGACACACCGTTGATCTACTATGCGAGAGAGTCCTGGTTCATCAAGATGACAGCGGTGAAGGATGACCTGATCCGCAACAACAATAAGATCAACTGGATTCCGGAATCCATCGGTAAAGGACGCTTCGGCGACTGGCTGGAGAACGTTCAGGACTGGGGAATCTCCAGAAACCGTTACTGGGGCACACCTCTTCCGGTATGGCAGTGTGAGTGCGGAAAGATGCACTGCATCGGCAGCCGTGAAGAATTAAAGAAGATGAGCCCGAACTATCAGGATGTTGTAAAGAAATACAGCAAGGAGATGGACGGAGACAAGGGGGAGGTTGAGCTTCACCGTCCGTTTATCGATGATGTAGTGATCACCTGCCCGGACTGCGGAAAAGAAATGCACCGTGTACCGGAGGTTATTGACTGCTGGTTCGACTCCGGCGCAATGCCGTTCGCACAGCATCACTATCCGTTTGAGAACCAGGAGCTTTTCCACAAACAGTTCCCGGCACAGTTTATCTCTGAGGCCGTTGACCAGACAAGAGGATGGTTCTACTCCCTGCTCGCTGAGTCCACGCTGCTCTTTAATGAGCCGCCGTACCAGAACGTTATCGTTCTCGGTCACGTTCAGGATGAGAACGGACAGAAGATGAGTAAGTCCAAAGGAAACGCTGTCGATCCGTTCGACGCCCTGAAGACATATGGTGCCGACGCGATCCGCTGGTACTTCTACATCAACAGCGCACCGTGGCTGCCGAACCGCTTCCATGGAAAGGCCGTTATGGAAGGACAGAGAAAGTTCATGGGTACTCTCTGGAACACCTATGCATTCTTCGTTCTCTATGCGAATATTGATAACTTTGACGCGACCAAGTACACACTGGAGTACGATAAGCTTCCGGTTATGGATAAATGGCTGTTATCCAAGTTGAATTCTACGGTAAAGGCAGTGGATGATGACCTTGCGAACTACCGCATCCCGGAGGCAGCAAGAGCACTCCAGGAGTTTGTGGATGACATGAGTAACTGGTATGTCAGAAGAAGCCGTGAGCGTTTCTGGGCAAAGGGCATGGAGCAGGATAAGATCAACGCTTATATGACTCTTTACACAGCACTCGTGACGATCAGTAAGGCAGCAGCTCCGATGATCCCGTTCATGACGGAGGAGATCTACCAGAACCTTGTAAGATCCATTGACAAGACAGCTCCGGAGAGCATCCACCTCTGCGACTTCCCGACCGTTGATGAGGCACATATCGATGCCGAGCTGGAAGCAAAGATGGATGAAGTCTTAAAGATCGTTGTGATGGGACGTGCGGCAAGAAATACCGCAAACATCAAGAACCGTCAGCCGATCGCAAAGATGTTCGTAAAGGCACCGGAGAAGCTTCCGGAGTTCTACCAGGAGATCATCGAGGACGAGTTAAACGTGAAGTCCGTAGAGTTCACGGACGATGTGAGAAGCTTTACCTCCTACACCTTCAAGCCGCAGCTTAAGACGGTAGGACCGAAGTACGGAAAACAGCTCGGAAATATCAAGAAAGCCCTGACGGAGCTTGACGGAAATGCTGCGATGGATACCTTAAACGAGAAGGGCGCTCTGACCTTCAACTTTGACGGAAATGAAGTTGTTCTCACAAAGGATGACCTTCTGATCGACATGGCACAGACAGAAGGCTATGTATCCGAGGCAGACAACACCGTGACCGTTGTTCTCGATACAACACTGACACCGGAGCTTCTCGAGGAAGGCTTCTACCGTGAGATCGTCAGCAAGATCCAGACCATGCGTAAAGAGGCTGGATTCGAGGTTATGGACCACATCTACGTTTACGCGGACAAGAATGAGAAGATCGCAGATCTGATCAAGAAGTACGCGGACGAGTTAAAGAGCGAGGTCATGGCTGACAACATTATGCTTGGTGAGATGGCTGGCTACACGAAGGAATGGAACATCAACGGCGAGGATGTTGTATTCGGCGTAGTGAAAGTGACAAAATAGACGGATGACAACAGGAAAAAGTTCCGCAGCGCGGGGATTTCATGAACAATATTTATGGACAGACCCGCAATGCGGAACCTTCCTGTAAATAAGGGGTTCACATTGACCGGATCACAGACGCGGCCTGAAGAGGCATGGCGCGGGATCCGGCCATTAAGAGAGTATAAAGGAGGACTTTAGGGGTGAGTCAGACAATTAACAAGGATGAACTGAAGAAGACCATTGTGTTTAACGTAAAGAGCATCTACCGCAAAACGATCGACGAGGCGACTCCGGCTATGGTTTACCAGGCTGTCGCACTTGCAGTTAAGGACATGATCATCGACCGCTGGATCGCGACTCATAAAGAGTACGACAAGCAGGATGCGAAGATCGTTTACTACATGTCCATGGAGTTTTTAACCGGTCGTTTCCTCGGCAACAATATCATCAGCCTCTGTGAGCAGAAGGAAATCGAGGAGGCACTTTCTGAACTGGGCTTTGACCTGAATTCCATTGAGGATCAGGAACGGGATCCGGCACTCGGAAACGGCGGTCTTGGACGTCTTGCGGCATGCTTTTTGGATTCTCTTGCATCTTTAGGCTATCCGGCATATGGCTGCGGCATCCGTTATCGTTATGGAATGTTCAAACAGCAGATCCGTGACGGATATCAGATCGAGGTCCCGGATGAGTGGTTGAAGGACGGCTATCCGTTTGAGATCCGCCGCGCAGAGTATGCGACGGAGGTCAAATTCGGCGGTTATGTGGAGACAGAATGGGACGGAAAGAGAAACCATTTCGTACAGAAGGGCTACCAGTCCGTTATGGCGGTTCCGTATGATATTCCGATCATGGGATACGGCAACAATGTTGTAAACTCTTTAAGAATCTGGGATGCACAGCCGGTGAATACCTTCAACTTAAGCGAGTTCGACAAGGGCGATTACCAGAAAGCTGTTGAGCAGGAGAATCTGGCGAAGACCATCGTTGAGGTCCTTTACCCGAATGATAACCATTATTCCGGAAAAGAGCTTCGCTTAAAACAGCAGTATTTCTTTATTTCTGCCAGTGTTCAGCGTGCCATCAAAAAGTACAAGGAAAAGCATGACGATATCCATAAATTCTATGAGAAGGCATCCTTCCAGTTAAACGATACACATCCGACCGTTGCGGTTGCTGAGTTAATGCGTATCTTACTTGACGAGGAGAACTTAGAGTGGGATGAGGCCTGGGAGATCACGACAAAGACCTGTGCCTACACAAACCACACCATCATGGCTGAAGCTCTTGAAAAATGGCCGATCGAGCTGTTCTCCCGTCTGCTTCCGCGTGTTTACCAGATCGTTGAGGAGATCAACCGCCGTTTTGTAGCCCAGATCCAGCAGAGATATCCGGGTGACAACGAGAAGATCCGCAGAATGGCGATCATTTACGACGGACAGGTCCGCATGGCTTACCTTGCAATCGTCGGCAGCTTCTCTGTAAACGGTGTTGCGAAGCTTCACACAGAGATCCTTGAGAAACAGGAGCTTCGTGACTTCTATGAGATGATGCCGGAGAAGTTTAATAATAAAACAAATGGTATTACCCAGAGACGTTTCCTGCTTCACGGCAACCCGCTGCTTGCAGATTGGGTGACCGATAAGATCGGAAATGAGTGGATCACAGATCTCTCCAATATTAAAAAGCTTTCTGTTTATGTGGATGATGAGAAGTGCCAGCAGGAATTCATGAATATTAAGTACCAGAACAAGATCCGTCTTGCAAAGTACATCAAGGAGCACAACGGCATCGATGTCGATCCGCGATCCATCTTCGATGTTCAGGTAAAACGTCTTCATGAATACAAGAGACAGCTCATGAACATCCTTCATGTGATGTATCTCTATAACCAGTTAAAAGATAACCCGAATATGGACATCGTTCCGAGAACCTTCATCTTCGGTGCGAAAGCAGCAGCCGGATATAAGCGTGCAAAACTGACCATCAAGCTCATCAACAATGTGGCTGATGTGATCAACAACGATAAGTCCATCGGCGGCAAATTAAAGGTCGTATTCATTGAAGATTACCGTGTATCCAACGCAGAGCTGATCTTCTCCGCTGCGGATGTCAGCGAGCAGATCTCCACAGCAAGCAAGGAAGCATCCGGGACCGGAAACATGAAGTTCATGTTGAACGGCGCTCTGACGATCGGAACCATGGACGGAGCAAATGTGGAAATGGCAGAGGAAGTCGGCAAGGAGAATATGTTCATCTTCGGTGCGTCCGCAGATGAGATCATCAACCTTGAAAACAACGGCGGCTACAACCCGATGGATATCTTCAACAATGATCAGGATATCCGCCGTGTGCTGATGCAGCTCATCAACGGCTACTATTCTCCGCAGGATCCGGAGCTGTTCCGCGATATCTACAACTCCCTACTCAACACCCAGAGCAGCGACCGCGCAGATACCTACTTTATCTTAAAGGACTTCCGTTCCTATGCGGAAGCACATAAGAAGATCGACCAGGCATACCGCGATGAGAAGTGGTGGGCAAGAACTGCGATGCTCAATACCGCATCCGCAGGAAAGTTCTCCTCTGACCGTACGATCGAAGAGTATGTAAGGGATATCTGGCATCTTGAGAAGATCAAGGTAGAGCTGAAATAATGTAACTGTGAAGGTACTTGACAGTTACGGATAACATAAAAAACAGACCCGTCTCATACAATAGTGATATCAGAAAAATTCGGAAGGGAGTTTTTCGGGCAATCTGCCCGGAAGACTTCAGGATCTGAAATCCGGTATCACAGGTGTATGAGGCGGGTATTTTTTATGAAGCGTTTTTTTATGGTCTTATGGATGACGGTCATGATCCCCTATGTGACAACGCTGGCGTGGACAGGCCGGATCCGGACGGATTCGGGGGCGGAGGTCCCGGCGGAAGAGTTTCTTACCGGAGTCGTTGCGGCGGAGATTCCGGCAGAGTACGGGATCGAGACATTAAAAGCACAGGCGGTGCTTGCGAGGACATATATCTACCGGCTTGTGGATCCGGGGCTGGAACGTATCCGGGAAGAGGAACTGGACATAGATTGTCTCAGCATGAGGGAGATGGAGAAAAAATGGGGGAAAGAACATTTTAAAGAGTATTACGGGAAGATCCGTACCGCGGTGCAGGAGACAGAAGGACTCGTTGCGGAGTACGACGGGGAGCTGATCGAGCCGTTCTACTGTGAAGCGTCGGCAGGAAAAACGAGGGAACTTGCCGCATATCCATATATCTGTTCGGTGGAGAGTCCGGGAGATCTGGAGGCAGGAGAATTTTTATGCGTCCGGACCTTTACGGAAGCGGAGTTTGCGGATAAGATCGGAAGAATCGGCGGTCCGCGCCCGGGAGCGGACGGCATTGCGGAAAAAATCCAGATCATCGAGCGGGATGATGCCGGGTATGTGAAGCGGGTTCAGATCGGGGATATGGATTACAGCGGGGATGAGGTCCGGTATTCTTTGGGGCTTTTATCGTCCTGCTTTCATTTTTCGTCTGCGGACGGGAAGATCCGGGTGTCATCGAAGGGGATCGGCAGCGGATACGGATTCTCCCAGGCTGGGGCGGATGCGATGGAGAGAGAGCAGGGGAGTGAGTTCCGGGAACTGTTGAAATATTATTTTCAGGGGATTGAGATCGTGAAAATTGCGGAGTAAAAGAAGATAAAAGGTGGATACTTCCAGAAAAAAGTATGATTTCGTGTATAACTTCACCGCCGCGGGTAAGAATATTACCGAGGTGATAAACGTGAAAGAAAGAGGAAATCAGATTTTCAAGGACAAATTTGTCCTTGTCATGCTCGTACTTGGCCTGTTGACTATTGTTGCGGCAGCAGGCGCTGTAAGAATCCAGAAGGGGAGAGAAAATATCGGAGAGAGCCCCTATCTGGAGATCGAAGACCCGGACCATGTGATCGCGGGGGATTCCAACGCAGGAGCGGAGTCCGGCGGCGATACACTGGCGGGGGAACTGGCGGCATCCGGAGATGAAGCCGGGAATGGGGAACTTGCTGGGGACGGCACGGCTGTCGGTCTGGCAGACAATAAGAATGGTGCCGGAACTGGCGCTGATCCCGGCAATTTTGCCGGAGAAATTTCGATGGATACTGGTCTTGCTGATGCATCAGATAGCGCCCTGACAGGCGATCATTCCATGGCGGAAGCCGGTGCCGCTGTCAGCGAATCCTTGGTCCTCGATTTCGCAGACACAGATAAGCTCTCCTGGCCTGTGACCGGAAATATCGTTCTTGGCTACTGCATGGACACCACGACCTACTTCCCGACCCTGGACCAGTACAAAGTCAATCCCGCCAATGTGATCCAGAGCGAGGTCAGCACCCCGGTATCGGCTCCGGCGGACGCCAGAGTGGTCTCTGTTGGGACAAACGAGGAGATCGGTAATTATGTTGATCTCGATTTGGGAAACGGCTATACTGCCGTCTGCGGCCAGTTGAAAGAGATCCCTGTGGTAGAAAATGAATATGTCCGACAGGGGGATCTTCTGGGCTATGTCGCCGAGCCGACAAAATACTACGCGGTGGAAGGCACGAATGTGTTCTTCGAGTTTCTGAAGGACGGCGTGCCGGTGGATGCGCTGGATTTTCTGGAGTGAGAGATCACGATTACACGTAATTTGCAAAGTTAAGCCAAAAAGCCTTCAGGGAAGCTCTCTGGAGGCTTTTTATATAACAGGAAATTCCCTGTTGCATAAAAGGCACTAACGTGCCAAAGATGCATATTCTAATATCAGAACAAATAAAGGAGACATCCGCATATGAATTGCAGAAATTCCGATCTGCCGGATACCGCTATGGGTCCGTCCTGCGGCTGCGGCAGAAGTCTGTCTGATATTTCCGGCCCGGGACCTGTTGTGCGTCCGATGGCCAACTTTTGTTTTGACGACAATGATCCAAGATTTCCGATAGGAATGGGATATGTTCCGATGCAGATGTGGGGGACCATATATCCGTTAGCCAGAGGTTTTGTCCGGGGAACGATCTTCCCGTCCCTGGATCTTCCATTTGCCGTGGGGAGGTGCAGAAGATGAGGGAACTATATCGATGCAGCATGATGCCGGGAATGCCGGCAGAACCTGTGAGTGACTCCCGCCTGTCAGCGCAGGATGTGATGCCTGCGTGCAGTACGTGTCAGAGCGCCGGGGGCATGACCGTTCAGGATAAAGAGCTGTTGATGCGTCAGATCATGGAAGCCGGTTTTGCGATGGACGACGTTGCCCTGTTCTTAGACACTCATCCGGAAAATCAGGATGCGCTTCGCTATTACAAAGCGGTCCGTGATATGCGTGACCAGTCCATGGCTGCCTATGAGAGGCGGTTTGGGCCGCTGAGATACACCGATGTCACGTCCATGTCCTGGAACTGGGTAACTGAAAAATGGCCATGGGAAGGAGGATGCTAAGATGTGGGTCTACGAAAAAAGATTGCAGTTTCCGGTAAATATAAAGGAACCGAATGCGAAGATGGCGCAGTTTATTATGAGTCAGTATGGTGGACCCGACGGCGAGATGGGTGCATCCATGCGTTATCTCTCCCAGCGCTACTCAATGCCGTATGGGGAGCAGAAAGCGGTTCTGACGGATATCGGAACGGAGGAGCTCGCCCATCTGGAGATCGTTGCGGCGATCGTTCACCAGCTCACGAGAAACTTAACAGCGGAGGAGCTGGAAGCGCAGGGATTCGGCCCGTACTATATCGACCATACCACGGGGATCTGGCCTCAGGCGGCTGGCGGTGTGCCCTTTAACGCCTGCGAGTTCCAGTCGAAGGGCGATCCTGTGACGGATCTCTTCGAGGATCTTGCTGCGGAACAGAAAGCCCGGAGCACCTACGACAACATTCTTCGTGTCGTGACAGATCCCGATGTCTGCGAACCGATCCGTTTCTTAAGGAAGCGTGAGATCGTCCACTTCCAGCGTTTCGGAGAAGCTCTTCGCGGTCTTCAGGAGAAGCTGGACTCCAGAAACTTCTACGCCTTCAACCCGAGCTTCGATCCGCAGCCGGCTGCGGTGGGAAATTCACGGTAGAAGAATAGAAAAAGAGATCCCGTTCCTTTTCCATAAAATTTATGGGAGGAAGGGATCTCTTTTCTCGTCAAACATCAGACCGGACTACATCTTGCACTGGAAGGAATCACAGTCGGTACATTCCTTTTTTGTAGGATTGAGTTCATGCGTTCCTACATGGATACGGTCTAAGGTGCAGTAATCCACATTTTCCGCATGATGCACGCAGTTATGGATCGAGCACTGGATGCTGTCGTTCTTTTCCTGATTCATCATTTCTCACCACCTTTTTCTGGGATGGTATCAGTATAACCGGACGGCAGAAAATGATGCTGGAAGAAAATGACAGGAACTTATGCGACGGTCTGAAAAAAGCCATTTCACCCGGAATCCAATAACTTAAGCATTTCCTGTTTTCTTATAGGAACCGGAAAAATATTTCATGATATCACGTCTCGTGATAATTCCGATAAAGGATTTATTGTCATCGAGTACCGGGACGAAGTTCTGCTGCATCGCCTTATCCAGCAGATCTTCCATCTTTGCTCCGGCGTTTACCGGGCTGTTGTCCTGACGGCGCTTTACCTCCATGACGGAGATCAGCTCCATATCCTTTAAACTCTGGTTCAGATGGCTCTTCATGTACCAGAGCAGATCACCTTCTGTCAGCGTTCCCGCATACCGTCCCTGCTTTGTGAGAATCGGCAGGGCGGAATAGCCGTGCGCCTCCATCAGGTCGATCGCTTCTCTGAGGTTCGCGTCGGAATAAATAAATGCCACATCATTCTTTGGTGTTAGAAAAAACAGAATATTCATGTGTCTCTCCTTTAATATCCAAGATCTTCATTGATAAATACCATTTCAACTTCCATTCCGGTACAGGGGCGTTCTAAGATCAGGATCGCGTTACAGATCCGCTCCGGACTGTTGCAGTCATAGCACTTTTTGTCATCGGACACGACGCATGGAGTCTTCTTATTAAAACGCGCCGCGTTCTTTGGACAGGCGATATTTCTCGCGCGGTCCATTGCGGAGGACAGATCCGGCGCGATCTTATTTTTTCCGATCACATAGTATACTCGTTTCGGTCCAAATAAGCTCTCGGAAAGACGGTTTCCGCTTCCGTCAATGTTGATGATCTGACCGGTCTCTGCAGCGGCATTTGCGCTCAGTATGTATACGGTAGATTCTTTTTTTGCCCGGATCCTTGCATCCGGTCCCTGTTCCCAGTGCCAGATCACTTCGTTGTTTTTTTTGAGGATCTCAAAGAGATCCATCTCTTTTGCGGTCATACAGCCACCGAAGCCAACGGTCTCACCTTTGATCTGCTCAGCAAGATAAGCTGCAGCTTCCTCCTTTGTCTCAAAATATGATGTATGGAAACGATGGTTTTCGAAGTTCTTTTTTAATACAGGGTAATCCATAAGTTCTCGATGTTCCTCCTTCTGGTACAGACGGCAGCAGCCGCCGGGTCAGTGACGCAAAAACCGGTCCCAAAGCAGCAGCGGATCAGCTTTTTCTTGCGTAAATAGAGTCATGATACTTTACCATGACTCATTCATAGATATTATAGCATAAATTGTAACAAAAAGAGGGAAGAAAACATGAATTATTTGTGAAAAAAATTGAAATAAGTCATAGCGTATGGAAATAGGTTTCGGTCTGGAGTTCTTTGGATGGGTGATTTTGATATCATATTGACATTTAAAAAAAAATAGAATATGATGTAGGCAGCTAAGAAATGTGGTGAACTTTTCTCATGCGACGCAAAAACCCCAGAGGCTGCCACCTCTGGGGTTTTCTTGTTCGTTACGGTGAACCACTCCGCATAGGCTGTTGCTGCCTATTTATCTCTGTCCAGCCATTTGCATATGTAGCAGCTAACTACACCTGCTATAACAGAGACAAGAAATGTGGTGAACAATTCTGTCATGGACGCACACCTCCTTTCTGCTGGAGGTTCGGCAGCGTTTACAGCATATCACATTTTATATTGATATTCTACAATTTTCTATTAATGAAAACTATGATAGATATAAAAAAAGAAGCTGTATGGAAGTTCCATACAGCTTCA
>NZ_QWGI01000009.1:0-119192 GCF_003435125.1 Clostridium sp. AM25-23AC | reverse complement strand
CATACAGCTTCATGACCTGTCCGGGAATCGAACCCGGGTTTACGCCGTGAGAGGGCGTCGTCTTGACCGCTTGACCAACAGGCCAGAATCGAGGCGACAAGATTCGAACTTGCGACCTCTGCGTCCCGAACGCAGCGCTCTACCAAACTGAGCCACGCCTCGATGTTCTTGAGCGTTTGTTTTGCGCTGTTTACCAGCGACTTGTATATATTATCATGACTCAGAAAAAAATGCAAGCGTTTTTTTAAGAAAATTTCAATTTTTCCAAAAAAAGTTTTTTCGGCGAATTTTCCGGGTTCGGAGAAATCCCTGCAAAGCCTTATTTTATAAGGAAAAACAGCGCTTGAAAAACGCTCACCGCCTTCGTGATATTCCGCGATAAGTCAGGCAAACAGATAGGAAATCATAATTTCTCGATCCAATGGTTTTCCTCTACCAGCCTGCGCAGCTCCCTCAGGCAGATCCCGATCGGGGAGTCCGGCATCACATTCTGATCTTTCCGGTAGATCGCGTAACAGGTCTTCGACGGCGGCGGATCCAGCAAGGGGATCACATGAAGCGTTTCCGGATGTACGAACATATTGAAGACTGAAGACGGAACGATCGCCCAGTAATCATGCCAGTCATTGTACTCGAGAGACCAGGCAAAGATATGTTATATTGTTCTCAGAGCACTCCTGATTGAATCATAGTTCAGTACAGTCTGCTATGCAGAATTGTTTTTCAAGCGATTGACGGAATGAATAAAAAGGCTACCGCATTTCTACTCCTGCGGCAGCCTTAAAAAGAGGGGATTTATATTATAAATGTTTTTAAATTAAGGGAGGGACCGACAGAACGTTCTGCCGGTCAAGTATGAAAAAGTATATTTTGTTCCAGGCTTGCTATCCTGTTACGCTTTATAGGATAGTGGAAAAATGTGTTGAAATATTGTGTTGTGTGTGAAAAAAGTGTGAAATTATGAAATATGAGGGACGTGGCGGATTAGTTTACCTGCCTTCACACCATTATAAATTCCGTGTTCCACAATTTTTTCTCCTCGAATCCAGACCAGTTCAATGCCAGTGCCTCTTTTGGAAAAATCAGTAAAATCTGCCTGATCAGATACGGTATGAGGATCGAACAGAACCAGATCTGCGTCCATGCCCGGTCGGATTAGTCCCTTTCCCTTCAGCTGATAGACGGAAGCTGGAAGAGAGGTCATTTTCCGGACAGCCTCCTCAAGGGAAAGAACATTTTTTTCGCGGACGTAATGTCCGAGTACCCGCGTAAACGTTCCGAATGCTCTGGGATGAGCGCCGGAACACCCTTTGTAGTAAAGCCCGTCGGAGCCGATCATGGAATGGGAAAATTGAAGTACCCGGTTTACATCCTCATCCTGCATACAGTGGTAAATACCGTTCGTAGTCAGCCGGTCATCATAGAGAACATCCATGACCAGTTCACAGGGATCCAGGTCAAGCCGTGAGGCGAGATCGCAAACCATCTGTCCCGTATAATCAGGATGAGTGACAGATGCGCCGAACATGGTTGTCCCGAATCGTTCTTCCGGCATCATTCCTGCCAGGATCGCATCGCGCATCTTCCTGCGGCCGGATGGATCCGACAGCATCTGCAGAAGCTTTTCTTCTCCCAGGACATGCATGGACTGGGGAATCCGGGATTTCAGACCGGTGGAGGATGCTGTGTAAGGATAGACATCGCAGTAAACGGAATGTCCCTGCTGATTTACCTCCTGCATGAGAGAAATCGTAGCAGCGGTTTTTCCCCAGTTTGGACGGTTGATTGCCTTGTGATGGGAGATGACAAGCGTACAGCTGCTTTGTGCCGTGGCCTGTACCATCTCTGTGACGGATTCCACAAGCTGATTACCTTCACTCCGGATATGGGCGGAGGTGATGCCGCCGAAACGCGCTGCGACGGAAGAAAGGACTGCAAGTTCAGAAGAGCCGGCATAGCACCCGGCAGGATACTGAAGCCCATAGGAGATTCCAAGAGCACCCGCCTCCATGCATTCCTGTAGAATTGCTTTCATGTGTTCCAGTTCGGCCGGATCCGGTTCACGGTCCGCCATTCCCATAACTGCGGCACGGAGCGTTCCATGTCCGACGCAGACGGCCATATTTGTTCCAAGCGGGCGGTCCATCATATCCAGATAGCCGGCGTAGGAAACTCTTTTTGTGGCGGAGGAGGAAAAGTCGTAATGAACGACGGTGGCGGCTGTTTCCAGGCAGCTTTCCAGGTGTTCCATAGAAAACGGAGCGGCGGAAATTCCGCACATGCCCGCGATCAAAGTGGTGACTCCCTGTTCCGCCTCCTGGAAAAAAGTATCGTCGAGATCAGCCATCATGTCGCCGTGGCTGTGGGAATTTATGAATCCGGGCGCCAGGGTGAGTCCGTGGGCATCGATCACCATGCCCGCCTGCTGCGGATCCTGTTTCCCGATGGCTTTGATCGTTCCATCCTCAATAAGGACATCCGCAGGGAAAGCGGGAGTTCCGCTTCCGTCAATAACATATGCATTCTGAATTATAAATTTTTTCATATTCGTTCCTCGATTTTCAATGGATGATTTGACATGCCGCAGGATAGAAAAAACAGCCCGCCGGATTGGAAGGCGGGCTGTTTCAGGTAAGTTAAAGAGTCGGAGCGTAGCCCGGTCCCATCGGGATCCCGAGGGCGATCCAGATCATTAAGAACACGATCCAGACACCGCCGGCGATCAGAGTGTAGGGCAGCTGGTAGGCAATACAGATTCCTGTCTTGGCGCGCGGCTCGTACTGCTGTGCATATCCGAGGAGAATCGCAAGGTACGCGAGAGTCGGGCAGATATTGTTGGTGATTCCATCGCCCATTCGGTATGCAACCTGTACGGAAGCCGGATTGACACCGGCGATCATGAACATCGGAACGAAGATGGAAGCTAAGAGTGCCCATTTTCCGTTCGCGGAACCCATGAACAGGTTGATGAAAGCGGTAAGAACAACGAATAATCCCATGAGGATCGGTGCAGGAAGTCCGAGTCCGTTTAATCCACCGCCGCAGATAACCGCGATCACGGTTGCGATCTTGCTGGAACCGAATACGGAGATGAACTGGAAAGCAAAGAAGCAGATCAGGAAGAAGCTTGCGAGTGTACCGAGTTCTTTCTGCATCATCGGAATCGTGTCGCCGAATTTCTTGATCGTTCCCGCAATTTTTCCGTATACATAGCCGGATACAAAGAAAAGCGCAAAGATGATAGTCGGAATACACTTAAAGAGATAACCGGTCATGATCGTGCCGCCTTCCGGAGCCTGGAACGGAAGACCCGGCAGGCAGAGAATTGCACACACGATGAGAACAGCAGCGATTCCGAGAAGTCCGCCCTTTAAAGCCTTGCGTTCCAGATCCGTCATCGGTGTGTACTCTTCGTTCGGCTTGATACCGGAAGTTCCGAGATTTTCTCTCTTAAGGCGCGGCTCAACAACTTTCAGGCTGACAAAAGCGCAGAGGAACATTGTGATAAAAGTGGAGACAAACATGAAGTACCATCCCATGACAGGGCTTGCTGTGTAGCTGGGATCCAGAGTCTGGGCTGCCGCCTCTGTCAGGGCAGCGAGGGAAGCATCTACAGATCCAGGAAGAAGGTTTGCGCCAAAGCCGATGGAAACGGATCCATATGCCAGGAAAAGACCATCTAACGGGTTACGGTTGGAAGACACATAGAGCATGGCTACAAGCGGTGGGAAAACGATAAATGCGGCATCACCGGCGAGATTGGCGAGAACGCCGATAAATGCAACAATGAGCGCCATTTTCCATTCATTTGCAGTTGCGCCCGCACTTTTCAGTGCTGCATTCAGCATGCCGCTGTGGGTAGCGACAGCCATACCGAGAGTACAGATCGGAACAGTGAGCATAGGAGCAAATGTCATCCAGGTCTTACCCATGTCTTTCAGAAAATCAGCCCATGCTGCGGAAGTCATCATATTGATAACGGTGACGGTCTCTCCGTTTGTGGGGTTGATAACGGATACGCCCATCGTTCCCAGGATGCAGGACGCAGCCAGGGCGATGACCTAGAGACAGATGAAAAGATAGACAGGGTGGGGGATTTTGTTTCCGAGGCGCTCAACAGCACCGAGGAATCCGGAGGAGCGGGTTTCAGTAGTTGTAGATGTGTTGTTTGCCATAGTGATACTCTCCTTTTCTGGTATTTGTGAAAATATGTATGGTTACAGGTAAATGCTGCATATCACCTCCAGCCAGATAAAAAATTGGGGTCAGATAAGGAAATATATTTGCAAAACTCTGTATCTTGGAATGAGGGATATCCCAGGATGAGAGAGTGATGCCGAAGTAAAAATTTTGGAACTCAGATCACGGGTCCGAGGCAGAAGATGTCCATAGAGCCGAAATAGCAGAGGGCCTCATTCTTTGTCATCTGCCCGGAAAGAACCTTCAGGAGAAGATCAAACGCCTCCTCACCGACTTCCTCAATACTCTTTTCGCCGAGAATGATCCGTCCGGCATTGAGATCCATGTCATGCTGCATCCGTTCATAGGTATTGGGATTTCCGCAGATCTTTATGACCGGCATGGACGGAAATCCCTGTGGAGCTCCGCGTCCAGTGGAGAACATCATAACTTGTGCACCGGTGCAGGCCATTCCTGTGAGAATCTCGGGTTCTCTTCCCGGGGCATCTTTGATCCAGAGGCCTTTTCGGCCGTCAATCCGGTCGCAGTATTCCAGAACTCCCTGAATCGGCCGATGACCGGATTTTACGATAGCGCCCAGGCTTTTTTCCTCAATGCTGGAAAGTCCGCCTTCAATATTTCCGGGTGTAGGCTGTCCGCCTCGCATGTCTTCTCCCACGGCCTTTGCCCTGTTTTCCATTCTGTTTACGATCTCATAGATCTTCTGACCGATAGGTCCGTCAGGACCGCCGACGGCACGGTTTGCCAGAATGTGCTCGCCGCCGAGGAACTCGGTCGTTTCCCCGAAGATCACGGTTCCTCCGAGATCCACAAGCTTGTCCGCAACATATCCGATCACGGCGTTTGAAGCGAGACCGGAGGTCGTGTCGGAAGCGCCGCACTTGATGGACATGATAATTTCGGAAGCATCAACTGTTTCCCGCTGAAGACCGGAGATCTCCATGACGAGCTTCTGGGCGGCATCGATACCGGCCTGGATCGCCCGGGAGGTTCCTCCGAGCTCCTGGATCCGGATGATCTCCACTGGTTTTCCGGAAGCTGCAATCTCCCGGACAATGCGTTCGTGGTCAGTTCCCTCGCACCCGAGGCTGACGATCAGGGCAGCGCCGATATTGGCGCTCTGTCCGAGATTGGAGAGGACATCTGTGACGCGTTTCAGGTCGAGAGGAAGCTGGCAGCATCCTTGGTGGTGGAAATATCCGATAGTTCCCTGTACCTGGCGGACGATCGCCTGCGCGACGTCATTGGCACAGATCACGCTGGGAATTACGGCAACAAGATTTCTGGAACCGACCCCGCCGTTTTTGCGCCGGTAGCCTTTAAATGTATAACTCATACGGACCTCCTTACAGATCGCCTCTGCCGCGGCGTGCGTCGAGATTGTGTACGTGTACATAATTCCCTTTTTTGATCGGGTGGCTGGCAGTTCCGATACACTCTCCGTATTTCATGATGAGATCGCCCGGGGCCAGATCACAGAGAGCAATCTTGTGACCATAGGGGATATCGTCGAGAAGAGTGATGGTTTCGGAATGTCCTTTCTTATCATGGATCTCAACGGACATTCCCTTTTTCATGCCGTTTGCAAAAATTGTAGCGACATTGTCCAGATCATCGATCTTTAATGCGAGGTTTCCGCTCATGCCTGTCCCTCCTTTACTGCGAGAACAGCGACTCCGTCAGGAATCACAACGACGCTGGCATCTTTTCCGACAAGATCGTAAGCTTTCTGCAGCGCTTCATCGGGGCTGGAAGCCGGGATCATATTTGCTTTCCGCACCAGGTCGTGATCGAGGTAAGTGGTGACGAGAATGACGGTATGTTTTTTCAGGATACGGGAGTAGATCTGGGCACACCATTGTTCTGGAATGGTCTCTTTTGGAGGAATTTTTGATAAATATTCATCTATTTCCTCCACGGAACCTTTGACGATCAGCTTCTCAAAATGGGTTCCGCCCATACCGTCGATGCAGGAGGCACACATGATGATGACTCCGCCCTCCCTGCAGCACGCTTCAGCGGTTGCCACAGCCTTCGGACTCTGATAAAGATTCTGATCCAACGGGTAGCCGCCGTTTGAGGTGATGACGATATCGCCGGTGGTGCAGGGGCACTGGGCGAGACTGCGCACGAAGGAAACACCTTTTTCGTGGGCCTGTTCCAGATCTCCGGCAAATGCGGCAATCACCTGCTTCTCGGCGTTCAGCGCTACATTCAGGATGAACTGTACATTGACGGCTCTGGCAGCACATACCATATCTTCGTGGATCGGGTTGTGTTCCAGGACACCGGTTGTGGAAAACGGGCTGGAAATCGCCTTGTAGGAGTGATTCTCATTTACAGTCGCAGCGTTGCAGATGCCGGGAAGAATACTTTTTCGTCCGCCTGAAAATCCGGCAAAGAAGTGCGGCTCAATGAAACCTTCCGTAACGAGCAGATCACACCCGAGTGCCAGACGGTTTACCCAGAGCTCTGCGCCGGATGGAAGTTCACGGACAAACGCAAATTCCTCATTCTGGAATGCATGGTTTACAGATATTTTTTCGTGATCGACAATATCATCCCCGAACATGCGGCGCTGTTCCTCCTCGGTCGTCTCCCGATGGAGTCCGGTGGCGATCAGGATGATGATGTCTGCATCAGGATTTCCTTTGCGGATTTCCTTTAAAAGGATCGGCAGCGTCAGTCTGCTGGGGACAGCCCTGGTGTGATCGCTGGTGACAAGAACGACTTTATTTTTCCCTTTTGCAAGTTCGGAGAGCTTCGGGGTGCCGATGGGATGTTCCAGGGCATCCTCGATGAGTTCCTTCGGGGATTTCTCCGGAACGTAGTCCTCTGTCTTTGCCGTGATGACTGTTTTCAGATTTTTTTCTTCCACGTGCAGATCCATGGAAGAGGTGTAGTACGGGATGGAGATGGTTCTTATCATGCAGTACCTCCTTTTTATGACTGAGAGTGTTTTTCAAGATAATTCCAGGCGAGAGCCGCATGCATGGCGGATGCAAGTGGAAGAGCACGTTCATCAATATCAAAGCTGGAGGAGTGAAGAGGCTTATCAATGCCTGCCTCTTTATTTCCGGTTCCCATCCAGAAGAATGCACCTTTTCTGGCTTCTGCGAAATATGCGAAGGATTCGCAGCCGAGACTGCCGTGGGGCAGATCGATCACATGACCGGAACCGAGGATCATATCGGCGGTCTCTCTTACATGTTCTGCCATATCCGGGTCACAGATCAGTGCCGGATGACTTCTCTGGCGTTCGAATTCATAAGTTCCGCCGAAGGTCATAGTGATTCCCTTTAAGATCTCATCAATTCTGCGGTTCAGCATTTCACGGGTCTCGGGGTTGAACGTGCGGCAGATACCGTTTATCTCCACTTCATCACAGATAATATTTCGGGCTGTTCCGCCTTTGATCTGACCGAAGGTGATGATCGCGTGGCTGAATGTATCTTTTTCTCTTGCCATCATGGTCTGGACAGCTACGAGAAAGTGCGCGGCGATCATCATGGCATCGATTCCGAGGTGCGGGTAAGCGCCGTGTGCGGTCCGGCCTTTGATCTTGATAATGAGGCGGTCAGAGGCAGCCATCATCTCTCCGCTGCACACACCGATGGATCCCACCGGGTAGGCGTTTTCCACATGAAGCCCGAAGATCGCGTCCACATGGGGATTCTCCAGAACGCCGTTCGGAACCATAAAACGGCCGCCGCCGATGTCCTCCTCTGCAGGTTCAAATATGAATTTTACATTTCCGTGCATCTGATCGCGGTGGCGGGCCAGCAAAATGACAGCGCCCATCAGGGATGCAGTGTGGGCATCATGGCCGCAGGCGTGCATGACACCGTCGTTCTGGGACCGATAGGAGAAGGTATTCATCTCCTGAAGCCTTAACGCATCCATATCGGCGCGCAGCGCAACGGTCGGACCATCATGACCGCCCTTCAAAAGACCGACAACACTCGGGAGATCCCCGGCGTAATCACGGTTTACTTCGATTCCAAGAGATTCCAGCAGGGCAGCGACTGTTTCAGCAGTGTGAAATTCTGTCCTGCTTGCTTCGGGGTGCATATGAAAATTCCGGCGAAATTCAACAAGTTCTTTAGAGATATCCTGTGCTTCCTGTTTAAAATCGATCATGGGCGGTTCCTCCTTTTATATGCAAAGTCTGTGAAGTGTAAAATTATAAGGATTCCATTGTATCTTTCAGTCTCTTTAAGCCGGCTTCAACAAGTCTTGTCGGGGCGGCGAGATTCCAGCGCTCGAAACCTTCACCCTCACTGCCAAAAATATAGCCGTCATCGAAAAAGAGATTTGCCTTTGATTTCAACAGCTCAGCGAGCTCTTTTCCTTCAATTCCGTATTTTCGGAAATCCATCCAGAGGAGATAAGTACCTTCCAGGTTGATGATCTGGATCTTTGGAAGCTCTTTCCGGCAGAAATCGGTGATCAGCTTATAGTTTGTCTCGATCACGGAAAGCATCTCCTGATACCATTCTTCTCCGAAGGTGTAGGCGAGTCTGGTGGCCTCGTAGCCGAGAATATTGCATTTCGGATTGATCTCGGTGGTTTTCTGGTGTTTCAGGAACGCTGCGCGGATCTCAGGATCCTTGATGATAATGGCAGATGTCTGGAATCCGGCAAGGTTGAATGTCTTGCTGGCTGCGGTACAGGTCATGGAATGGTCTGCGAACTCCTGCTTGATGGAGGCAAATGGAATATGGACATGACCAGGCATGATCAGATCGCCGTGGATCTCGTCGGAGCAGACGAATACATGGTGCTTCATGCAGATATCTCCCATCCGCTCCAGTTCTTCGCGGGTGAATACACGGCTGGTCGGGTTCTGCGGATTGCAAAGGATAAAGAGTTTTGTGTGGGGATCGGCGGCATTTCTCTCAAAATCTTCAAAGTCGATCTCGTAATGATCGGTTTTCAGGGTGAGGGAACTTCCCATGATGATGCGTCCGTTGGCGGTGACCGCATTGTACATCGGGTAGTAGGTCGGGGTAAGAAGGAGAATACCGTCCCCAGGTTCTGTCAGAAACTGAACCGCATTATGAAAGGCATTCACAACGCCCGGGGTGCTCATGATCCAGTCAGGCTGGATCTCCCATCCATGGTGATCCTTCTGCCATCTGCACACGGATTCGAAGTATGTTTTTGTCGGATTTGCGTAACCCGGAACATAAGTATCGATATAAGTCTTTAGACCATCACGGATCTCCGGCGCAATCTGAAATTCCATATCGGCGACAGAGAAAGGAATGACTTCCTCCGGTTTGTGGATCGTATAGTTTTTCATCTCATTCCATTTTCCTGAACCGACATCGTTTCTTGGGGTGCAGTCTGTAAAATTATATTTCATAAATAACCTCCTTGAAGCTTAAAGCTGCTTCTGAATCGCCTGAAAGTAATCCTCTTCGCTGAGATATGTTTTTCCGTCATCGAGGGAGTAGGTCCGCGCGGCTCTTTCCGTGATGTGGGAGAACATGGCAAGTCTTGTTTCACCCATCAGGTGACCGATCTCCAGTCCGCTGATCCGGTTTCCTTTTCCGTCCTCACCGAAGAGTGTCACCTCATCGCCGATCTTGCAATCCACATCGGTCACGTCGAGAAAGCTCATATCCATACAGGTCCCGACAAAACGGCAGCGGACTCCGTTTATGAGCGCGGGAGCGCCGCTTACGGCAAAACTGCGGGTATATCCGTCACCGTATCCGATACCGATGACAGCGACCTTTGCGGGGTGATCCGGCATAAAAGTACGCCCATAACCGACGCTTTCCCCGGGGACGATCTCCCGGATATTTACGATCATGGTCTTCCAGCTTCCGGACTCCTCGACGCCGATGGGATTCCAGTCATTCTGGATGGAGGAGTAGCCGAGATAGAGGCTTCCGGTCCGTACATGGGTGCAGACGGAATAGGCTTCTTTTAACCATGCGGTCGCCCCTGTGTTGCAGCAGTGTACATAATGCGGAGTGATCCCGGCTTCCCTGATCTGGGAAAGCCCCTCAAGGAAACGGGAAAACTGTTCTCTTGTAAAATCATTCCCTTTTCCTTCATTCGCCTGATCTGCCGTTGCGAAGTGTGTGAAAACACCGTCGATTTCAATATTACCGAGTCCTTTTATACAGGAGAGAAGGTCAGAAAGTTCTTTCCCAGGCCGTGCACCGATCCGGTTCATGCCGGTCTCGATCTTAATGTGGGCTTTCACGGAAGCCAGTCCCTGCTTTTTTGCCTCTTCGCTGAGGCGTTTTGCGTCTTCGACGCGGAAGAGCGGAATTTCGATCTTACGTTTGACGATCGTGGGGATCTGGAAAGCAGGAACGGGGCCAAGAATTAAGATCCCGCAGTCCGGACAGCCGGAATCCTGGATCTGGCATGCCTCAAAGAGACGGGCAACGGCCAGAAAACGGATCCCGCAGCGGTGGACAAGGAAATTCGCGACGGCGGCAGTTCCGTAGCCGTAAGCGTTGCTTTTTACGACAGGGATCAGCCCCAGCCCACCGGTGTAAGCTCTTATTTTATCAATGTTGCGCCCAATCCGGCTCAGATTGATCTCAAGACGGCTGTTATAGCAGTTTAAATCCATTCGATCCATAAATACGTGATACCTCCTTTGAAAAAACGGCGGGAAGCAAAGAAGCTCCTCGCCGTTGAGACCTGAAAGAAGTTATGATTTTTTGTTGATCGGTGCCTGATCTTTCGGGATCCGTTTTCCTGTTTCCGGATCAACATACCAGATACCGTATCCGGTAGCTGCTGCGATCAGGGACAGGATCGGAACGATGTAGCATAAGAGAACCCAAGGGATATACTGGGAGTAGAGGACTCCGAGAGTTCCTGTAAAGTATACCGCGTTTGTATGCCACGGCATCAATGTTCCGCCTAAGGTACCGCAGTCCTCCATGGTTCTGGAAAGGACATTCGGATCAACGCCTTCTTTTTTGTAGATCGGAGCAAAGAGTTTACCTGTTACAACGTGTGCCATGGACATTGTACATCCGATCGCACCGGAGATATAGGATACGAGCATTGTACTGAGTACGAGGTGGAATACTGTATGGATCCGTTTCACAAGTCCACCGATCAGATTCATGAGTACGCCCATACGGTCAAGCATGCCGCCAAGTCCCATGGCAAAGATCATGATCATCATGATATCGTACATGCTGGAAAGTCCGCCGCGGTTTAAAAGCTTATCGACAAGGAAGATGCCGGAGTCAATGGAGAATCCTTTGTGCATGACTTTGATGCAGTCGAGAATTCCTGCGCCCTGGGAGATCATAGCGGAACCGGCTCCGAGAAGCGCGCCGATGAGGATCGTCGGAAGTGCCGGGATCTTGAAGAGCAGCATCACGATAACAAGAACGATCGGGATCAGCGGAATAATGCCGATGTTGAAGTTATCAGCAAGACCGCCCATGTATTCGATAACTGTAGTCGGATCATAGTCTGCAACGGAATAGCGGGCACCTGCGATACCAAAGATCACGAGACAGATCAGCCAGCCCGGAAGAGTGGTATAGCACATGGAACGGATATGCCCGAAAAGTGTGCCGCCTGCCATCGCAGGTGCAAGGTTTGTAGTATCAGAGAACGGGGACATCTTATCACCGAAAAGAGCACCGGAGATAACTGCACCGGCAACCAGTCCCGGAGGAAATCCCATGGAAAGACCAATTCCCATGCAGGCAAGTCCTGCGGATGCTGCGGAACCATAGGAAGTTCCTGTGAATACCGACAGGATAGAGCAGAGGATTAATGTGCACGGAAGGAAAATGTTCGGGTTGATGAGTTTCAGTCCATAATAGATCATGGTAGGAATCGTTCCGCCGAGGATCCATGTTCCGATCAGACAGCCGACAGCTGCAACGATGCAGACAGATTGGAATCCATCACGAACACCCTGTAAAGCGTATCCTTCAACGACATCCCATGGAAGCTTGCGGATCTTACAGTACAGGAAAATAATGAGCCAGGTCAGAAGAAGCGGAACAGCCAGATTCAGGCCGCCTCTTACGCAGAAGACGATCTCTGCAATGATGACGAGCATCAAAATAATGGAATCAGTCAATGAAATACGAATGTTCTCAGTCTTTTTCTCCATGTATATCCCTCCATATGTAAATGTGTGAAACAGGGGAACCATCCATGGCTGTTTTACCATGGGTGGTCATGGTCTTGCAGGATCCGGCAAAGAAAAGATCCTGTGGGCAACATTATTTCTTAAGCTCAGAAACCATCTCCTTTATCCGGCGAAGGCCTTCTTTAATATTTTCATCGGATGTTGCGTAGGAGATACGAACATATTTACCGGTGGTTTCGCCAAGGCCGATAGCCGGAACAGTTGCAACATATTTCTCTTCCAGCAATTTCTGGGAGAATTCGGAACTCGTCATACCGAGACCGGATACGTCTACCATGATGTAGAATGCGCCGTACGGTTTGCTGTAGGAAAGTCCCGGAATCTCATCAAGACCATCCATGAACATCTGTCTGCGTTTTGCAAATGCATCGTGCATCTCAACAACTTCTTTTCTGGTACGCTTGGTGTCCATTGCCTCGGAGAGGGCTACCTGGATGAAAGTCGGAGAGCAGGTTGTGGAATACTGATGGGTACGAAGGATTTTGTCCGCAAATTTCTTTGCTGTAGAAAGATATCCGATACGCCAGCCAGTCATTGCAAAGGTTTTCGAGAATCCACTGATGATAATGCTGTGGTCCTTCATTCCCGGGAAGGAAGCAATGGAGTAGAAGGTTGCTCCGTCGTATACCAGACGGCTGTAGATCTCATCGGAGAGGATCAGGAAGTTGTGCTCAACAGCAAGTTCACAGAGCTCTTTCAGTGAATCATAATCGAAAACAGCACCGGTCGGGTTGCACGGGTTGTTGATGATCACCATTTTTGTCTTATCCGTGATCGCTTTCTTTACAGCCTCAATATCCAGCTGATATCCTTTTGCACCGTCCAACGGAATGTCAACAAAGTTGCCGCCGCACATATTGACGAGACATTTATAGGAGACGAAGGACGGAGTGAAAACAATAACATCATCGCCTTCATCGACGAAAGTCATGATCGCATTGTTGAGAGCCTCAGCGGCACTGCTTGTGACAAGAATCTCTGTCTCCGGATCATAATCGACGGTTGTCTCACGTTTGATATAGTCGTGAAGAACTTTTCTTAAAGCCGGATATCCGCGGTTGGAAGTATATTTACTCTGATTGTTTGTGATCGCGCGGATCGCTGCTTCCTTGATATCGGACGGAGTGTTGAAGTCCGGCTCACCTGCACTGAACGGAATTACCGGCTTTCCCTCGGAACGGAGAACGGAAGCACGGTCAAGGATCGTACGGATCAGGGAAGGGGTTACTTTTTCAAGACGTTTTGCACCAACAGCTAAATCGTAATTTTTATTCATACACAGATCCTCGCTTTCTATCGTAATGGGATGATTTATTTCTTGTAAACGCTCTTGTCGACAACATCCGGCCATTCAGTTCCGTTTAAGATCGCCAGACATCCTTTGACACTGTTAACATGCATTCTTGCCTTCGCCTCTTTTGTGAGAGCTGCAAGATGCGGCGTTACGATCGTGTTCTTACAATGGAAGACCGGATTATCGAGAACAGCAGGTTCCTCGCTGAATACGTCGATTCCGGCTGCTGCGATCACATCGTTGTTCAGCGCATCTGCCAGGTCCTTCTCATTTACGATCGGACCGCGGCTCGTGTTGATGAGGATCGCGCTCTTTTTCATAAGATGAAGTTCTCTCGAGGAGATCATATTGGTTGTCTCCGGTGTCAGCGGATTGTGGATCGTGATAAAATCGCAGTCTCTTAAGAGATCATCCATATTTTCATAGTATTCACATCCGGCAGCTTCCACCTTTGCGCGGTTCTTTGAATGACTGAACCCTGCGGTCTCCATGCCGATTCCCTTGCAGATCGCTGCAACCTTGGCACCGATCGCACCGACACCGATGATTCCAACTTTCTTACCGGAAAGCTCAATGGCTTTTCCGGCATCGCGGATCTTCCAGTTCCCTTTTCGCAATTCCTCATCAGATTCGGAAAGATTTTTCGCCGCTGCAAACATCAGTGCGACGGTGTGTTCGGCAACGGAGAGACTGTTTGCACCTGGAGTGAAGACCACCGGGAGCTTTTTGCCTGAGGCATGTGCAACGTCAACACGGTCATATCCGACACCGGTGATTCCGATCACCTTTAAATTCGGGCAGGCATCGATCACTTCTGCGGTACACTGTCCGACACGGATGACCAGGGCATCGGCTTCCTGGATCTTATCAATATAGGAAGGAAGATCCGGAGAATTGGCAATATAAACGTCGGCACCAGCTTCCTTTAGGACCTTCATTGCGGCTTCGTCAAGTGGTTGTGTCAATACAAATTTCATAAGCATTTCCTCGATTCTTATTTTTTCGTATCTGTATAATCATACCATCCTTTTCCGGTTTTTCTACCAAATTCTCCCTTTTTAAATTTCTCAACAGCGAGAGGATGAGGTGCATCGAACGGATCATGGGACTCCGCATAGCGGTCACATCGAACATAATAGTAAACATCGATTCCGGTCAGATCCATTAATTTAAACGGTCCCATCGGATAGTTCAAACCTTTCTCACAGGCAGTATCAATATCTTCAACCGTTGCGATTCCCTTTTCGAGAAGGGAGAGAGCCTCGTGAGTGACAGCTGCATTGATCCTGTTTGCGACGAATCCAGGAATCTCTTTCTGAATGACGATCGGGCTTTTTCCAGTGTTCACTGCGAATGCCTTCGCAATTTCGATCGTTTCATCGGAAGTGTGCGGTCCCTTTACAAGTTCCACAAGCTTCATGACGAGTGCCGGATTGAAATAATGGACATTCAGAAGTCTGGAAGGATTTTCAGTCACATCAGCAAGTTTGGAACTTACAATGTTTGAACTGTTTGTGGAGAGAATCGCATCTGGTTTGCAGATCCGGCTGATTCTCTGGAAAAGTTCACGTTTAACTTTCAGATCCTCAATGATCGCTTCGATGATAAAATCTGCTTTCGCTGCGGCACCGTCAACATCGCTTGTGATAGTAAGATGCTGTTTTACAAAATCGGCTTCCTCGGCGGTGAGACGCCCTTTTTCAACGCGACCCTTCAGATAGGTATCGGCCCAGGCAGAAGCTTTCTCAACAGCCTTTTCAAAACTGTCACAGAGGATCACGTTGTATCCAAGCTTCCTGCCGTTGATCGCTGTATTCATTGCGATCTGCTGTCCCATAGCTCCGGCCCCAATGACAGCGATCGTTTTTAAATCCTGTGAATTCATAATGTTACCTTTTCCTTTCTGATATTTTCAAAACAGGCATCCATTCTGTATTGAAAAAGATTCGGCATGATCAGCACAACTCGATGAGAGTTGCCATGGACTGTCCGCCTCCGATACAGAGAGTGGCAAGTCCTTTTCTTCCTCCGGTCCTCTTTAAGTTATGGATCAGAGTGACGATCAGGCGGGCACCGGTGCATCCCAGCGGATGTCCAAGTGCAATAGCACCGCCGTTGATATTTACTTTTAATGGATCGAGTTCCAGATCACGGATACATGCAACAGCCTGAGCTGCGAATGCCTCGTTTAATTCAACAAGGTCGAGATCTGCAATACTCCAGTTATTCCGTTCAAGGATCTTCTTTGTTGAAACGACAGGTCCGTATCCCATGATCTCAGGATCAAGAGCAGCTGCTGTGACATCGACGATCTTTGCGAGCGGCTTCACGCCGGTTTCTTTAACCTTTTTCTCACTCATAAGAACGAGACAGGCGGCACCGTCATTGAGACCGCATGCATTTCCGGCAGTTACGGTTCCGTCAGGTTTTACGATCGGTTTCAGCTTTGCAAGTACTTCCATGGTAGTTGTCGGCTTTACAAATTCATCGGTATCGAAGATAAAACTGGATTTCTTTTCCTTTACTTCGATCGGAAGGATCTCTTCTTTAAAATATCCGGCAGCGATCGCCTCGGCAGCCCGGTGCTGGCTTTCTACTGCGAAGGCATCCTGTTCTTCCTTTGAAATGTGAAAACGTTCAGCGACATTTTCAGCTGTCTTTGACATGCTGAGCCCGCTTCCATATACGGAATATGGCTGGGCCGTCGTTCCGGCTTCAATGTTGGAATCAACCAGTGTGTTCTTGTTGCCGCCCCAGCGGGTGCCGCGAAGATAGATCGGAGCACGGCTCATATTCTCAGTTCCGCCTGCAACGATGCAGTCGGCTTCGCCGAGCCAGATCTCCTGGCATCCGGAATTCACTGCCTGCATGGAAGAGGCACAGAGCCTGTTGACTGTGAAGCCTGGAATCGTCTCCGGGAAACCGGCTTCGAGAAGAGCAGATCGTGCAATATTTGATGCCTCTGTGCTCTGACGGACTTCGCCGAGGATGACTTCATCAATGATATCCGGCTGGATCCCGGCCCGCTTTACAGCTTCTTTCATAACTTCAGCTGCCAGCGTGTGTGCCGGAACGGTTTTCAGGGAACCGCCGTATTTTCCGATTGCGGTGCGGACAGCACCTACAATATAAACAGTTTCCATATAGAATCCTCCTTGCGTAATGAGCAAAATCGACCGGTTGGAAGAAATGCTCAAGTGTGTGTGTGCAATCTGCCCTAAATTAAACAGCAATAAGCGTGCCAAGATGTAAAACATTGAAAAAGGCTTGAAAAGACAAAAATAAAAGTGCAAATAAGTGCAAAAAGTGCAAACAGATAAAATAAAAACAAAAAGTGCACGCAAATTGCACCAACTCATGGAAAAAAGATCAGATTTTATCTGTGGCATAATTGTTGCTCAAGAAATATTACAAATGCTGATTGTTAAAATTGTGCATATGATGATCGAATACAGAGTCTAAGAAGGGAGAAGCGGTACGATGGAATTTAAAAATATCTTATATGAAGTAAAAGATGGGATCCTTTATCTGACATTAAACAGACCGGAAGTGAGAAATGCTCTTTCCCCGGAAATGTGGAAAGATATTCAGACTGCTGTTGAGGCTGCCGGGAATGATGACAGTGTTCAGGTCATCATTATCAGCGGAGCCGGGGACAAGGCTCTTGCAAGCGGTGCGGATATCCAGGAGATTCATGACAGACCGACTCTGAAGATGCTGATGGGAACTTCGACAATTGCATTAAAAGCATTGGAAGACCTCTATAAACCGGTAATATGTGCGATCAACGGATATGCGCTTGGCGGTGGATGTGAGCTGGCGATGGCGTGCGATATCCGGATCGCGACTGGAAGATCAAAATTCGGACAGCCGGAGACGAGTCTGAGTATTATTCCGGGAGCCGGAGGCACACAGAGACTTGCGAGACTCGTGGGAGTCGGAAGAGCAAAAGAACTGATCTACACGGGCAGGATCATCACTGCCGAGGAGGCGAAGCTGATCGGACTTGTGAACCAGGTGACAGGGGACACGAGAGAAGAACTGATGGAAGCCGCGAAAGCCATGGCGGAACAGATCATGAAGAAAGGACCTGTGGCGACGAGACTTGCAAAGATGGCGATCAACGTGGGAATGGATACCGATATTAATACGGGTCTTCTTTTCGAGCGCATCGCCCAGACAGTTGCCTTTGGAACCGAGGACAGAAAAGAAGGGACCCAGGCATTCCTGGAAAAGAGAAAGGCAGAATTTAAAGGCTGTTAAGCCCCTGAAATAAAAATAGAGACTGGAGGAATAGCAGATATGAAACCGTTAGAGGGAATTAAAGTAGTAGAGTTATCGACAATGTTGGCCGGCCCGATGACAGCGAGACTCCTGGCAGAGTGGGGGGCCGATGTAATTAAAGTAGAATCCATGAATGGAGATCCGTGGAGAAAGCAGTATGGAACCTCGCTTTCCCCGTATACAGAACATGCGAATCCCAACTTTGATATGCAGAACATCAATAAGCGCTTTGTCGCGTTCAATATGCGTACGCCGGAAGGAAAAGAGGCAATGATGAAGCTTCTTGCGACAGCCGATGTATTCCTGACCAACTACAGGGTCCAGGCGCTGGAACAGATGGGTCTGACCTATGATCAGCTGAAGGATCAGTTTCCGAAACTGGTACACGCGTCTGTTCTCGGATATGGCAGTGAAGGTGCTGAGAAGAACCGCCCAGGATACGATTATACCGCGTTCTGTGCGAGAACAGGATTTTTAAGAGACTTTGCACCGGCAGGAGGACCGCCGATCATGACGGTTGCCGGGGTGGGAGATCACAGTGTTGCGATCTCTCTTGCCGGAGGAATCGCGGCAGCATTATTTAAGAGAACAAAGACCGGAGTCGGCGACAAGGTCGATGTGTCGCTTCTTCAGATGGGAACCTATATTTTCACCTGCGGTATTTTAAATGGTTTCAACGGAAGAGAGTACCCGAGAGACAGGTACAACTGCGCACATGCATGCAGCAATACATATCAGGGTAAAGACGGCGAGTGGATCTATCTGGCGATCGTGGATTACAGACGGTTCCCGGAGTTCTGCGGCTGCATCGGTCATCCGGAACTCGCAGAAGATCCGAGATTTTCAACTCAGAACGCCTATTATGCAAATAAAGCAGACCTCACCAAGATCCTCGATGAAGTGTTCAAGGAACAGACCGTGGAATACTGGCACAAGATCTTAAACGACCATGATCTGCCGCATGAGATCTGCTATCACTTTAAGGATGTTCCGTATGATGAGCAGGTACAGGCAAACCATTACACTTATTTCCATGAATATCAGGATGGAACAAAGACGGTATTTACGAACGGTCCGGTACATTTTGCATCCATCGATCCGGCTAAGATCCCATGCAGGGAGTCAAGGAATGTGGGAAGCGACACGAAGGAGATCCTGGAAGAGCTTGGATATTCTGATGATAAGATCCAGAAAATGTATGAAGGAAAAGATATCAGATAACACGCAGATTCGAAAAGGAGAAAAACTATGAGTGAGACGACTGTAAACGAGGCAGCAGCTGCGGCTCCTGCCCCGAAACCAAAGAGACCAAAGGCAAAAAGCATGATCATGATGGGAGAACAGACGGCAGCCATGTTTGAAAACGCCAGACTCGCCAAGGAAAAAGGCGAGCCGGTGGGCTGGTCCGCGTCAATCTTCCCCCAGGAGATCGCAGAGACACTGGGATTAAATGTTCTCTATCCGGAAAACCATGCGGCGGGAATTGCGGCCAGACATCAGGCTGACCCGTTCCTGCAGGAGTGCGAGGGTGAGCTCGGGTATTCCAATGATCTGTGCGCATACGCAAAAGTTAATCTCGCCTATGCGGCTGTTTTGAACGGCGAGAGTGAAATCGAGCTTCCGGACGGCGGAAAAATGGTAAAACCGGATTTTCTGCTTCTGACAAACAATATCTGTAACCAGTTGACAAAATGGTACGAGAATCTGTCCAAGCAGATGAACATCCCGATCTTTTTTATCGATACCTGTTATAATCCATACGATTATGTGACAGAGACGAGAGTGCGCTATGTGCGCGCCCAGATCGATCAGCTGATCGAGGACCTTTGCAAATTTACCGGGAAGAAATGGGATGAGGAGCGGTTCCAGAAGATCATGAAGATCAGTCAGAAGAACAGTTATCTGTGGGAACGTGCCAACAACCTGCTGGATCGGAAGCCCTCCCCCTTAAGCGGATTCGAACTGTTCAACTATATGGCCTGTATGGTCTGCAACCGCGGAAAAGAATCGACGACAGCGATCCTGCAGCAGCTGAATGATGAGATCGAGGAACACATTAAAAATGGAACTTCCACATTCCCGGTGGAAGAAAAATTCCGCGTATCCTGGGACGGAATTGCCTGTTGGCCGTACCTGAGTCATAACCTCAGGACACTGAAAAAACATGGAATCAACATGGTTGCCTCCAGTTACGGTAAGGCGTGGGCCATCGAGTATGAGGATCTGGACGGAATGGCGAGAGCTTACTGCTTTGCCTCCACAAACGGTGACAACGCGACTACGATGCTCGACAGACGTTTAGAAGCGCTGAAACGCTTCGGCTGCGAGGGAACGATCTATCATGTAAACAGGAGCTGTAAGGTTATGGACTGCCAGATGATGGAGGTTCAGAGACAGCTTTCAAAATTAGCGGGAGTTCCGTTTACTTCCTTTGACGGAGACCAGGCGGACTACAGAAACTTCAGTGAAGCTCAGTTTGAGACACGAATCCAGGGACTGGTTGAAGTTATGAGCCAGAAGAAAGGGGTGGAAGCAGATGGCTGATCTGAAAAAAAATATTGAACTTTTACAGGAAGCATGCCGGAATCCTCGGGCTCAGATGGACCGGTATCTGAAGGAAGGAAAAAAGATTGTTGGATGTTTTGAGCCATACACACCGGAGGAGCTGGTACATGCGTCTGGAATGATCCCCATGGGACTTTTTGGAGGACGTGCAGATATCCAGCTTGCAAAGAGCTATCTGCCTCCGTTTGCATGTCCGGTCATGCAGGCAAACATGGAGTATGGATTAAACGGTACATATGACGGAATGTCTGTGGTGATCATCCCGGCGCTCTGCGATACGCTCCGCTGCATGACGCAGAACTGGAGGTTCGGAGTAAAGAAAATTCCGATGGCGCCGATCGTGTATCCGCAGAACAGAAAGTCACCGGCAGCCCTGGAATATCTGATCAGTGAGTATGAGCAGGTCCTTGTGATTCTGGCGACCGTTACGGGAGAGATGATGAAGGAGCGCTGTCTTCAGGAAACCATACAGGTCTACAATGCACACAACGCGGCAATGCGGGAATTTGCCGATCTTGCGGCAGATCATCTGGATATTATTACGCCGAAGGTGCGCCATGCGGTCATGAAGAGTGCCTGGTTCTATGAAAAGGGCGAGCACACCCAGATCATAAAAGAGATCAATGAAGAATTGAAGAAGCTTCCGGTCCATGAGTTTACTGGAAGAAAAGTAGTCCTCACGGGAATTTCCTGTGAGCCTGACGAAATCCTCGATATCCTGGAAAAGAACAACATTGCAATTGTGGCAGATGATCTGGTACAGGAAAGCCAGCAGTATCGTACCGACACCCCGTCCAATGGAGGAGGCGGATTAAAGCGCCTTGCAAAGCAGTGGATGGGACGGTATGGATGCAGCCTGATCCATGAGGAAGGAAAGCCGAGAGGACAGATGCTGATCGATATGTGCCGGGAAAAGAAAGCAGATGGTGTGATCAGCTGCATGATGAAATTCTGTGATCCGGAAGAGTATGATCAGCCGTACTTTGAGCGTGACCTGAGAAAGGCCGGATATCCGTGTCTGGCGATCGAGATCGATCCGCTGAACACAAACTATGAGCAGCTCCTGACAAGAGTACAGGCGTTTGCGGAACTGTTCTGAACCTGAACGTGTATCGTCCAATGAAACAGAAGGAAGGCATTACTGGAAACGGGATGCCTTCCTTTTTTGCAATTTTAGGCAGTATAAAAGAAAGATGAGAAAAAATGCAACTCGTGCATAGCTTGTGCCTAAAGTTGCAATATGGTATACTCTTTGGTGGAGGAGATACTTATGAGAGAAAATATGACGCCGCACAGCTTTCCATACTTAGAAATCTTGAATAATCTTGATATTGGCATCGCATTATTTGATGCTGAAGGCAATTATTTGTTTGTAAATACGGAACTTGTAAATTGGCGGAATATTCCTATGCTGGAATTCTTGAAAATGAATGTGCATGACTTCCTGAATATTCTCGATGTCTGTGTGTTTGACCTTGTAAAGAAGAAGAACCACAGGGTCAGCCGGTTGCAGTACTATAAAAATAAGGACCATGTGGATAGTAAAAGAAGGCTCCGGGTTGTGACGGGAACACCGATTTTTGATGAAAATGGAAAAATAAAATATGTGATCATGGCACTCCAGGATGTGGAGAGTTTTGAAAACTTATACCAGGCACTCCTGCGCCAGAATCAGATCGTCAGCTTCGGAAGCGGAAAAGAGCTGGTGGAAGGCGCTGATATTGTAGCTAAGAGCAGTTCATTCCGCGCGCTCCTTGAAGTGGCAGATAATGTGGCATCCCTGGATTCCACCGTGCTCCTCTACGGAGAGTCAGGAAGCGGAAAAGAGATTCTCGCAAATTACATCCATCAGAGAAGTGATCGGAGAGAAAAGCCGATGATCACAGTAAACTGTGCGGCATTTTCGGAAAATCTGATCGAATCGGAATTGTTTGGATATGAAAAAGGATCTTTTACCGGCGCAAACAAGGAAGGCAAAATGGGGCTGGTGGAAGCGGCCGATGGAGGTACGTTATTTCTGGATGAGATCAACTCCCTGCCGCTCAGTATTCAGGGAAAAATTCTCAGAACTCTGGAAGAAAAATCGATTCAGAGGGTCGGTTCCACAAAAACAAAAAAAGTTGATTTCCGCTTGATTGCAGCGACAAACAGGAACCTAACAGAAATGGTTCACGATGGGACATTCCGGGAAGACTTATATTACCGTCTTCAGGTGATTCCGCTGACGATCCCGCCAGTGAGGGAGAGGCAAGAGGACATCGTTCCGCTTTGTCTGCATTTCCTTCATCATTTCTGCATCAAGTATAATTTGCAGAAAAACCTTTCAGAGCAAGTGCTGGAAACGCTGAAGAATTATGACTGGCCTGGAAATGTCAGGGAAATCCGCAATTTCGCGGAAAGGATCGTCGTCATGACACCAAAGGCGGTCAAGGAAATCAATTGTATTCCGCCGGAAATATTGGAGAGCCATGCTGGGACACTGGAGAGAGAGGCACTTCCGGATACGCCTACTCAGATCTCGGTATGCCGCAGCTATACAAAGCAGTTGATGACAAAGGATGAAGTTATGCATGCTCTGGAGGTCTGCAGAGGACACAGGGAACAGACTGCCCAGTATCTGGGAATCTCGAAAAGAAAGCTTCAGTATATGATAAAGGAATACCATCTTTCTGAGCGATGTCAATATTGTGAAAAAGAGCGATAATGAATGATAAATTTATAACGATTTCTTCTTTGAAATGGTTGCAGGAATGATGTGATTGGTATAAAATATAGATGTTTCTGCGATGATAGTATAAATATAAAAGTCATGGGCGGGAAAATTCCGCTTCAGGCGCAGAAATATGATTGCATTTATTAAAAGAACGCAGGCAATGATTCAGAAGTGAAATAATCCTGCAGTCACGCAATAAAGGAGAAAAAATCATGAGCAAAAAGCCAGTAGTGTTAATGATCCTCGATGGTTACGGACTGAATAAAACACATGAAGGAAATGCGGTATATGAGGCGAAGAAACCGGTGATGGACCGCTTAATGAAGGAGTGCCCGTTTGTGGAGGGTCAGGCCAGCGGACTTGCTGTCGGACTTCCGGACGGACAGATGGGAAACTCTGAGGTCGGACACCTGAACATGGGCGCAGGCCGCATTGTTTACCAGGAACTGACAAGAATCACAAAGTCTATCCAGGACGGCGATTTCTTCAAGAACGAAGAGTTCCTTGCAACTGTTGAGAACTGCAAGAAGAATAACTCCGCGCTTCACCTGTTCGGACTCTTATCCGACGGCGGCGTACACAGCCATATCACCCATGTTTACGGACTCTTAGAGCTCGCAAAGAGAAACGGACTCGACAAGGTATTCGTTCACTGCTTCTTAGACGGCCGTGACACTCCGCCGGCATCCGGAAAGGATTTCGTCGCAGCGTTAGAGGAGAAGATGAAAGAGCTCGGTGTCGGCAAGGTGGCATCTGTTATGGGACGTTATTACGCGATGGACCGTGACAACCGCTGGGATCGTGTGGAGCTTGCGTATAAGGCACTGACAGCGGGTGAGGGCAATAAGGGAACATCCGCGACGGAACTGATTCAGGCGTCCTACGATGACGGAAAGACGGATGAGTTCGTTGTTCCGGCTGTCGTGACAGGGGAAGATGGAAATGCGATCGGAACGATCAGGGACAACGATTCCGTGATCTTCTTCAATTTCCGTCCGGACCGCGCAAGAGAGATGACCCGCGCATTCTGTGATGACGAGTTTACAGGATTTGCGAGAGCGAAGAGGATCAAGACCACATATGTATGCTTTGTTGATTACGATGAGACGATTCCGAACAAACTTGTCGCATTCAAGAAAGAGACGATCAAGAATACTTTCGGTGAGTTCCTTGCTGCCCACGGGAAGACTCAGGCGAGAATTGCTGAGACAGAGAAATATGCCCATGTTACCTTCTTCTTCAACGGCGGCGTTGAGGAGCCGAATCCGGGTGAGGACCGTATCCTTGTGAAGTCCCCGAAGGTCGCAACCTATGACCTTCAGCCGGAGATGAGCGCACCGGCCGTTTGTGAGAAGCTGACAGACGCGATCCGCTCCGGAAAATATGATGTTATCATCGTAAACTTTGCAAATCCGGATATGGTAGGCCACACAGGCGTTGAGAACGCGGCGGTCAAGGCCATCGAGGCTGTCGACGAGTGCGTTGGAAAAGCAGTTGAGGCAATCAAAGAGGTTGATGGCGTGATGTTCATCTGTGCTGACCACGGAAACGCAGAGCAGCTGATCGACTACAAGACAGGAGAGCCGTGGACCGCTCACACAACAAACCCGGTTCCGTTCATTCTTGTAAACGCGGGCGAGGGCTGCGGCCTCAGAGAGGGCGGCTGCCTTGCAGATATCGCTCCGACCCTGATTGAGCTTATGGGAATGGAACAGCCGAAAGAGATGACTGGTAAATCTCTGTTAGTAAGAGAGTAAGAGAACTTTAGCGCGATAAGATCATGCGAAAATAAAAACAGTCCCGGCAATATGGACAGAAAAGTCTGTATGTCGGGACTATTTTTATGTAACAGGAAATTCCGGGGAATTTCCTGTTACATAAAAAGGCACTGACGTGCCAAAGATGCGCATTCGCGCGAAGATGCAGACTGTCGTAAGCGACCGCGTGAGGCGCGAGAATATGCCAAGACACATTTTTTATATAAGAACAATTTCACAGCGTATACTTGACATAAAGAATCCTCTGACATTAAGATAAAAGAAATATTTTCGGCAGGACAAAAGGAGAATGTTATGGAACAGGAAACAAGAATCGCAGTTGTGGGAATCATTGTAGAAAATAAAGAGGCTGTGGGGGAGGTCAACCAGATCCTTCACGATTACAGCCCCTATATTATCGGAAGAATGGGACTTCCATATGAAAAGAAACATGTGAACATCATCAGCGTTATCGTAGACGCTCCGGCCGACCGGATCAGCGCGCTTTCCGGGAAGCTTGGAAAGATCAGAGGGATCAGTGCGAAAGTGATGTATTCGAAGAATGGGCAGTAGGTGGAGAATCGCATGCTCCAAATCTCCCTTATGAAATCATTCCCTTCCGCATACAGGTAAACAGGTATGCCATAAATGCTTCCTTTGTCTCTTTTTTCTTTCGTCGGCTGCAGAAAAGGCAGGAACCGTTTTTCAGACGGACAGAGCCATCCTCCTCCACAGAGATCACCTGTGAAAAATTGAGGAGGAGACTGCGGCCGCTCATATAAAAACGTCCGCCTTTCGGCAGCAGCGCCATTAGATCCGAAAAGGAGAGGCGCGTGGCAACATCCCCCTTTAACGTGTGGATGATCAGGCGGTGATTCTGCGTTTCTGCGTATAAAAAATCATCCAGAAGAATCCGCTGGCAGGATGACTGCCCCTGTCCAAGGACAGCCTGAATCTCGATATAAGCCGGTTCGGCCCGAAAAGTGCGGATCTCATCGAGACACCAGGCCAGTGTGTCCGCATCCACCGGCTTTAAGAGATAGTCAAGCGGATGTACCCGGTATCCTTCAAGGGAATAGTCCCGCTCATTGCTCACAAAGATAAGAGGGATCCGCGCGGCAACAGCTCGAAGCTTTTCGGCTGTTTCAAGCCCGTTCAGGCCGTTTTTTGCAAGCATGATATCCATAAATACGGCGTTGAAAAGACCGGGGCGGAAAGCCTCTAAGAATGATTCACCGCTCTCATAGCAGGTAAAATCAGCCATTTCTCCATATTTCTCGAAATTCTTCTGTATTAAATTAATCAGATGCTTCTGATCGAAAACGAAATCTTCCACAATGGCAATATGCATCATAATTGCAGCACTCCCTTCACCACGATGCTTCTGAACCAATTAGGTCGAGGTTTGACCATTTGCGTCGAGGTGGTTTTCAGAAAAACACGTAATTGATATACTATTAGTATAGAAGATTATACGAAAAATGTAAATATTACGGGAACTTGATGTTTATCTCAGTCGAGAAGACTTCCACCTCTTTTTGGTGGTAGTAATAGCAAATTTGTCTCAGTGGGAGGAAAATGGTATGAGAAAAAAATCGAAACGAATTTTAGCAGCTGCATTGTCAGCTATATTAATATGGAATACATGTGAATGGCAGCCGCAGGCATTGGCGGCCGGTTCGCTGCAGCGGATCGGGGCTGAAACGGGAGCAGATGATACTGCGGAAACGGCAGAAAAAGAATCTACGTCAAAAGAATCTGTATTAAAAGCCTCTCCGTCGAATGCTTCTCCATCGAATGCGGAAATAAAAGATAACCGTGGCGAGTCAGGTACAAGCAAAGCAGAAGCAGGAGCAGATGCAGATACAGGCAAAGCAGAAGCAGGGGCAGATGCAGATACAGGCAAAGCAGAAGCGGGAGCAGAGTCAGGTGCAAACAAAGCAGAAGCAGGGGCAAACGGAGCAATAGCAGGAACCGAGGCCGGAACAAACGGAGCACCAAACGGCACAGCAACAGGGGCAAAGATAGAAGCGTTCCTGGGGCTGGATGAGGCTATTGCGGTGCAGAAGCTGTCTCTGGGTGCCAAAGAAAGCGATATCGTTCTTCCGGATACTCTGGAGGTTCGGATGAAGCAGGAAACTTTAGAGGATGCTCCAAAAGCAGAAGGGAAACTGCAGATAGATGCGGAAGCTGATGATGAAAAAGAACGTTCAGAAGCGGAAGCAGATGAGAATATCAGCAGGATCTTTGGCGTGACCTGGAAGCTGGATATTGGTGAGAGCGACTACCCGGAATTTCATGGCGGGATCTCCCCACAGGACTATTTTGAAGAATTTGACGAGGATGGAGAACCTATTGAAACATCCTATAAGACCTGGGCAGGCTATCATGAGGCAAACCAGGACTACAACGGCAGTGCCTATGTCTATACACCGGTTTTGCCGGAGGAATATTCACTGGGAGAGGAGGCAGAGCTTCCGGAAATCTGCGTTCTCGTAGGAGAGATGCAGCTGATGACTCTGGCAGGCGTGGAATATAACCTGAATAATAAGCATCTGCTCATTAATAGCACTAACAAAGATCGGTTTAATGGAAAAACCATTACCGGCTCCTATTGCCCGAGCACCCGGCCGGAGTCGACTTATACAGACATCAAGGGCGGTATCATAATTGATAATGTTACGGTCGATCTGACGATTAAAGATGTAACGATCAAATCTGATGGGGCCAGAGGATGGAATCTGGCCGGTATTTACCTGAAAGGCAATGCCCGGCTGAATCTGACCTTAGAAGGAACCAATACACTTGTGGGACTGGATGATGGAGCCGGAATTGAGGTGGGAAAAGATGCAACGCTGGTTATTACGGAGCAGAGTACCGGAAGTCTGAAGGCAGTGGGAGGTGCCTATGGGGCCGCCGGTATCGGAGGAAAACCCGGAACAACAGGTTACGAAGGTGCAGATAAGAACTATGGGACAGGAACGATTATAATCAAGGGTGGAAGCATTGTAGCTGAAGGTGGAGCTTATCAGGTTTCCCAATCGACGCGTTATCATGGAGGAGCCGGAATCGGAACCGGTCTGTATGGAATCGGCGGAACCATTGAAATACTGGGCGGAAGGATAACCGCAGCAGGAGGAAGGGAGACAGGAGCCGGAATCGGAGGCGGAGCTGGTGGAGGTGTAGACACCATCGTGATCGGCGGGACGGAAGGCGAAGCTCCCAATATAGCCGTATCTTCTTATAATAATGGCGAATTAGGATATCCGGGAGCTGCCATCGGCACCGGATGGAATGGAGTGGATGGTTTACAATTATCCTGTGGCGATATCCGGATATTAAGTGGATCTGTGGAGGTAACGGGCGGAAATATTGGTTATGGAGTGTTAAAGCCTTTGTCTGGAAATAGCATGAAAGGCGGCAGTGTCACTATTTCCGAGGAGGTGCAGTTAGAGCTGCCACTTGAAAGCAAAATTGAGCCCCGGGGAGACTGTACCTACGGAAAGAAAACATTCCGGATCACCGTATATGATAACCAGCTACCAGATGGAACCTATCAGGCTGACATATCCCTGTATCGGGAAAATGATACAGGAAAAGACTCTCCGGTTTATCAGACAAAGGCAGAAATGACCGTCTCCGGATTCAGGGGAACGATACCGGATATAACCCAGTGGATAGGCCATTCTGGAAATATGCAGATGGTTGTAGAGCTGAAGCCTTCCGGTGGCGGGGAAGGTAAGACGATGGATGGAAGGGTTGTTCTAAACAAAGGAAAGGATGAAGCCATCTCCGTCACGCTGGGAAAAGCCGCTTACCAGAAGACAATGGATCTGACCATCCATGATGACCGTTTGAAGAATGATAAGAATTATACACTGACGGTTCGACTGGGGGAAGAAGCAAGCGAAGGCGGCACTGCACCGGATGTAGTAACCTATTCATCTAAAAAAGCTTCCGGTTATCAGATAAAGACCGATAAAGTCAGCTGGTATACGCCTCTGTCCGGAGTGGTTCCGGTATCGGTTCAGGTAAAGGAAGAAGGAGGGGAAGGAGAAAATACGAATAGCTTTACAGTAACAGGATCCCTCTCGATGGAGTCAAAGGAGGAAAAGAATCTTTCCCTTACCATCGGAGAACCCTTGTATCCTGTCCGGTTCCACTTCTACTCATCCAAGGTGCGGGCGGCAGAGAGGGTATCCCTGACAGCCGGACGGCTGGCTGGAGCCTTAGAAGCTCCGGTGGAATTAAAGCAGGACAAAGGCCAGTTTGCCTTTGACGGGAAGCTGACAATCGATGCAGAAGCAGGCAATCATGCATATGCTCTGGCATATCTTCCGGCCGGAAATTACCGGTTTGTGATAAATACAGGCATCACAGAATTAGGCAGCTCCGATGGAAGCTTTACTCTGGACAACGAAACGGTAAAGGCAGGGGATGCAGGAACGGATATTACTGTATTAAATGAGGCAGAGGCGCTGGAGGGAGAGCTGGATCTGTTCCTTGGAAATATATCTTTTTCCGAGGAAGATGGTAAGCTGACAATATTATATTCTAAAACAGATGGTTCCGGCCAGGTGGTTACAGCAAGGTTAATAGACCAGTCCTATGATAAATGCTATCGGATCACTTCATCTGGGAATAATGTAGAGAAGTATCATCTCTCCGTGGATATCCCAGCTTCCAGGGAACTAAAGCTCGTATTAAAGAACCTTACGATTACACCGGCAGAGGCTATCGCACCGATTCAGATAAACGGAGAGTCCCAGGTGATCACCTATCTGGAAGGGAAAAACAAGATTTCGATTAATAAATCAGAGAAATCTTCTTCACCTGCCGGCATCAGCGTGGCGAAAGGTGCAAAGCTTACGATTGACAATGAACTGGGGCAGCAGGGCTCCATAGAGGTGCTCAATAATACAAATGTAACCAGGAGTGGTGCAGCAATTGGAGGAAATGGAGAGCAGGATGCAGGAATCATTCACATCAAGGGGGGAACTGTAAGTGCAACTTCCGCTTCTAAAGGAGCGGCTATTGGTGCTTCGGTAGGAAAAAGTGTAGAAGAAATATGGATTAGCGGAGGAAATGTAACTGCAAAAAGTAGTGGTGGTGCCGGAATCGGAACAGGAGGTGCTTTTAGGAATGAGGAAAGAACCGGTAAAATCGTGATAGAAGGCGGAACGGTGAATGCAAGCTCGTGGAGTGGTGCCGGAATTGGAAGCGGTTTTGGATATGTCCCTGGAAGCTCAGCGATAATTGCAAAGATTGAGATTCATGGTGGAATGATTACAGCCTATTCTTATGATGGTGCCTGCATCGGAAGCGGTAGAGACAGTTCATCGAGTGTACTGATTGACGGCGGCACCATATGCTTAGTGAAGAAAAATAATGAAAGCGGTAGGAATGCTGCTCATATTGGAAAGGGGTATGAGTCTACACAGGCACCAACCGATGTGACGATTACAGGTGGAACGATCTGTTTGATAGGGGCGGATAGAAATATACCGCGACCGATCATTTATGGCTGGGAGAAGGCAGGCGAAAAGTGGCAGAAGAATACAGCAAAAGATGGGAATGGTAAGCCGGTTTATTTCACCACAGCGGATCTGACCGGTATCTATGAGAATAATACACTGGTTGAAAAAGCAGGTATTGAAGGAAGCTCCTACGGCTTTAAGGATGTCCGGACAGATTCCAACGGAAAGATTTATATGTATCTTCCGGCATCGGAGGCAGTGAAAGCCACCTTTGGCGGTGTGGAATTTACCGGAAAGGTTGAGGCAGGTAAGGATGAGAATGTATTGGAGCGTAAAGAGACCTATATTGATTATCAAAGGGAAGTCCTGAAAAATATGGCTTTGTATGATCTCGAATATGCGCAATCTATGATGGTTGAAACTTGGACAAAGATTCCGGCAGGCGGCGAGGTGTCTCTGACGGGAATTCTGGATAAACAGCTGGAGAGTGCGACCGAGATTACTCTGTATGTGCGAAAGGCGGCCGCAGGTTCCGAAGCAGCAGGCGAAGCAGCCGGGATAAAGCTTCCGGTAAGACCGAAAAAACCGGATCCGATACAGGGAACAGATGTAACGAAAGACAGCTACTCTATCAGGGTAAAGGGACAGCCCGTTTCCGGTTGTGAGTACGGAATTTCAAAATCTGCGGATGGTGAGCTTCAGTGGCAGCCAGGGACTCAGTTTAGTAATCGGTTTAATGGTCTGACTCCGGCTAACACCTATTATATAACCCTTCGTGTGAAAGCAACAGACAGTAGCTTTGCATCGAAGCCGGCTGAACGCTTGTCGGTGACAACACCGGATGCATTACTGATCGACGGTCCCGCCGGTAAAGTATCCTTTGAAACGACGGGAACCTATGGACAGACACTTGATCAGATTTCGGTACAACTGGCAGAAGGATTTCAGGTTGTTAATTATAGTAGATCACCGGTTTCTGGAACATGGAGCTTCAGTAAGGATCAGAAAGGAACGCTCGCTTCATCCATTTATCCGGAGGTAAAGGGAACAACTGCATATCAGGTAGAATTTATCCCGGATGGAGCGTCAGAAGGGCAGTATGGAAATAGCTTGAAAAGAAGCGTGATTCCGGAGATATCTCCGAAAGAGTTGACCGCAGTTCTTAAGACACCCATTGAAAAGCCCTATGATGGAAGTACCGATATCGCATTAGAGGCGACGGTAGAGATAGGAGCTTCGGGTCAGAGATACAGGATCAGTGGCCTGAAGGGAAGATTTGAAGATGCCAATGCCGGAACAGGTAAGACGGTAACCGTTGATTCTTCAAAGGCAGTAATTGAGGCAGATGGCAGCACGGGCACGGTGAATCTGCAGAATTACCGTGTGGTATATCCGGCTCAGACGAACGGAACGATCCGTCCGATACAGGGTTCGGTTTCAATCGATCCGCAAGCATGGATTGGAGAAAAAACCTATGGAGACGACAGCTTTTCCTTGACAGGTGTGAATAAAGCGGGAGATGGAGCTTTGAAGTATGAAAGCTCTGATAAAACGGTTCTCACCGTGGACGCACAGGGACAGGTGACCATCAAAGGTGTCGGTTCTGCAAAGGTAAGCATCACCATGGCAGACGGAACGAATTACCTTGGCACAAGCACGCCGGCAGAGGGAACGATAACCGTTAAAAAAGGAACACTCATCCTTACCTTAACGGCTGTGAACCGGAGTACCGGAGCGCAGCAGTCGGAAGGGATCCTTGGAACCTACGAGGATGATTTTGATATCATTGCAGGTATTAAGGGAGCGTATGGTGACAAGCCGCAGGGTATGATCCGCTTCTATGATAATGGAATTCAGAATCCTGATACGATCCCTGTAGGGGAAGCTGGAACTGCGGTCCTCAACCTGACGAAGCCGGGAATCGCATCCGTAGGAACGCACCGGATGACCGCCGAGTTTGATTTTGACACTAATCATGATTGGGCGGCCAAATACAACACGCCTGCTCCGGCTGCGTATACCTTCGCGATCGGAAAGTTGGCTGCACCGCAGATCACCTGGCCGGCGGCAGCGTCGGTGAAGGCGGGAAGTCCTCTGAGTGACTCTGCCTTATCAGGAGGAAGCACCGAATACGGAAGCTTTGCCTGGAAGGATCCAGCCCAGACGGCACAGGCAGGCACCCATAGCTACGAGGTGGTATTTACACCGAATGAATGGGCATCCGCTCGTTATGAGATCGCAGCGATGACCGGTACGGCAGAAGTGACAGCAACGGAAGATAAGCCGGGCGAAACGGAAAAACCGGGCGAAACGGAAAAACCGGGCGAAACGGAAAAGCCGGGCGAAACGGAAAAGCCGGGTGAAACGGAAAAGCCGGGCGAAACAGGAAAGCCGGGTGAAGCAGGCAAGCCGGGAGAAACGGGAAAACCAGGCGAAACAGGCAAGCCGAACGAATCGAACAGAACGGATGATTCCGATGATTCGGATGAGCCGGAAAGACCGAGACACCAAAACCCGTCCTCCGGTAAGGATAAAACCTCCGGCAGCGGTGCAGTCAGCCACGATTCAGTCAAAGGAACGATCGACAGTATAACAGGAATTATCACAGGAGAAACAAACAGCTTTGTCAATGACGGAAAGAGCCATTGGATGCTGGATGAGCATGGCTGGTGGTTACGCTTTGCAGATAATACCTACCCGAAGGGAAGCGTACGTGATTCCGGTGATATTTCGCATAGCTGGGAGCAGATCAACGGAAATTGGTGGGCCTTTGATGAAACGGGTTATGCCAAGACAGGCTGGTTAAGAGATGAGAATTACGGCGGCTGGTTCTATATGGATCCGGAACACGGCATGCAGACCGGCTGGATGCTTCTCAATGGAGTCTGGTACTATTTTAACCCGATTTCCGATGGAAAGAGAGGGATTATGTACGCCGGACAAAGGACACCGGACGGATACTATGTAGATAAAAACGGTGTCTGGGACGGAAGAAACAAGCAGTAAAGCGAGTTTCAAGCCGAACCTCCGTGAGACTTGGCGCGTGATTCCGGTAAGAGAAGCTGGCGTATTCCCGTAAGAATCATGGTGCATTCTCGCAGAGCGATGCTCTTGTACGAACTATAGAATAATCCGGAAGGGATCCGCAGGCTTTGGAATCCTTCCGGATTTCTATTTGCTTTGTCAAACACGTAACGAAATTTTTACTTGACAGTTCTATGTTTTTTCATGTATGATAGAAATAGTGTGAAGAGACATTTATCGTTTTCATGCAAATGTATGTAATGACCACTCCCGCAGAACAGACTACGGAAGTTAAGCCCATCGGACAGGCGGGTCAAGCGCCGCGTGGGGTTAAGCCCACATTATTGATTGAGTTAAAAGCTCAAATTTATAAGTTGATTACTTTATAATCAGTGTTTGAAAAACACATCATCTTGTGAATCGGTCAATAAGTGCAGGGACAATATATTTGCGATTGCAGACTTGGAAGAAAAAACGATAAAGCTCAGAGGCAGACGGGAGCGGAGTGACGCGCCCCAGACCCCAATGGAATAGAATCGTTTTGAGCAGATGATGGTTTTGGCGTCATCTGCTTTTTTTATTATTCAGATGATGCGCAATCAATAAAATGCGTGAGGAACAAAACCATGGACAGAGAGAGACAAAAGAAAGCCCCGATCTATGAAGCGCTCGAGGAATTTAAAAAGAAGAGAGTTGTCCCGTTTGATGTACCGGGACATAAGAGAGGACGCGGAAATCCGGAACTGGTACAGCTTTTAGGCGAAAAATGTGTATCTTTGGACGTAAACTCCATGAAGCCGCTTGACAACCTCTGTCATCCGGTCTCCGTGATCCGTGAGGCGGAAGAACTTGCGGCGGAGGCATTCGGAGCGGCCAGCGCCTATCTGATGGTAGGCGGAACGACATCGGCGGTCCAGAGCATGATCCTCTCGGTGGTAAAAGCCGGAGATAAGATCATCCTGCCGCGAAACGTACATAAGAGCGTCATCAACGCTCTGGTGCTCTGCGGCGGAATCCCGATCTACGTAAATCCGGAGATGAACCAGAAACTCGGTATTTCGCTGGGAATGCAGGTCGAAAAAGTAAAACAGGCCATCGAGGACAATCCGGACGCGGTTGCGGTGTTCGTCAACAACCCGACCTATTACGGCATCTGCTCTGATATAAAAACGATCGTACAGCTTGCCCATTCGAGGGGCATGAAGGTCCTCGCAGACGAAGCCCATGGAACCCACCTGTATTTCGGAAAGAATCTTCCGATCTCCGCAATGGCAGCGGGAGCTGATATGGCGGCAGTATCTATGCACAAGTCCGGCGGAAGCCTGACCCAGAGTTCGCTTCTTCTTTTAAATAAGGGAGTGAACACCGATTATGTGCGCCAGATCATCAACCTGACCCAGACCACAAGCGCATCCTACCTGCTTCTTTCCAGTCTTGATATCTCAAGACGAAATCTGGCTCTCCGCGGTGAGGAATCCTTCGCGAAGGTCGTTGAGATGGCAGAATACGCGAGACGGGAGATCAACTCCATCGGCGGCTATTATGCTTATGGAAAAGAACTGGTGAACGGTGACAGCATTTTCGATTACGATGTGACGAAGCTCTCCGTATATACAAGAGACATCGGACTTGCGGGAATCGAGGTCTATGATCTTCTGCGCGACGAGTATGATATCCAGATTGAATTCGGAGATATCAGCAACATTCTGGCTTACATCTCCATCGGAGATCGTATCCAGGACATCGAGCGCCTTGTTGGTGCTCTGGATGATATCGAGCGTCTCTACAAAAAAGACAGCTCCGGACTGCTCTCTGGCGAGTACATTTCTCCAAAGGTTGTGATGTCCCCGCAGAAAGCGTTCTACTCCGAGAAGGTCTCCGTTCCGGTGGAAGCGTCTTCAGGAAGAGTCTGTGCGGAGTTTGTGATGTGTTATCCGCCGGGAATCCCGATCCTGGCACCGGGGGAGATGATCACGGACGACGTGGTCCAGTATATCCTGTATGCGAAGAAAAAAGGATGCTCCATGCAGGGAACAGAGGATCCGGCGGTGGACCATCTGATGGTGCTGGCAAACATATAGCATGAATTTTTCAAGGCGCAGGACCTGACTGTAGGAAAACAGGCTGTCTGCCTGCATACAGGCTTTGGCCAATACGATACAAGGAGTCACAAGATATGGAATTCTGGTTTTCAGAACTGCACACCGGAAACGTCAAGCTGTCCATCAAGATCGAAAAGCAGCTGTTTTCCGGGGAGAGTGAATATCAGCGGATCGACGTGTTCGATTCCGAGGAATTTGGAAAATTTATCTCTCTGGACGGGGAGATCGTATTCTCCGAGAAGGACGAGTTTATTTATGATGAGATGGTGACCCATGTGCCGATGGCAGTCCACCCGTGCGTGAAGGACGTACTGATCATCGGCGGCGGCGACGGCGGTGTCGCGAAAGAACTTTTGCAGTATGACTGCGTGGAACATATCGATGTCGTGGAGACGGATGAGATGTTTGTGGAGGTTTCAAGAAAATTTTTCCCGGAGGTGGCCTGTGCCTTAGATGATCCGCGTGTCGAGGTCCACTATGATGACGGTCTGAGATTTTTAAGAAACAAGAAGGCAAAGTATGACCTTATCATCAACGATTCCACAGACCCCTTCGGTCATACTGAGGGATTGTTCACGAAGGAATTCTACGGTAGCTGTTACAGCGCCTTAAAGGAAGATGGGATCATGGTCTACCAGCACGGAAGCCCATTCTACGATGAGGACGAGCTGGCCTGCCGCAGTATGCACCGAAAGGCGTTCCGCTCCTTCCCGATCAGCCGTGTGTATCAGGCACATATTCCAACCTGTCCGTCCGGATACTGGCTCTTCGGCTTCGCTTCAAAGAAATATCATCCCATCAAGGATTTCAAGCCCCGGGAATGGGATGCATTAAATATCGAAACCTGGTATTACACGACACATCTTCACATGGGAGCATTCATGCTGCCGAAGTATGTTGAGGATCTTTTAAAAGAGGAGGAAAAATAAACATGAGCAGATTAATGATCATCGGCTGCGGAGGTGTTGCGTCCGTAGCGATCCACAAGTGCTGTCAGAACAGTGATGTATTCACAGAAATTATGATCGCAAGCCGTACCGTATCCAAGTGCGATGCTTTAAAGGAGAAACTTCAGGGAACGACAAAGACGAAGATCACGACCGCGAAAGTGGATGCTGACAACGTGGACGAGCTGGTGGCTTTAATGGAAAGCTATAAGCCGGATGCAGTGTTAAACGTTGCACTCCCGTATCAGGACCTGACGATCATGGACGCATGCTTAAAGGCCGGCGTGAACTATATCGATACCGCAAACTACGAGCCGGAGGACACCGACGATCCGACCTGGCGCGCGATCTATGAGAAACGCTGCAAGGAAGAGGGCTTCACCGCATACTTCGATTATTCCTGGCAGTGGGCATATCAGGAGAAATTCAAAGAGGCTGGACTTATGGCACTCTTAGGAACAGGTTTTGACCCGGGCGTCACAAGCGTCTTCTCCGCGTATGCGTTAAAGCACTATTTCGATGAGATCCACACCATCGACATCTTAGACTGCAACGGCGGCGACCATGGCTACCCGTTCGCTACAAACTTCAACCCGGAGATCAACCTTCGTGAGGTATCCGCAAACGGCTCCTACTGGGAGAACGGCCACTGGGTAGAGACAAAACCGATGGAGATCAAGCGCGAGTACAACTTCCCGCAGGTCGGCGAGAAGGACATGTACCTTTTACATCATGAGGAAATCGAATCCCTTGCAAAGAACATTCCGGGCGTAAAGCGCATCCGCTTCTTTATGACCTTCGGCCAGAGCTACCTGACCCATATGAAATGCTTAGAGAACGTTGGAATGCTTTCCACCTCCCCGGTAAACTTTAACGGACAGGAGATCGTTCCGATCCAGTTCTTAAAGGCTCTTCTTCCGGATCCGGCATCCTTAGGTCCGAGAACCGTCGGAAAGACAAACATCGGCTGTATCTTTACCGGTGTGAAGGACGGAAAAGAGAAGACGATCTATATTTATAACGTATGTGACCATCAGGAGTGTTACAAGGAAGTCGGCTCCCAGGCCATCTCCTACACGACAGGCGTACCGGCTATGATCGGTTCCATGATGGTCGTTGACGGAACCTGGAAGGGCGCAGGCGTATTCAACGTCGAGGAGTTCGATCCGGATCCGTATATGGAAGCACTGAACAAGTGGGGACTTCCGTGGGTTGTGGATGAGAATCCGGAGATTGTGAAATAAAAATTTGAAAATGAATGACTGTTTGGCATATTCGCGATGAATGCAGGAAAAGCGCGGAATGTGGAACAGGTTCAAGTACAGAAAACACCTCTGGCAGGAACGAGTTGTCAGGGGTGTTGCTGTATTGTGATACGGCAGTAGAAAAATGAACTTCGTTTTCTGGTAGGGCTGAGATGTGTATCAGGAACGAGTCAGTAATTGGAGAACAAGATGAAGATTAATGAATTACCAACTCCATGTTATGTAATTGATGAAAAAAAGCTTCGGAAGAATCTGGAAATTTTAAAGAAGGTCAAGGACGACACCGGCTGTAAGATCCTTCTTGCCCAGAAGGCATTCTCGAACTTCTTTGAGTACCCACTGATCGGGCAGTATCTGGACGGAACCACAGCCAGCGGTCTTTTCGAGGCAAAGCTTGGATATGAAAAAATGGGAAAAGAAAATCACGTATTCGCTCCGGCCTTCAAGGAATCGGAGATCGGGGAACTCACCGATATCTGCGAACATCTGGTATTCAATTCCTTTTCCCAGCTTGAAAAATACGCGGACTTCTGTAAGGAAAAAGGCGTCAGCATCGGCATCCGCGTAAACCCGGAGTGCTCCACTCAGGGCGACCACGCGATCTACGATCCCTGCGCGCCGGGATCCAGACTCGGCGTGACCCTGGCAAATTTTCGGGAAGATCTCGTGGAAAAGCTTGACGGGATCCATTTCCATACTCTCTGCGAGCAGAACTCGGATGATCTGGAGACAACTCTGAAAGCTGTGGAAGATAAATTCGGAAAGTATCTGAAGCTTCCGAATATCAAATGGCTCAATATGGGCGGCGGACATCATATCACGAGAAACGATTACGACATCGACCGTTTAGAGCGCTGCATCCGCCATATGCAGGAGACATATGATGTCATTGTCTATGTGGAACCTGGGGAAGCCGTGGCGTTAAACGCGGGATATCTCGTGACGGAAGTCATGGACATTGTGGATAACGGCATCAGGACGCTGATCTTGGACGCTTCCGCTGCCTGCCACATGCCGGATGTGCTGGAGATGCCATACCGTCCGCCGTTAAAAGACTCCGGCGAAGCGGACGAAAAGCAGTACACCTACCGCCTCTCCTCTATGACCTGCCTCGCGGGCGACGTGATCGGTGACTATTCCTTCGACCACGAGATCCGGATCGGTGACAGATTTTATTTCGAGGACATGGCGATCTATTCCATGGTAAAAAACAACACCTTCAACGGCATGTGCCTGCCGTCCATCGCGCGGATGGATGAGAACGGGGAGTGCAGTGTGGTGAAAGCCTTTGGGTATGAGGAATTTGTGAGAAGACTGGGATAAAATAGAAACATGATTATAGAAAACGGGGCTGCCGCATACCAAAATTGGTGCGGCAGCCCCTTCTCATTATTTGCGTTTCACAACGGCTGTTTTTCCACGAAAAGCAATCCCGATTTTTATGATCGGCCGGACACCTGCATCCCGCAATTCCGTGTCATATTTTTTCACATCTATTTGTTGGAGGGCGCGGTCTGCCAGCGCATCCAGATCCACATGATCATCATTTGTGTGTTTGAATTCAAACAGGAATCCCGGAATTCCTTTTACTAATGGATTCAGTTGAATATCAAATCGGCCAAGCCCCGATTCTCGATTGGAACGAATCTGGTACCTGTTTCCAAGGATCGCACATAATCCAAGCATCATGCCATGATAAAAACTTTCATTTGCCCCATCCATAGAAGAAATACTCTGCAGCATAAAACTCTCCAGCAAAGACTGAAGCTTTTTTGCATTTCCGGAGAATATCGCCTGATTGATAGAAATCGCGACGCTGTTCTGATTCGTCCGATTCAAAATTTCTTTTTCATAAACACAGGCAATCTCTTTATTTGGAATTGCAACATCACACATGAAATTTCCATCATTCTGTGGATAAATTTCTGCAACTTTTAAGTAACCCGCAACAAGAAGAAAACTATAAATCGTGTATGGATTATTCTGGATCTCCGGATAGATCACGCTGGTATCTATATACGTAGTGATTTTTTCACCGCAGAGCAGTTTATGAAGTCCTTCCGTTATCTCGGGTGTAGCTGTCGCGATAATCTCACCAATGATTTCGTTGCTGCCGGTAGACTGCCAGAACGCCTTTGGGAAGCACTGATCGGTAATGTAATTGATCACAGACCATGGATTAAAGATTTCTGTATGACCAAATCGGTATCCGTCATACCAGCTGCAGATCTCCTGATATTTGTCCTCTTTCCCATAGTAGTGCAGAATATCTGTTACTTCTTCAGTTGTAAAGCCGAAATATTCACTGTAACTGTCGTCCAAAATCGAATTGGTTTTCAAATTATTCATGCCGCTGAAAATGCTTTCTTTCGCCACGCGGAGAATTCCTGTGAGAAAGCCGAAAGCCAGATGTGGATTATCCTTCAGGCCGCCGGAAAAGAAATTACGCATGAAATTCACGATTTCAGGATAAAAATTGCAATGATGTCCCTGCTGGATCGGTGTATCGTATTCATCAATAATGATAATACATTCTTGTCCATAATGCTTGTGCAGCAACAGAGATAAGATTTGTAATCCCATCTGGCAGTCTACTTCATTCGCATTGTCACTGGCAAGGCGATGGTACTGTTCTTTTTCATAGATTCCAAGTGCAGTACTTTCCTCAAGTTCACTGTGCCGTATAAATTCCAGTGAAATCAGCTTACGGATCTTCTGAAATGTCTCCTGCCATGTCAGACATTTTACATCCTTAAATGTCAGGAATATGACCGGATACTTTCCCTGATGCCGGGTATAATCAGAACCACACTGCCATATCTGCTTATCCTTGAAATAAATGGAGGTGTCCTCCTGTGTTTTTTCAAAAAAGACCCGAACCATATCCATATTCAATGTTTTACCGAAACGTCTCGGACGGGTAAACAACGATACCATAGGTTTCGTATCCAGAAAATCACGGATCAGCAAGGTTTTATCTACATAATAATAGCTTGTGGTCGCCGTCTTGAAATCAGAAATCCCAATGGGCAAGGGCTTTTTCTTTTCGCCTGAATCTGGCCAAACTGCATTTTCTGGAATCAGCCAGGAATGTCCCTTTTTCACAGCTCCGGAAATTTCGCCCTGCTTGCACATCTGCTGGACTCTGCGCACTGTGATTCCCATTACTTTTGCCGCTTCCATGCTGGATAAATAGTTCATTGAACACCTCCAAACGTAATTCTATCATAAGTATATCCCATTAAACGAAATATTACAACTCTGCATTTCGCTTATATTTCGTTTCAAACGAAATGTATAGACAGCAACAGTCGGGAGGACAATTCTGAATAAAAAAGCCGAATGAACGTTAATTTCATTCGGCAGTGAAGCTTTACGCATCTTTTGTTTCTGTATTTTGTCTGTACAGGATCATCAGTCCGCGGAGCAGAAGATCCGGATCATATGTAATCTTATGCGTACAAAGCGGGGTGATAAATCTTGCCATGCCGCCGGTTGCGATCAGTGTGGCTTCTTCGCCGAGCTCTGCGGTCATGCGGTCGATAAGACCGTCAAGCATTGCGGCATTGCCGAGCATGATACCGTTTCTCATACATTCGATGGTGTTCTTTCCGATTGCGCGTTTCGGAACATCGAAGCTGATCCTCGGAAGCTGGGCTGTATTGGAAACGAGGGAGTTTAAGGCAACCTTTACACCGGGGAGAATCACACCGCCGATGTAATTTCCATCGTGGTCCACCACATCGAGCGTTGTCGCGGTTCCCATGTCCGCGATGATGATCGGTCCTTTGTATTTGGCATTTGCAGCGACAGCGGCCACGATCCGGTCACCGCCGACGGTCTTAGGGTTATCCATCTTGATGTTTAAGCCTGTCTTCATGCCGGAACCGACAAGAAACGGTTTCTTTCCGGTGATCTTCTTTACGGCGGAAGAGATCGGCGCGTTCAGTGGCGGGACAACGGACGCCATAATGGAACCTTCGATATCATTTTTCTTTACTTTATGAATCTCCAGAATATTCTTTAAAAGGATCGCGTATTCGAGACTCGTTTTCCGGTCATCGGTGGTGATGCGCTCCTCAAAATATGTTTTATTGTCGTCAAGACCTCCGACAACGATATTACTGTTTCCCATGTCGATCGCTAAAATCATTGAGAAAACTCCTTCCACAAATCTAAGTAACGTGTTATACTGTTTTTACGTGTGCAGTTGATCAAAGGTTCCGTATTTGCGGGACTTGTCAATCTTCACCGTGAATATGAGAAACGTGTGAGACAGGTTCCTCATAATTTTAAAGTTCGAATTATCTTACCATAAATTGACTAAAATTACAACGGAGGATTCCAAATGTTAGCAGGAAAAACCGTACTTTTATGCGTGAGCGGCAGTATCGCTGCCTATAAAATCGCATATCTCGCCAGCGCACTGAAAAAATTGAAGGCAGATGTCCATGTGCTTATGACCCGGAATGCGACAAATTTCATTAACCCGATTACATTCGAGACACTGACCGGAAATAAATGCCTGGTGGATACGTTTGACCGGAACTTTGAGTTTTCCGTTGAACATGTTTCCCTTGCGAAGGCGGCGGACGTTGTCCTCGTTGCCCCGGCTTCCGCGAATGTGATCGCGAAGCTGGCCCATGGCCTTGCGGACGATATGCTGACGACCACGGTTCTCGCCTGTACCTGCAGGAAGATTATCAGCCCTGCGATGAATACGAGAATGTTCGAGAATCCGATCACACAGGATAACTTAAAGATTTGCGAACACTACGGAATGGAAGTGATCAGTCCGGCAAGCGGATACCTCGCCTGCGGCGATACCGGAGCGGGAAAGATGCCGGAGCCGGAGGTGCTGCTCCAGTATATCTTAAAGGAAGTCCAGTACGAGAAAGACTTAAAAGGAAAGAAGATCCTCGTGACCGCAGGCCCGACGAGGGAGGCCATCGACCCGGTCCGCTATATTACAAACCACAGTACCGGAAAGATGGGATATGCTATCGCGAAGACGGCTGCTCTCCGCGGCGCTGACGTGACTCTTGTTTCCGGACCGGCAGAGGTGGAGCCGCCGATGTTCGTAAACTTTGTTCCGGTGGTTACTGCTAAAGGTATGTTTGAGGCTGTGACAAGCCGCAGTGATGAGATGGACGCGGTGATCAAGGCCGCGGCTGTCGCTGACTACCGCCCGAAGTTCGTGAATACCGAGAAGACAAAGAAGAAAGACGGGGATATGGCGATCGAACTGGAGCGCACCGATGATATCTTAAAGTGGCTTGGTGAGCACAAAAAGGACAGCCAGTTTCTTTGCGGATTTTCTATGGAGACGGAACATATGCTGGAGAATTCCAGGGCAAAATTAAAGAAGAAGAACCTCGATATGATCGTTGCCAACAATCTGAAGGTTGCCGGTGCCGGTTTCGGAACGGACACGAACGTGGTGACGATGATCCGCGAGAACAGGGAGATCGAACTCCCGATCATGTCGAAGGAAGAGGTTGCAGGGGCGATCTTAGACGAGATCTTTGGGATCGAGCGATAGATTGCTATAAATATAACGAATTTTAGGGCTTTCTTCTTGACGAAAGCCTTAAATACTGGTAAAAATTTAAGTGGAAAAATATAGATTTTTAAGATAGATTTGGAGGAAAATTTTTTGGCTTCATTAAATGATGAAATAAAGAGACGACGGACATTCGCGATCATTTCCCACCCGGATGCCGGTAAAACGACACTGACTGAGAAATTCCTGTTATACGGAGGTGCGATCAACCTTGCCGGAACCGTAAAGGGACGCAAAGCGACAAAGCACGCAGTCTCCGATTGGATGGAGATCGAGAAGGAGAGAGGTATTTCTGTAACATCTTCCGTACTCCAGTTCAATTATGAGGGATACTGCATCAACATCCTTGATACCCCCGGACACCAGGATTTCTCCGAGGATACCTACCGTACCCTGATGGCAGCGGACTCCGCGGTCATGGTCATCGACGGATCAAAGGGTGTCGAGGCGCAGACCATCAAACTGTTCAAAGTCTGTGTGATGCGCCATATCCCGATCTTTACCTTCGTAAACAAGATGGACCGCGAGGCGAGAGACCCGTTTGAACTCATGAGCGAGATCGAGGACGTTCTCGGAATCCATACATGTCCGATCAACTGGCCGATCGGCTGCGGAAAGAGCTTCAAGGGCGTATATGACCGCCAGACAAAGAAGATCACGACCTTCACGGCTGCCATGGGCGGACAGAAGGAGGTTGCCACAGAGACCTTCGACGTGGAGGGAACAGACGTGGATTCCGTCATCGGTTCCGATTTCCACGCTCAGTTGAGGGACGATATCGAGCTTCTCGACGGGGCAAGCGATGAGTTTGATCAGGAGCTTGTAAGTGCCGGAAAGCTTTCACCGGTATTCTTCGGATCTGCTCTTACAAACTTCGGTGTTGAGACATTTCTGGAGCATTTCTTAAATATGACGACTTCTCCGCTTCCGCGAAGAACGACAGACGGTGTGATCGATCCGTTCAGACCGGATTTCTCCGCCTTCGTATTTAAGATTCAGGCGAATATGAATAAGGCGCACCGTGACCGTATCGCTTTCATGCGCATCTGTTCCGGTAAGTTTGAGGCCGGAATGGAAGTCAACCATGTTCAGGGCGGTAAGAAGATCCGTCTGACCCAGCCGCAGCAGCTGATGGCTGAGAGCCGTAAGATCATTGACGAGGCTTATGCCGGAGATATCATCGGCGTTTTCGATCCGGGTATTTTCTCCATCGGTGACACGCTCTGTACGTCCAACGAGAAGTTCCAGTTCGAGGGTATCCCGACCTTTGCACCGGAGCATTTCGCGAGAGTCCGCCAGATCGATACCATGAAGAGAAAACAGTTCTTAAAGGGGGTCAACCAGATCGCTCAGGAAGGTGCGATTCAGATCTTCCAGGAGTTCAATACCGGTATGGAGGAGATCATCGTCGGCGTTGTCGGTGTCCTGCAGTTTGAGGTCCTGACTTACCGCTTAAAGAACGAGTACAATGTCGATGTCCGTCTGGAACAGCTTCCGTTCGAGTATATCCGCTGGGTTGAGAACCCGGAGGAAGTGGATGTGGCGAAGATCCAGGGTACATCCGATATGAAACGCATCTGCGACCTCAAGGGCAATCCGTTATTGTTATTCATCAACAGCTGGAGTGTCGGCATGGTCGAGGAGAGAAATCCGAACTTGAAACTCAGTGAGTTCGGAAAGAACTAATCAAGTTTACAAAATATATCATCACAGGAACATGCGGAACCAGTTGTTTTGACTGGGAATACTGCATAGACAGGAGGAATATAAGATGAGTAAGATCGATGTTGTAAGAGCAGCTATGGTCGAGGCGATGAAAGCAAAGGATAAAGAGAGAAAGGATTCCCTTTCCATGCTTCTCTCCGCATTAAAGAACGCGCAGATCGACAAGCGTGAAGCTCCGCTCACCGAGGATGAGGAGAACGCGATCGTAAAGAAAGAGATCAAACAGGTCAAGGAGACCATCGAGACAGCTCCGGCAGACCGCGCCGATATCATCGATGAGGCAAAGAAGAGACTTGCCGTATATGAGGAGTTTGCTCCGGCTGATATGACTGAGGACCAGATCAGGGAGACGATCGCAAAGGTTCTCGCAGAGCTTGGAATCGAAGCCCCGACCGCAAAGGACAAAGGAAAGATCATGAAATCCCTGATGCCGCTCGTAAAGGGGAAGGCAGACGGCAAGATCGTAAATGAGATCTTAGCAGGATTCATGAAATAAGGTAAACGAACGAAACGCCTGCGAAGCAGACAATAAAGCGCGTAAGTGCGGGTTTGTGATCAGGCATGCAGCCAATAACTGGCGCACAGAATAAGTATGGTATAAGCGGGGCTGGCTTTACGATCTCGGAAACGCCCGGGATGAGACGGTCCCGCCTGTCTGTAAAATGGGTTATAACAAAAGAAATATGGAGGCGGAAATTATGTATAAAGAGAAGATCAGCCGGTATATTGACGCGCACAGGAAAGAAATGCTGGAGGACATCGGAGCTCTTTGCCGGATCAACAGTGTGAAGGGGTCTTACCGTATCGGAAAACCGTATGGGGAAGGGTGCTCCGAGGCACTGCGTGCAGCTCTGCATATTGCGGAATGCTACGGTTTTTCCATCAACAACTATGACAACTATGTTGGAACCGTTGACATGAATGACAAGGAGGCACAGCTCGATATTCTGGCTCATCTGGACGTTGTTCCGGCCGGAGACGGCTGGACCGTTACAGAACCTTTTGAGCCGGTAGTAAAAGACGGAAAGATCTATGGCCGCGGAACCGCGGACGATAAGGGACCGGCAATTGCTGCCCTCTACGCGATGCGTGCCGTAAATGAACTTGGAATCCCGATGAAAAAGAACGTCCGCCTGATCCTTGGCACTGACGAGGAGTGCGGAAGCTCCGATATCACCCACTACTACAGTGTGGAAAAGGAAGCTCCGATGACCTTCTCACCGGATGCGTCCTTCCCGGTGATCAATATCGAGAAAGGCCGGATCGGAGGTAATTTTACGGCAGAGTTCGAGCCGTCTGACCGTCTTCCGAAGATGGTATCCTTCCACAGCGGAACGAAGACGAATGTGGTTCCGGGCGCGGCAGAGGCATTATTTGAGGGTCTTGATGGAGATGAGACAGAGGCTCTTGCAAAGAGCATGGAGGAGGAGCTTGGAATCCGGTTTACGGTATCCTCTGAGGATGGCTGCCTGAAGATCGCTGCAGCTGGCGAAAACGGCCATGCAATGGCACCGTGGAAAGGAAAGAATGCCCTGACAGGACTCTTATCCCTGATCGAGCGTCTTCCGTTGGCGGAATGCGGACAGGTAAAGGCAGTCCACGCGTTAAACCGCCTGATGCCGCACGGTGACTGGTACGGAGAAGCTCTCGGGATCAAGATGAGCGATGAGGAGTCCGGCGAATTGACATTGGCATTCAGCATGCTGGATATTTCCGAGAAAAGCTTAGAGGGCGAATTTGACAGCCGTTGTCCGATCTGTGCCACAAAGGAAAACACCATCGATGTGATCCGTAAAAAAATGGAAGCAGATGGAATCTCCTTCAATACGGAAGAAATGAAGCCGCCGCACCATGTACCGGCAGATTCTGATTTTGTGAAGACTCTGCTCTCCGCATATGAAAAATATTCCGGAAGAAAGGGCGAGTGTATCGCCATCGGTGGCGGAACCTATGTCCACAATTTAAAGAACGGTGTTGCCTTCGGCGCTGCCCTTCCGGAGACCGAGAACCACATGCACGGCCCGGACGAATTCGCGGTGGTTGACGAGCTCACAATGAGTGCGAAGATCTTTGCACAGGTGATTGTGGATCTTTGCTGTTAAAAGAGGTCATGATTGGGAGAAAATGAATAGATAAGCGCAGCAGAGCGCACACGGTCCGGCTTCAGAAATGGAGCCGGGCCATTTTTTGTTATGGCTTATAGCAAATTACGCAGAATGAGCGGAAGCCGGAATAGCCGCAGTAAGCAGAGCTTTTTCTTGTAAAAACACGAGATTCATGGTAGCATAGAAGCAATGAAAAATCTGTGCATGGCTGCACGAAAGGAGCAGCAGAGATGAAAGAAATGAACATTCCTGTTGGAGTTTCGGATTTTGAAGAAATTCGTAAAAATGAGTATTACTATATTGATAAATCGGAATTAATAGGAGAGCTGCTCAGCAGAACGGGAATAAAAGTAACGCTTATTACCCGTCCCCGGCGCTTCGGCAAGACATTGGGCATGAGCATGCTGGAAAGCTTCTTCGACATCCGCAAGGAGAGCAGAAAACTGTTTGAGGGACTGAAAATTACAGAAAACCAGGCATTGTGCGATGCGTGGATGAACCAGTATCCGACAATTTTTGTTTCGTTTCGACAGGTAGATGGACTGGATTTCACTGGGGCATACGATATGCTCACAATGGTGATTGCAGATTTGTACAACAGACATCTCTATTTGCTTGATGGTAAAAATGCCACGGACTTCCAAAAAGCGGCGTTTGCACATCTCGCACATGGCAGCGGTTCGATAAAAGAAGTTAAGAGCAGCCTTATGCTTTTGACAACGATGATGCAAAGCTATTATGAAAAGCCTGTAATTCTTCTTATAGATGAGTATGATGTTCCCGTAGCAAAAGCGAACAACAACGGTTACTATGATGAAATGCTCGATGTTATGAAAGGCTTGATGCAGGCACTGAAGGACAATCAGGCACTTCGGTTCGCGGTTGTTACGGGGTGTCTGAAGATTGCAAAAGAGAGCATCTTTACTGGAACAAATAATTTTGTGTCGGATACGATCACAAATTCCCGTTTGAACGAGTATTTTGGTTTTGTACAGAGCGAGGTTGACCAGCTGCTGAATGACACCGGTCTGACGGAACAGGCTGACAATATCAGGAAATGGTATGATGGCTACCATTTCGGTGATTTTGATGTTTACTGCCCGTGGGATGTTATGAATTATATGTTGGAACTGCAGCGAAATCCGAAAGCCAGACCGGTCAGCTATTGGAAAAACACCAGCGACAATGCCATCATACGTTCCTTTATTGAGTATGCAGGCGGTACGATTACAAATAAGCTTGAAACTTTGATGGCGGGCGGCTGTATTGTTCAGCGTGTAGATGAAAACCTGACCTATGATTATCTGCATTCTTCGGAAGAGAATCTTTGGAGTACACTATATCTGACGGGCTACTTAACCAAAGCGCGCAAGGGAGATTACAAGGACGAACTGCCGGATGGCATGGCTGCTCTTATGATTCCGAATGCAGAAATCAAAGAGATTTTTGAAACGACAGTTATTAAATGGTTCGATGACAGCACGAAGAAGTGGAATCGAAATGCTTTGTTTGACGCTGTATGGAACGGTGACAGTGAGAGGATTACCAAAGAAATGAATGCCCTGCTCCGGCGGACGATCAGCTACCATGACTATCGGGAAGACTTCTACCACGCTTTTCTTGCAGGTATCTTCACCGGCGCCGGATATATGGTGGATTCCAACAAGGAACACGGAGAAGGCCGGAGCGATGTGGTTATTTACGATTCTATGAATGCCCGTGTTGCAATTTTTGAGGCAAAGTATACGAAGGTTCTGGAAAATCTGGGGAGTGCGTGCGATACAGCTTTGCGGCAAATTGATGATCGAATGTACGCAAAGGAGTATGAGGAAGACTATGACCAGATTCTTTGCTACGGTATTTCGTTTTTTAAAAAGCGCTGCATGGTAAAGAAAAAGTGACTCATTGCAAATAAAAACCAAAGCCGCAGAAAAATTCAGGAACATGCTGCCGAAAACGGTGCATGGAGGAAGAACTGGAGAAGAATAGATGAATTGCAGGATCATTGACATTCATACGCATATCTATCCGGTCGCCCTGGCGAGACGGGCCATGGAGGTCACCGGGCATGAAAATGATGATTTTAAGAAGCTTCCGATCCGGGAAAATCTGCTGGCGCGGATGCGGGAGGCGGGAGTGGATCTCTCCGTGAACCTGCCGGTGGTATCGAAACCACAGAATCAGGGGGAGGTGAACCGGTTCGCGAAGGAAGCGGCAAGAAAGAATATTATCCCATTCGGGGGACTCCATCCGGACTGTGAGAATGTGATCGAGGAGCTGGAAAAGCTGAAGGATATGGAGATGGCTGGGATCAAGTTCCATCCGCCGTTTCAGAAGGTCCATCTGGAAGATCCAAAGTATGAGGAGATGTGGAGAAAGATCAATGAGTTGGGATTTCCGGTGCTGATCCACATGGGGACCGCAAGGATCGTGCGCCCCTATGACCTTTACCCGTCGGGAATCCGGAAGATCTTAAAATTTGCTCCGGATATCCCGATCATCATGGCGCATATGGGAAGCTTCTGCATGATGAAAAATCCCGATGAGGATCTTGAAAATCTGCCGGAAAATGTGTTTATCGATACGGCCATGAGCGCGGAGTTGGAGGAAGCCGGGGAGTTCGAGGAGATCGTCCGGAAATTCGGCACAAAGCGGGTGCTTTACGGCTGTGATTTTCCTTATGGAAGCCAGAAAGCCGCAATCGCGAGGATCAAGGACAGCAGCTTTTCGGACAGCGAAAAGGAAGACATGTTGTGGAGAAATGCGGCGAAGATTTTGAAGGCAGTGGGAAAACTGCCGGAGAATATTGAGTTGTAAAGCTTCAGAAAAATTACAATTAAGTGAAAATAATGCTGGATATTTATCTCAGGGACAAGAAATGGAACATAGACTATAAATAGAGAGTATGACTGGTTGACGGCAGCCTGCGCGAATAACAGGTCTGTGGTTGATGGGATACATAAAATGTTTCTGTCCGGGAGATGATGCCATGCGGATGAGCGAGTTAAAGAGGCGGGAAGTGATCAATGTCTGCGACTGCAAACGGCTGGGGTTTGTGGGGGATCTGGACATTGATCCGTGTACAGGCAGGATTCTGGCGATCATTGTGCCGGGACCGGGCTGTGTCTGCGGATTTTTGGGACGGGAAAAAGAATTTGTGATCCCCTTTGGGGATATCTGTCAGATCGGAGACGATATTATTCTGGTCCGGGTTGAGGAGAAGAAGGAAAAGCCGCCGAAGCCCCCGAAACCGTGTCCACCGCCGCCGAAGCCGCCGTTTTGTCCCTGCCCGCCTCCATGTGAGCAGGGAGGAAGATGTGACTGTCCGCCGCCGTGTAATATGGATTGTGGCTGCTCTCCGCCTTGTGACCAGGAAAAAGGCGGTTATATAAAAAAGTGGCGGTAAAAAGAGCGGGAGAATAAGTCTGAAGATAAATCTGGAAAGGAATTATAGAATGAATAAACTTCATACGATACCGGCAGCAGATGGATTCCGCATGCCGGGCGAATTTGAACCTCACAGAGGCTGCATCATGATCTGGCCGAAGCGTCCGGGAAGCTGGAACTACGGCGCGAAAAAAGCGAGAGAGGCATTCAAGCGCGTGGCATGGGCCATCGCGGAGAGCGAGGAGGTCTTTATGCTGGCGGAGCCGGATGTGGAGGAGAATGCCCGCGAGATGCTAGCCGGGAATCCGGGACACGAGATCCATGTGATCCGCATGGAGTCCGACGATGCCTGGGCGCGGGATGTGGCACCGACCTTTGTGGTGAACGGGGAAGGTGCGGTTCGTGGCATCGACTGGGAGTTCAACGCCTGGGGAGGAACCGTGGATGGACTTTATGCCCACTGGGAGAAGGACGATCTTGTGGCGGAAAAAGTCTGTGGGGAGCTTGGCTATGACTGCTACGAGGCCCACCCATTCGTTCTGGAAGGTGGTTCGATCCATTCTGACGGAGAGGGGACGGTTCTTGTGACGGCAGCGTGCCTCCTGAGCGGAGGAAGAAATCCGAAGCTCACAAAGGACGAGATCGAAAAGAAGCTCTGTGCTTACCTCGGGGCTAAAAAGGTGATCTGGCTGGAACATGGAATCTACAATGACGAGACGAATGAACATGTGGACAACATCTGCGCGTTCGTGCGCCCGGGCGAGGTGGTCTTAGGCTGGACCGATGATGAGAAGGATCCCCAGTATGCCATGTCGAAGAGCTGTCTGGATATTTTAGAACATGAGACGGATGCTATGGGAAGAAAAATCAAAGTCCACAAGCTTCCAATCCCAAAGACACTGATCTGTGTGACGGAGGAAGAACTCGGCGGTTATGAGTTTGAGGACGGCGAGGACACGAGAGAAGTCGGGGAACGGCTGGCGGCAAGTTATGTTAACTTCTATATTTCAAACGGCGGGGTAGTCGTGCCGCAGTTTGGGGATGAGCATGATAAGACGGCGGTGGAGATCCTCGGAAAAGTGTTCCCGGAAAGAAAGATCTGCCCGATCCCGGCCCGGGATATTCTGCTCGGCGGCGGAAATATCCACTGTATCACGCAGCAGGTCCCGCAGGGAAGATAGGAAAAGAATACGATAAAAAATAGAATCAGAAAACGTGTATTGAACCAGGATAGATGCTGTACCTGAGGAGCAATTCAAAAAATTAAAAGTGAAAGAACAATATAGAGCTGGAATATAGACAGCACATAGGGACAATAAAACGGATACCCCACAGGAGGAAATATAAAATGCGAAAAGTAAAAGTCGCAGCGGTACAGATGCGCTGCACAAGAGACGTGAATGCGAATATCGCAAACGCGGAGGGACTCGTGAGAAAAGCGGCAGCGGACGGAGCCCAGATCATCCTGCTCCCGGAGCTCTTTGAGCGCCAGTATTTCTGCCAGGAGCGCCAGTACGAATACTATGAGTTTGCAAAGCCGGTGGAGGAGAACGACGCGGTAAAACACTTCGCGAAGGTGGCGGAGGAGCTCAAAGTCGTTCTTCCAATCAGCTTCTACGAGAAGGACGGAAAGCGCCTGTTCAACACTGTTGCGATCCTTGACGCAGATGGAACAAATCTTGGAATCTACCGGAAGACCCATATCCCGGATGACCACTATTATCAGGAAAAATTCTACTTCACACCGGGCGACACGGGATTTAAGGCATTTAAGACCCGCTACGGCACCATCGGCGTGGGCATCTGCTGGGACCAGTGGTTCCCGGAGACCGCGAGATTTATGGCGGTAAAGGGCGCAGAGCTCTTATTCTACCCGACAGCCATCGGCAGCGAGCCGATCCTCTCCGTGGACAGCATGCCCCACTGGAGACGCTGTATGCAGGGACATTCCGCGTCGAACCTGATGCCGGTGATCGCGGCAAACCGTGTGGGACTGGAAGAGGTAACGCCATGTGAGGCAAATGGAAACCAGAAATCAGCCCTGAAATTTTATGGCTCCTCCTTCATCACGGACGGTGCCGGCGAAGTGATCCGGTCCATGGACCGCGACAGCGAGGGCGTGATCACAGCGGAGTTTGATCTGGATGAGCTGGAGCGCGAGAGATTCTCATGGGGACTCTTCCGCGATAGAAGACCGGAGATGTATCACGAGTAAGAAAAATTCTGAGAAGAAAAAGGGTTACCGTACAAGGGTAGGAATTTTCTGAACTGAAAATTCCGTACAATACAGTGGTGGTAGTGGATTTTGCCGATTCGGAATGCGAAGCATCGGCAAAATCAGTTACTGTTTGCGCAAAGCGTGAACAGTAACGAAAAAGGCACATGCCATGGAATAAACATTGGTTCCGGGTGATGTGCCTTTTATCATGAAGAGAAGCAGTGAGAGTGAACCCCACTAAAGTATAACTGTGATTCATATAAATAATAGAAAACATATATGCCAGTAATTTCTCCAATTTGTTGAAAATTAAGAAAAATTAGAGTATGATTACAAAGAGATAATCGGACAGAAAAGGAATTAGTCCGGTACAAATATGAAAAGTAAAATACCCGAAAAATATGGAAATGACGGCAGCATTTCGTGAATTTTCAGGCGGGATATGGAGGAAAAAGACATGGAATATAGAATTGCAACGATCTCCGGTGACGGAATCGGTCCGGAAATCGTGAGAGAAGCAAAGAAAGTTTTAGATAAAACAGGTCAGAAATACGGTCATAAATTCAACTATGAAGAGGTCCTCATGGGTGGAATCTCCATCGACACCTACGGTGTGCCGCTGACAGACGAGGCGCTGGAGACCGCAAAGAAGAGTGACGCTGTTCTTCTCGGTGCAGTCGGTGGAAATGTCGGCAACTCCCGCTGGTACGATGTTGCCCCGAACTTAAGACCGGAGGCAGGACTTCTTGCGATCCGTAAAGGATTAAATCTCTTCGCAAATATCCGCCCGGCATACCTCTACAATGATCTTGCAGGCGCATGCCCGTTAAAACAGGAGATCATCGGTGACGGCTTCGACATGGTCATCGTCCGCGAGCTGACCGGAGGCCTTTACTTCGGTGAGCGCCACACAGAGACCGTAAACGGTGTTGAGCAGGCGACAGATACTCTCGTTTACAGCGAGAAGGAGATCCGCCGCGTAGCGATCAAGGCATTCGAGATCGCCATGAAGAGAAAGAAGAAAGTAACAAGTGTCGATAAGGCAAACGTTCTCGATTCCTCCAGACTCTGGAGAAAAGTTGTTGCGGAAGTCGCAAAGGACTACCCGGAAGTCACTCTTGAAAATATGCTGGTCGACAACTGCGCAATGCAGCTCGTTATGAACCCGCGCCAGTTCGATGTGATCTTAACAGAGAACATGTTTGGCGATATCTTATCCGACGAGGCGAGCATGATCACCGGTTCCATCGGTATGCTGTCCTCCGCAAGCTTAAATGAGAGCAAATTTGGTCTCTACGAGCCGAGCCATGGTTCCGCACCGGATATCGCAGGAAAAGACATCGCAAATCCGATCGCGACGATCCTCTCCGCAGCTATGATGCTCCGCTTCTCCTTCGACCTTGACAAGGAAGCAGATGCTATCGAGGATGCGGTCAGAAAGGTCCTCGCAGAGGGCTACCGTACCGTCGATATCATGGACGAGGGCAAAAAGCAGGTCGGAACCACCGAGATGGGAAATCTGATCTGTGATAGAATCTGATAAAATAAAGCAGAACGAGACTGGCAGAATACATGAGTTCATGTGTTCTGCCTTTTTTATGTAACAGGAAATTCCCTGTTACATAAAAAGGCACTAACGTGTCCAAGATGCACACTCGCGCGAAGATATAGATTGTCGCAAGCGACCGTGCGAGGCGCGAGAATGTGCCAAGGCACATTCTTTTTATAGAAATCCGGAAGAAATTGCCTACAGCAGTCATATATTTTAAAAAAAATTACCAAAAATGAAAAAAAGTTTGCATAATTCGGGGCAAATCAAAAATTTATCATTGATTTGCCCGGGCACTTGTGTTAGGATATATGTCAAATCATCCTAAGGCGTCGCGTTACACTGGTAGAGAAGAGACAGAGTAAAGTGCGGCGCCGGATCGAGAGACAAAGGCTGAATGTGTGGTCATTCCTGAAAGGACCGATCATAGAGCAATCAGAGAGAGGGGAATAAAACTATGAGCAGAGTTTACAACTTTTCCGCAGGACCGGCTGTGCTGCCGGAAGAAGTATTGAAAGAGGCAGCAGCTGAGATGCTGGATTATAACGGTACCGGAATGTCCGTTATGGAGATGAGCCACCGCTCAAAAGCGTTCGAGGAGATCATCCAGACAGCAGAGCAGGACATCCGAGACCTCTTAAAGATTCCGGATAACTACAAAGTCCTGTTTTTACAGGGCGGCGCTCACCAGCAGTTCGCTGCAGTACCGTTGAACCTGTTCAAGAACCGTGTCGGCGATTACATCATCACTGGCCAGTGGGCAAAGAAAGCATGGAAGGAAGCAAAGCTTTACGGAACCGCAAATGCCATCGCATCCAGCGAAGACAAGACATTCAGCTATATTCCGGACTGCTCCGATCTTCCGATCGACGAGAATGCTGACTATGTCTACATCTGCGAGAACAATACGATTTACGGAACAAAATTCCACACACTCCCGAATACAAAAGGAAAAACACTTGTCTCTGATGTCTCCTCATGTTTCCTCTCAGAACCGATGGATGTCACAAAATACGGCGTGATCTACGGAGGCGTCCAGAAAAATATCGGACCGGCAGGTGTTGTTATCGTGATCATCCGTGAGGACCTGATCCGCGAGGATGTTCTTCCGGAGACACCGACGATCATGCGCTACGATGTCCAGGCGAAGGCCGGATCCCTCTACAACACTCCGCCATGTTACGGAATCTATATCTGTGGCAAGGTCTTCAAATGGCTGAAGAAGCAGGGCGGACTGGAAGCTATGAAGGAGAGAAACGAGAGAAAGGCAAAGCTCCTCTATGATTACTTGGACGAGAGCAAGCTTTTCCACGGAACTGTCCGCAAAGAGGACCGTTCCATCATGAATGTGCCGTTCGTTACAGGTGATAAAGATCTGGATGCCCTGTTCGTAAAAGAGGCGGAGGCAGCCGGATTCGTGAACTTAAAAGGACACCGTACCGTCGGCGGCATGAGAGCCAGCATCTACAACGCAATGCCGGAGGAGGGCGTTGTGAAGCTTGTAGAATTTATGAAGAAATTTGAGGCGGAACACGCGGACGCGTAAGACTGCCGGATGAAAATATCAGAGGAAAAATCATGAGAAATATTTGTTGTTTAAATCAGATCTCCCACTATGGCACAGACCGCCTCACAGGAGACTATAAACTTGTAGATGATATTAAGGACGCGGAAGGAATCCTGGTCCGCAGCGCGTCTCTCCACGAGACAGAATTCCCGTCCGGACTCCAGGCCATTGCCAGAGCCGGAGCCGGAGTCAACAATATCCCGCTCGACGAATGTGCGAAGAAAGGCATCGTCGTATTCAATACACCGGGCGCAAATAAGAACGGTGTAAAGGAGCTTGTTCTCGCAGGCCTGTTCCTGACATCCAGAGACGTTGTCGGTGGTATCGGGTGGTGCAGGGAACATGCCGGGGAAGAGGACATTGCGAAGAAGATGGAGAAGAGCAAAAAGGCCTTTGCAGGAAACGAGATCAAGGACAAGAAGCTCGGCGTCATCGGTCTCGGTGCGATCGGCTGTGAGGTCGCAAACGCTGCCGCGGCTCTCGGAATGGAAGTTTACGGGTATGACCCGTTTATCTCCGTCAACGCCGCATGGATGCTGTCTCGCTCCGTAAAACATATCATGGACGTGAACACGATCTACAAAGACTGTGATTACATTACAGTCCATGTGCCGCTTCTTGATTCCACGAAGGAAATGATCAACAAGGATGCTTTTGACCAGATGAAGGACGGCGTCGTGATCTTAAACTACGCGAGAGACCTGCTTGTAAATGATGATGATATGGCAGAGGCGTTAAAGTGCGGAAAGGTGAAGAAATACATCACCGACTTCCCGAACGCGAAGACTTCTGCAATGGAAGGCGTGATCGCTACACCGCATCTTGGCGCATCCACGGAGGAATCCGAGGACAACTGCGCGGTGATGGCTGCGGATGAGTTAAAGGATTACTTAGAAAATGGTAATATCAAGAACTCTGTAAACTATCCGGCGTGCGACATGGGAATCTGTCAGGTGGCAGGAAGAATCGGCCTGCTCCACGCGAATATTCCGAACATGATCGGTCAGATCACGTCGATCCTTGCTGCTGAGGGAATCAACATCGCCAATATGACGAACAAGAGCCGCGACAAGTATGCGTACACGCTTCTTGATCTGGAGAATCCGGTGAAAGAGGAGGCGGTTGCCCACCTTGAAAAGATCAGCGGAATGTATAAGGTCCGCGTGATCAAGGGCTAAAAAATATAGTCGAAAAGAGAATAATACGGCTGCATAAGAAGATGGCAGCTGTGAAATGTAATTGTAATTCATCCATGTACGAAAAATCGTCATGGATGAATTGCGTTTATAGAGAATTGAGTGTAATATAGAGGCAGGATAAAATAATATGGGGAGGTAACAGGCATGGCAGTAGTGAGACCGTTTTCATGCGTGCGCCCGGCAGCAGAACATGCGGCAGAGATCGCGGCACTTCCGTATGATGTATACAACAGGGAGGAGGCAAAGCGAGAGGTGAAGTCCCATCCGCTTTCCTTCCTCGCCATCGACCGCCCGGAGACGGGATTCCCGGACACGGCGGACATGTACGCGCCGGAGGTCTATGCCCACGCAAAGGATCTTTTCGAACAATGGGTGAAGGACGGAAACTATGTGGAAGATCCGAATGAGACCTACTATCTCTATGAACTCACGATGAACGATCATCCCCAGACAGGAATCGTGGCATGCTCAAGCGTAGATGACTATGTAAACGGCGTGATCAAGAAGCACGAGAATACGAGAGAGGAGAAGGAACTGGACCGGATCCGCCATATCGATGTGATGGACGCCCAGTCCGGACCGATTTTTCTCGCATATCGCCCGGTAAAACGCTTAAAAGAACTGGTTGCACTTGCAAAAGAGGAGAATCCGCTTTATAATTTTATCTCAGAGGATGGAATCAGACACCGGGTATGGAAAATCGGATCCGGTGATATGATAAAAGAGATCCGGGAGGAATTTGAAAAGCTCCCGGCGACATATATCGCAGACGGTCATCACCGCGCGGCTTCTGCCGTGAAGGTTGCCTTAAAGCGCAGGGCGGAACACCCGGACGCGCCGAAGGACGCCCCGTTCAACTACTTCCTCTCCGTACTGTTCTCAGAGGATGAACTGACGATCCTGCCGTATAACCGTGTAGTGTGGGATCTGAACGGACACTCGGAGGAGGAGCTCTTAAAGGAAGCTTCGAAGCTTTTTGAGGTCTCCGGACCTTTAAAGGAAGCTGTGGAGCCGAAGGAACGCGGTGAGGTCGGCATGTACCTCGGAGGAACATGGTATGATCTGAAATTAAAGGCGGGAGTCCGACCGGATGATCCGGTGAAGGGACTTGACGTGTCCGTGCTCCAGGAGAAATTCCTGGCTCCGGTGCTTGGAATCGGAGACTCGAGAACGGATAAGCGCATCGACTTTGTGGGCGGGATCCGCGGCGTGAAAGAACTGGAGCGCCGCTGTGAGGCGGACATGAAGATCGCCTTTTCCATGTATCCGACATCGATGGAAGAACTGCTGTCTGTTGCGGACGCGGGGCTTCTGATGCCGCCGAAATCGACCTGGTTTGAACCGAAACTGCGAAGCGGAATTTTCATCCACCGGCTGTAGCCTGAAACTTGGGGTCAGCCGACAGGATTTCTGGAGATCGAAATGGGACTGCAGTCGTGGAGCCGCCGGTATCACAGAAACCTGACATCACAGGAGAGAAAGGAATATTGTTGTGGGAAAGATTATTTTAACAGGAGACCGTCCGACAGGTCGTCTTCATGTAGGACATTATGTAGGATCTCTTAGAAGAAGAGTAGAGCTTCAGAATTCCGGAGAGTATAGCGATATCTATATCATGATTGCTGACTCCCAGGCGCTCACAGACAATGCGGATAACCCGGAGAAGGTCCGCCAGAATATTCTGGAGGTTGCGCTCGATTACCTGTCTGCAGGTCTTGATCCGGAAAAATCCACGATCTTTATCCAGTCCATGGTGCCGGAGCTCTACGAGATGACCGCTTACTATATGGACATCGTTACGGTTTCCAGATTACAGAGAAACCCAACCGTAAAGAGCGAGATCCAGATGAGAAATTTTGAGGCCAGCATCCCGGTAGGCTTCTTCACCTACCCGATCAGCCAGGCAGCAGATATCACAGCCTTCAAGGCAAACGTGGTTCCGGCTGGTGAGGACCAGATGCCGATGGTTGAGCAGACAAGAGAGATCGTTCACAAATTCAATACGGTATACAATACAGATACTCTTGTTATGCCGGATATTCTTCTTCCGAGCAATGACGCATGCCGCCGTCTTCCGGGCACCGACGGAAAGGCAAAGATGAGCAAATCCTTAGGAAACTGCATCTACCTTTCCGATACAGAGGAGGACGTAAGGAAGAAAGTCATGTCCATGTACACAGATCCGAACCACTTAAAGGTAAGCGATCCGGGACAGGTTGAGGGAAATACCGTCTTCACATATCTGGACGCATTCTGCAAGGACGAATACTTCGCAGAGTTCTGGCCGGATTACAAGAACCTCGACGAGGTGAAAGAGCACTACAAACGCGGTGGACTTGGCGATGTAAAGGTCAAGAAGTTCTTGAACCGTGTGCTTGAGGAGGAGCTCCGTCCGATCCGCGAGAGAAGAAAGAGATGGGAGCAGGACATCCCGGCTGTATACGAGATCTTAAAGAGCGGAAGCGAGAAGGCAGAGCGCGTGGCTGCACAGACATTAAAGGAGATGCGTGCGGCTATGAAGATCAACTACTTTGACGATGCGGCGCTGATTGCGGAGCAGAGTAAGAAGTATAACGGTTAATATAAAAGCTGAATCTGCAGATGAATGGATTCGGGAAAAGTGAATAAAACAGACTGGATGCTGCATATATTATACCCATGGTAAAGCGGGGGTGTCTGTATGCGGGAGCTGGTACTGGAATTGATGGGGGAATACGGCAATCTTGCTGTGTTCCTCCTTATTTTAGTTGAAAATCTCTTTCCTCCGATCCCGTCGGAGGTGATCCTGACCTTTGGGGGCGTCATGACGGTCTGCACGGACATGACGCCCGTCGGTGTGATCCTGTTTTCCACTGCCGGATCGCTGGCGGGGGCTGTCATTCTATACAGCGTGGGACGGTTTCTGCCGGATGAGGTGTTCCGGAAACTGCTCTGCGGACAGATCGGACATCTGCTTCACTTCCGTCTGGAAGATGTGGATCTCGCGAAAGGATGGTTCAGGGAACGCGGGAGATCGGCGGTGTTCCTGTGCAGGCTGATCCCCATCGTCCGCAGCCTGATCTCCATCCCTGCAGGGATTGCCAGGATGCCGTTTGTGCCGTTTCTTGTCTTTACGGCGGCGGGAAGTCTTCTGTGGAACACGGTCCTCGTCTATGCCGGGAGGATCGCTGGGGACTCCTGGGAGAAGGTGTCGGCGGCCTTTGGGGTGTATTCGGATCTGTTTCTCATGATAGCTGGGATCTCCATCGCCTTTGCTGTCCTGTTTCGCGGGTGCGGAGAAAGAAGAAAGCTGTAGAAGCCATATAGAAAGGTCATTGCGGATGGGAGAAGGATGGAAAAAGAGAGTGAATTTCCTTTGCGAAATAATATAATTATTTGAATAATTATATACAATAGAACAATAAACTAATAACAATAAAATAAAAAATATTTTTTCTAAAAACATATTGACAAATGAGAAGATATCGAATATAATGAAGACAACAAAAAGAAAGAGAGAACAAAGCAAAGAAGACGAAAAGGTTCGTACTTAAAAAATCTAAGTAAAGGAGGTACAGTCCACCGAACACATAAGTCTCGTTCCATTTTTCAAATTTGAAAAATCCGGAACAAAGGAAAAACACAAAACCGGGTAATTAATCGAAAAAAAGATTATTTGAAATCCTTCAAGATATGACGAGAAAGTATCAAAAAGAGAAATACAATAATCGATATGAGAACGAAAAGAAAGATAAGATTTCGGAAAAAGCCGGCGGAGTGAAAAAGGAAAACTTCATATAGAAAAAAATCTAATGAAAATGAGGTAAGATCCATTGGATAACGCAGAACATTAAGGTGGGTATCGAAACAAGAAAATTGATTCGGTACCCACTTTTTATGCGCAGAAAAGAATTGCTGCCACTTGCTTTTGGGGGAGAGTAGCAAACTGTCTGTACGAACCAGGTGCAGGTCTGTAACCGGGCAGGCTTATTAATCTGTATTAAAGCCCTTCACAGTCAAACGGTGGCGTATATTCTTCTTTCGCGCTGCTTCTTTCCTGCATAAACCCTTCCGTGAGACCGAGGTCAATCGCGGTGTCAACGACTTTGTTGTACTCATAGGAGGTGATCCGCCGGTTGATCTCCGGATATTCGGTGCTCCTGTAGAACGGCGTATACTGGCTCATGATGCTGATAAGGTACTGGTGATCCGGGAGATTTTCCCTGATCCAGTGCAGGAGGCGGATCGAGTCCTCTTTTGCGCCCGGAAGGACCATGTGGCGGATGATGACGCCGCGGTCCAGCATTGATGGATTCCTTTTATTCCAGGAAAGTCCGCCGGTGAGGCGGATCATTTCTTTTATGGCGTCGGAGGCTTTCTCGAAATAGTCCGGGGCGGCGGAGTATTTCTTGGCGAGACCGCTGTCCATGTATTTGAGGTCTGGAAGCCAGATATCGACGTAGTCTGCGAGATCACGGATCGTTTCAAGCTTTTCGTAGCCGCCGCAGTTAAAGACGACAGGGATCTGAAGCTTCGGCTTCGCGAGATCCAGGGCGCGGACGATAGATGGAGCGAACTGGGTCCCGGTCACGAGGTTGATGTTTGCGGCGCCTTTTTCCTGGAGTTCCAGGAAGATATCGGCGAGACGGGAGACGGAGATGGTTTTTCCGTAGTTTTCGTGACTCAGCTGGAAGTTCTGGCAGAAGACGCAGCGTAACGTACAGCCGGAGAAGAAGACGGTTCCGCTTCCGGTGGTGCCGCTGATGCAGGGTTCTTCCCACATATGCAGGGCGGCCCTGGCGGCGCGGAGCTCGTGCCCGGCGCCGCAGAAGCCGGTGGATGTTGTTCGGTCGGCATGACATTCCCTTGGACAGAGGGTGCATGATCGGTAGATGGATTCGGTTAACATAACTTTACATACTTCTTTCGTGGTGATTTATGAGCCAGATGCCTGCAGATGATCGGTATTCAGGCACTGGCGGTCGGGCAAAATGCTTTCAAGGGATCATGTGGATCAAAGCGCTGGTTCAGGATCTTGCTTTGTCGGAATTGTATTCAGCCCGATCCGGGGTATCCGGCAGGTAGTGGTAGAGGTCCTGATAGTGCTCGAATTCCGCATCGGTCTCCGGAAGGGCGGGGATCAGGCCGGTACAGTCGGTGGCGGAGCAGGCCTGGATGTCGATGTCCCAGTCGGCGCTGGTAAGCAGTTTCTTTGATGAGTTTTTCATGGAATCACCTCCTGAATTATAGTTTTCATCGAAAAAAGAAAATAAAACAGGAAAGTAATTCAAAAAAAATTATATAGTGCAGGATTTCTAAATTATAAAAATGTCTCAAAACAGGAGAATTTAGTAATCTACCTGTGTTTTACATAACAATGACAAAGCGCTTGGGGTAGTTAAAATTAATAGTAACTGTTCAGTAGGTCTGCGCACTTGCTGCGCTGACCGTAAGAAAACATAGGCTGGAGGGCAAAAATCCCATCAGCGAAGCTGATCTGGAATGGATTTTTGCGTGTAACTATGAAGGTACTGAATAGTTACAATTAATATCTATCTATTTAAGATAATCAGTAATAATACCCCAGGCGCCCTCCAATTTCTCCAGCGTCCACGCCGCATTCGCCGGACTTGTGGACGGCAGGGAGACTGCCGGGATGACGGTTGCGGATTCCTGATATTTTCTGTAGTAATTCCAGGATGTCTTTCCGTTGCAGAAGATCGCCCGGATGTCGGCTGTGGACAGGATCCGGGAGAGATCGTTGGGCACGACATCGCGGATGGAGCTGTCGCTGGAACCCTCGATGGAGCAGGATGCGATCACATCCCAGAGGGCAATATGATGGGAGAGGAGAAATTCCTTTTTCTCATCAATACTGCCTGGAACCGGAACCGCGAGAATTCCGGCCAGGGTCTTCCAGAAACGGTTCTGCGGGTGGTGATAGAAAAAATGTCCTTCCCTGGATTTGACGGACGGGAAGGAACCGAGGATCAGAATCCTGGAGGCGCTGTCAAAAACAGGCGGAATCGGGTGTGTGACGGTATTCATGATAAATATCCTTTCAGATATATTTTAAATGATAAAATTGCTATCCATGTTGTATTGTAGCGTTTCTGATATTTTTTGTAAACATAGAAATTTCATACTTTTTTTATTGCCTTATGGGGAAACTCAACTTATAATGATTAGGTATCACAAAATCATGGGTCAATATACCCAAATGTGATATATGCGCAAAAGAAGTGGAGAAAATCAATGGACAATAACAATCAGAACAGAAATGGCGGAAAGCGGCCAAGCGGACAGAATATCGGGGTGCTCGCCCTGATCCTAGTGATCACGCTGATCGCTGTGACCGTTATGAACAACATGGTCCGCAAAAACCAGACCCAGGAACTCGGGTATGAGGAATTTGTGGAATACTTAAAAGAGGGAGAGATCGATACGGCGAAGATCTCCAACAACAGGATCTACTTAACGCCAAAGACTTCTTCCACGAAGCTTTCCCGCTTCATCCAGTATTATACGGTAAGAATCCCGGATGTTGATCTTGCAGAGCGTCTTTTAGATGCCAACGGGGTCCATGTGGTGGCGGAAGATACGAGTACGAGCGCGAGTATTTTAAACTTTCTGATGGGATGGGTACTCCCGTCGGCGCTCATGATCGGACTTCTCTATATGATGTACAGCCGGATGGGCGGCGGAGGAATGATGGGCGTTGGAAAGAGCAACGCCAAGGTCTACGTCCAGAAGGAGACGGGAGTCACGTTTGCTGACGTAGCGGGCGAGGACGAGGCGAAGGAATCCCTTGTGGAGATCGTCGATTTCCTGCACAATCCGCAGAAATATTCAAAGATCGGTGCAAAACTGCCGAAAGGAGCGCTCCTTGTGGGACCTCCAGGAACAGGTAAGACTCTGCTTGCGAAGGCGGTAGCCGGTGAGGCACATGTTCCGTTCTATTCCCTTTCCGGTTCTGATTTCGTGGAGATGTTTGTCGGCGTGGGTGCGTCTCGTGTCCGAGACCTCTTCAAGCAGGCACAGCAGTCCGCACCGTGTATCATTTTTATTGATGAGATCGATGCCATCGGACGCAGCCGTGACAGCCGGATGGGAGGAAATGATGAGAGAGAGCAGACCTTAAACCAGCTGCTTTCCGAGATGGATGGATTTGATTCCTCTAAGGGACTTCTCGTCCTGGGCGCGACGAACCGTCCGGAGATCCTGGATCCGGCACTTTTGAGACCGGGACGTTTTGACAGACGTGTGATTGTTGACAAGCCGGACCTGAAGGGCCGTGTCAATATCTTAAAGGTACATTCCAAGGATGTGCGCCTGGATGAGACTGTCGACTTCGAGGAGATCGCCCTTGCGACTTCCGGTGCTGTGGGCGCGGATCTCGCGAACATGATGAACGAGGCGGCTATCAACGCAGTCAAGAACGGACGCCAGGCTGTCTCCCAGAAAGACCTCTTTGAGGCTGTGGAGCTTGTTCTCGTCGGAAAAGAGAAGAAAGACCGGATCTTAAGCAAAGAGGAGCGCCGGATCGTCTCCTACCATGAGGTTGGACACGCGCTTGTCACCGCGCTTCAGAAGGATGCTGAACCGGTCCAGAAGATCACGATCGTTCCGCGTACCATGGGAGCGTTGGGATATGTCATGCAGGTTCCGGAAGAGGAAAAATATTTAAATACGAAAAAAGAACTTGAGGCAATGCTTGTGGTTTCCCTTGCCGGACGTGCGGCTGAGGAACTCGTGTTTGACACGGTGACGACAGGTGCTGCGAACGATATCGAGCAGGCGACAAGGATCGCGAGAGCGATGGTCACCCAGTATGGTATGTCTGAGAAGTTCGGTCTTATGGGGCTTGCGACCCAGGAGAACCAGTATCTGACAGGACGCACCGTCTTAAACTGCGGTGACGCTACGGCGGCTGAGATCGATACGGAAGTCATGAAGATGTTAAAGAACGCCTATGCTGAGGCAAAGCGTCTTCTCTCCGAAAACCGTGATGCGATGGATCAGATCGCCGCGTTCCTGATCGAGAAAGAGACGATCACAGGCAAGGAGTTCATGAAGATCTTCCGCCAGGTGAAGGGAATCCCGGAGCCGGAGGAAGGAAAGAAAGAAGAGAAGAGCCGTATGGGAGGCGAGTTCGCGGAGGACGCGGCGAGCCAGCCGGTACAGGCTGCTGAGGCTTTGGAGGCCCCGACGGAGCAGAATCCGGAGCAGCAGAACTAAATATGGATAAATGTGGGCAGGGTGACAAAAAGTGTCATCCTGCCCATTTTTCTATATCAGCAAATTAAAAGAAATAATTCATGAAAAAGACAAGAATATCTGGTAAAATAAAATACAGATTTGAACACAGCTCAGAAGACAGCAGAAACGTATTGCGAATGTCCGCTTTGCAGGGCTGGAAATGGAGAGAGAAAAGAGAATTTTTATGGATCAGAATGATTATGGAAAGAGAAAAGCGGTCTGCAGACATGCGGCGGGATTTATGGCGGCGGTGATACTCGCGGCAGCGGGACAGCCGTCTATGGCGTATGCGTCTGAAAAACTTCAGACGAATGACCCGTCCGCGTCAGAGCAGTGGGCGTTCTTCAACGATGGATCGTTCACATCGGAAGAGGTTACGAAGTATCCGGTCTACTCGGATCCGTTCGGTCAGCCATCGGAGAATGCGGAGCTTCTTGGAACTCTCGTGGAGGTAAAGAAGAGACAGGCGGTTTCCGGCGTGGATATCAACCTGAAACAGGCATGGGAGACATATGGGAACGGAAGCCATGATACCATCGTCGCAATGATCGATACGGGAATTGATGCTTCTCATGAAGATCTGAAGGACACTTTATGGGTTAATACCGATGAGATTCCGGGAAACGGCATCGACGATGACGGAAACGGCTACGTGGATGATTGTTATGGGTGGAATTTCTACAATAATAACAATCAGATCTTCATCGGGAATGAGGACAGCCACGGAACCCACGGGGCCGGGACGATCAGTGCCGGGACAGGAAACGGGATCGGAATCTCGGGAATCGTTCCGGGAACCCGGGTTCGGGTGATGGCGTTAAAGGCTCTTGGGGGAAATGACGGCGGTGGAAGTACGGCGGCTGTCATCAAAGCGATCAAATATGCGGAGGATAACGGTGCGGTGATCTGCAACCTGAGCCTGACGTCGACGACAGATGATAAGGCGTTATATGAGGCGATGAAGAATTCCGGTATGCTGTTTGTAGTGGCGGCGGGAAACGGAAATCCGAAGACAGGAAAAGGCGTTGATACGGACGTGATCCCGTTTTATCCGGCGGCGTATGACCTGGACAATATTATTTCCGTCGCGAATCTAAGCTTTGATGGGGCACTGTCCGCAAGCTCCAACTATGGAAAAACGACTGTGGATCTTGCGGCGCCGGGAAGTTATATCTTAAGTACGACCCCTGGAAACACCTATGGATACATGAGCGGAACGTCCATGGCGGCACCGATGGTGTCCGGGGCGGCGGCAATGATCTATTCGTATTTTGACGGGATCGGGGTTGCGGATGTGAAGGAGATCCTGATGTCCACGGTGACACCGATGGAGAGTCTCAAGGACGTGACGGTGTCCGGCGGTATGCTGAATGTGGGCGCAGCCCTTTCCTATGATATCAGCAGTCTATCGAGAAAGGGATTTCAGATCGGTGGAACGAGACCGGAGAACGGGACGGCTCCATATCTGGAAATGCAGACCTCGAACCGGAATGGCGGAATGTATCTGACTGTCCGCGTCCTCGATATTGACGGGGATCTTGATAAGCTCTTCTATGCAAAGGGCGAGCATACAGCCGGGGAGTTTGCGAACGGGACTGTGGAAGAAACGGCGTTTACGGTGAATGAGAAGGATATGGCGGCGTTCCAGATCACGGAAAAAGGAACGTATACGTTCTATGCTGTGGATAAGAATGGAAATGGAGCGGTGAAGATCGCAAAATTCGTGTCGGAGAGCGACGGACCGGGGGCATTTCAGTAGGATCCTGATGGGAGAAATGCCGGAGGCAACAGATGATCGGAGGAGAACACATGAAGACAAGACGATTGGGAAAAACAGGGCTCATGGTGAGTGAGATCGGATTTGGCGGGGAATGGCTGGAACGGCATACGGAAACTGAGGGCATTGAGCTGATCCGGTATGCGTCAGAGAAAGGGATCAATATGCTGGACTGCTGGATGGCGGATCCGAAATCGAGAAATATCATCGGCGAGGGAATTAAAGAGAACCGGGATCAGTGGTTTATTCAGGGACACATCGGGTCTACCTGGAAGGACGGACAGTATTTCCGCACTCGGGAGATGAAATATGTGCGTCCGGCCTTTGAGGACCTTTTAAAGAGACTACAGACCGACTATATCGATCTCGGAATGATCCACTATGTGGATTCTGAGGAAGAGTGGGAGAAGATCCAGCACTCTGATTATCTGGATTATGTGATGGAGCTGAAAGAAAAAGGCGTGATCCGGCACATCGGCATGAGCTCCCACAATCCGAAGGTAGCTATGAAGGCGGTTGAGTCCGGATATATAGAGATGATCCTTTTCAGTATCAACCCGGCGTTTGATATGCTGCCGGCGAGTGAGGATATCGATACGATGTTTGCGGAGGAGTTTGACGCGGGACTTAAGGGGATCGATCTGGACCGGGCGATGCTCTATAAGGCCTGTGAGGAGAACGATGTGGGGATCACGGTCATGAAGGGATTCGCGGGCGGAAGACTTTTCGATGCGAAGAGATCTCCGTTTGGTGTCTGTCTTACCCCGGTCCAGTGTATTCACTATGCGCTGACGAGACCGGCTGTCTGCTCCATCATGTGTGGATATGACACAAAGGAGCAGGTAGATGCGGCAGTGGGATATGAGACTGCCTCAGAGACGGAGAAAGACTATGCGTCTGTGATCGCGAATGCGCCGTTCCATTCCTACCGGGGCGAATGTACATACTGCGGACATTGCAAGCCGTGTGCCGCAAATCTGGATATTGCTATGATCAACAAGTTTTATGATCTGGCAACCATGCAGCCGAAGATCCCGGCGACAGTGCAGTCTCACTATGAGCTTCTGGAACATAAGGCGTCGGAGTGCATCGGATGTCATTTGTGCGAAGCACGGTGCCCGTTTGGAGTTCCGATCGCGGAGAGGATGGAGAAGACTGCGAAGTTATTTGGATGCTGATATTACGGAGATCGAAAATCCAGTCAGCGAATTATCAACAAAGGAGAAATAGGATCATGTCACTTGAAAAAGCAAAAGCAGATCTGGAACAGAAGGGATTTCTGGATCATGTGATCGAGCTGAAAGAATCAACGGCCACAGTGGCAGAGGCTGCGGAGGCACTGGATGTGAAGCCGGGAATGATTGCGAAGACCATGTCCTTTTTACAGGGTGAAAAAGCCGTCCTGATCCTGACGGAAGGGACGGCAAAAGTCGATAACCACAAATATAAAGATACATTTCATGTAAGGGCGAAGATGATCCCGTTTGATCAGGTAGAAGCGCGGATCGGCCATGCGCCGGGTGGCGTGTGCCCCTTTGGGATCAACGAGGGGATCGAGGTCTATCTGGATGACAGCCTGAAGCAGTTCACAACGGTGTACCCGGCTGCGGGAAATGACCACAGTGCGGTAAAACTTACGATCCCGGAGCTCGAGCGGGCTGCAGGAGCAAAAGGATGGGTGGATGTTACATCGAGATCCACCCAAACGCGTTCGCCACAGAACTGATCAGTATGATAGTCGCAAAGATCGGGCAGAGATACTGGATCATAAACTGGAAGATCACTTTTCTGCGGAACGGATGACCGCCGTTTGTGACCTCCTGTTCGATCTTTGCAACTCCGATGACTCTCGATACGAGAAGGCAGGTCGCGATCGCCGCGATCGGCATCATAACAGAGTTTGTCAGGAAATCGAAGAAGTCAAGAAACTGCATTCCGATCACGGTCACACCGGCCAGTGGACCATAGCCGAGACAGGAGAGCGTTCCGAGCAGGAGCATAATGACAGCCATAAATACCGTCGCCTTTTTCCGGCTCCAGTGCAGCTCATCCTCAAAAGTGGAGACGGCACTCTCGGTCAGGGCGATGGAACTTGTGACAGCCGCGAACAGGACCAGGACAAAAAACAGGATGCCGACTGCGGCTCCGAGTCCCATGCTTGCGAACACCTTCGGGATCGTGATGAACATCAGCGCAGGACCGGCCTGCAGGGTATCCGGGTCACCGCCGGAGAAGGCGAAGACGGCCGGGATGATCATGAGACCGGCCATGATCGCGATCGCGGTATCGAAGATCTCAACATTCTGGGTGGAATCTTCGATCGAAGTATCTTTTTTCATGTAGGAACCGAAGGTGATAAGGATTCCCATGGCGATGGACAGGGAGTAGAACATCTGTCCCATAGCGGATACCACCGTCATCCATGAGAAGTTCTCAAGGTTTGGTACCAGCAGATATTTCACACCACTCATAGCCCCCGGTCTCGATACGGAATAGCCCGCGATGAGCAGGGAAAGGACCACGAGGATCGGCATCATAAACTTCGATACACGCTCGATCCCGTTGCGTACACCTGCGTAAATGATAACAACTGTAAACAGGGTGAAGAGAATAAAGCAGATCTCCGTGGAACGACCGTTGGAAATAAACGCGGAGAAATATTCGTCTGTGGCAAGGGCCTGTCCATGTCCAAGAAGGTATTCAGCCAGATATTTGATGACCCAGCCGCCGATCACAGAATAGTACGGGACGATCAGGATCGGGATCACAGCATTGATCCAGCCGCCGAAGGACAGCCATTTTGATTTTCCAAAGGATTCATAGGCACCCACCGGACTCTTTTTTGTCATGCGGCCGAGAGCAGTTTCCGCCACGATCATCGTGTAGCCAAAGGTCAGTGCCAGAATGATATAGACGAGTAGAAAGATTCCCCCGCCATACTTTGCTGCGAGATAGGGGAAACGCCAGATGTTTCCAAGTCCTACGGACGCGCCCGCCGCCGACAGGACGAAACCGAGCTTTCCGGAGAACGAACTTCGTTTACGATTCATAATTAATTTCTCCTCATGTTTTTATCACAAATACATTTGTGCGTGTAAGGGATAGTCTATCATAGAATATGAAAAAAGGCAATTTGAACTGTCGGGGAGACTAAAATTGGAATAGAACCGATGGAAGGTATAATCAGAACGCAGAAGAATGTATAAAAAAAGGAACAACCGGAGAATCTTATAATTTGATGGCGAAATTATCGGTTTTGCGTTATAATACACTTATTCCTACCAGATAAATACAGTTTATATTTGGATACAGACGCAGGAATGGTGTCGATGTACATGGGCTTTTATCCGACAGGGTCTGAGCCCATTGATAGATACAGAGAGGTGAAATTGTGTTAAAAGCGGAAAATTTGATTCTCCATGTGGAGGATAACGGGGCGAAAAAATGTCTTCTGGATCATATTTCTTTCCAGGTGGACGATGGGGAGATGCTGGTGATCACGGGACCAAACGGCGGTGGAAAGTCCACACTGGCGAAGGTCCTGATCGGAATCGAGAAGGCGGAGAGCGGAAAGATCTTTTTAGACGGGGAAGATATCACGGATTACGATATCAACCACCGGGCTAACGCCGGGATCGGCTATGCATTCCAGCAGCCGCCGAGATTTAAGGGAATGACGGTGCAGAGACTTCTTGCGCTGGCAGCAGGAAGAGAAATGTCAGATCAGGAGTGCTGCAGGCTTCTGTCCGATGTGGGACTCTGTGCGGAGGAATATTTAGGCCGTCAGATCGACGGAACGCTTTCCGGAGGCGAGATGAAGCGGATCGAGATCGCGACGGTTCTTGCGAAGGAACATACCTTATGTATTTTTGATGAGCCGGAAGCCGGGATCGATCTCTGGAGTTTTTCCATGCTGATCCGGAAATTCGAGGAGATCCACAAAGAGAAAAAACAGAGTCTGATCGTCATCTCCCATCAGGAGAAGATCATCAGCATGGCAGACCGGATCATGGTGATCGATGACGGGAAGATCAAGGCGGAAGGACGGAAGGAAGATGTCCTGCCGTGTTTAGAAGGTCTTGATAAATGTCATGCATGTGCAGGAAATGCGGGGGTGAGAGCGTAATGGTAGAGCTGGATCATGTAGTAGAAGAGGTACTGAAGGTCATCAATGACAACGGATTTTCCCAGAAGGGCGCTTTCAACCTGCGCCAGAACGGAACGTCCATCTGCCACGGTGACAGTGAGCATATTAAGATCAAGAAGAAGACGGACAAGCCGGGCATCGATATCTATATTGATGGCGATACAAAGGGCGAGAAAGTTTACATCCCGGTGGTCGTCAGCGTTTCCGGCATGACAGACCTTGTATACAATGATTTCTATATCGCAGACGGCGCGGACGTTACGATCGTTGCGGGCTGCGGGATCCACAACAGCGGATGCAATGAGAGCAGACATGACGGGATCCATACCTTTCATGTTGGAAAGAATGCGAACGTCTGTTATCAGGAAAAGCATTATGGAGATGGAAATGGAACCGGCGGCCGTGTGCTGAATCCGGTGACGAATATCTATGTCGGAGAAAATTCCGTATTTACTCTGGATACGGCACAGATCAAGGGCGTTGACTCCACAGTCCGCGAGACGCTTGTGGAGATGGATAAAAACTCCAGATTGTATGTGACGGAGCGCCTCATGACCGAGGGAGACCAGACGGCGGAGTCCAACATCGAGGTACGTTTAAACGGTGAGGACAGCTCAGCCCAGATCATCTCAAGATCTGTCGGAAAAGGCAATTCCGTCCAGACCTTCCACCCGAAGGCGGTCGGAAACAACAAATGTCAGGCCCATATCCAGTGTGACTCCATCATTATGGACCACGCCGAGATCGGATCCATTCCGGAGATCCGTGCGCGCGACTTAAACGCGGCGATCATCCATGAGGCGGCGATCGGAAGGATCAACGATGAGCAGCTCTTAAAGCTTCGGACGCTGGGACTTACCGAGGAAGAGGCGGAGAGCGTTATTATTGAGAACTTCCTGAACTAAAATCAGAATTTTGTATAATATTAAGAAAAGCAGGTCTGCAGGTAACATGACATGTTGCCGCTGCAGATCTGCTTTTTTGATGTCATACACTTGAAAAAGCTGCCGCTGCCTGACGGCTTTTTCAAGTGTTAGAAGTACGTCCGTCTCTTCGGCGTATTCCAGCTTCCCACCACGCGCTTCACGTTGGAGATCGTTACGAAGGCGTTGGGGTCCTTTGCCTGGACGTAGTCCATAAACTGACCATATTCCTTTTTGGTGAGGATCGCAAGGATCTCTTCCTTCTGCGTGTCGCTGTAGCCGCCGGTTGCGGTGTAGACGGTGATTCCGCGCTGGAGTGTTTCGATGACGTAGCGCTTGAAATCATCGTTGTGCTCGGAGATCACGCAGACGCGGATCTTTCCGGTGAACTCGTCGATAAAGTAGTCCAGGACGAGGCCGCTGAAGTAGGTGGACAGGGCGCCGATGATCACGGTCTGGAGGTCGTAGGCGAAATAGGAGCTTGCGACGGTCACCATTCCGGCGATAATGATGGACTTTCCGAGATCCATGTGGAGGTACTTGTTCATGATCTTCGCGATAATGTCGAGACCGCCGGACGCGGCGTTGGCGTTAAAGAGGACTGCCTGTCCGTAGCAGATCACGACGATCATTCCCACCACGTCCAGGGCGATATTTCCTGTGGGAGAACCCGGATTTGGGAACAGGATCTCGAACACAAAGAGAAGCGCCGGCAGCAGGACGGAGATAAAGATGATCTTTGTCCCGAAGGTCTTATCCACGAAGAGGAATGCCAGGATGATGCAGATGATGTTTAAGAGCAGCGTCATGGCGGACAGGGACAGCGGGACAAAGTTTACGAGAACCACGGCGAGTCCTGAGATACTTCCGCTGATGATATGGTTCGGGTTCATGAAGAAATAGACTCCCACGGCGATGATGAAGGTGCCGAAGAAGATCGTGGAGAAATATTTTAGTTTTTCAAACATGGTGAGATTCCCTTTTTCGTATTAGTATTTGCGTGTCAATCATATGTGAAAAATGTACAGTTGTCAAACGTGCACGTTACAGTGTGAGCGCTTGTATGCGGCAAAGTGAAAAACAGATATTGATAAAATATGAAGGATGACCGGGTATGGAAAACGCGTTGGAGAAGGAAGAGGATGACGAATCCAATCGTGTGAGATATAATGGATCTGGAAGAATTTGCCGGTGTTTGGAGAAGGAAAAGATGAGGTTGGTAATATTATGAATCAGGAGTGTAGAATTATGTTTAGAGAGATTCGAAAAAAGAGAAATAAGATCGAGGATAGCGCGGCGGAGGAACTTCTGCAAAACAGCAGGAGAGGTGTTCTTGCGGTGAATGGGGATGATGGATATCCGTATGCGATCCCGCTCAATTATTTTTATGACAGGGAGAACCGGAAAATCTATTTTCATGGTGCGCGCGCGGGGCATAAGGTCGATGCACTGCGGGTATGTGATAAGGTATGTTTTACGGTTTATGGAAATGAGACGATCAGGGAGGAAGACTGGGCACCGTTTATGCAGAGTACGGTTGTGTTCGGGAGATGTCATTTGATGGAAAATGGCAGTGAGAAAGCAATGGAAATGTTAAAACGGTTTGCGATGAAATATTATCCGAATGAACAGCTGGCTGATGAGGAGATCGCGCAGGCGGGAAGGGCTGTGCAGATGTTTGAAATCGAGATCGAGCATTTGAGCGGCAAGGAGGTGCAGGAGAAGTAGAATGAGATTGAGGAATATTTTGATCGTTGTCAAGGATATTGAGAGATCGAAAAAGTTTTATCATGATCTGTTTGGACTTGATATAGTACTTGATAATGACGGAAATATAATCCTGACGGAAGGGCTTGTGCTGCAGGAGGAGAAGATATGGAAGGATTTTTTAGGGAAAACTATTATTCCGGAAAGCAATTCGTGTGAGCTTTATTTTGAGGAACAGAACATAGAGAGATTTGTTGAAAAATTGGAGCGGTTATATCCCAATATCCAGTATGTGAACCGCCTTATGACACATAGTTGGGGACAGAAGGTGGTCCGGTTTTATGATTTGGATGGCAATTTGATCGAAGTTGGGACGCCGATGTGATTTTGTGCGTCAAAGTACAGAACGTATGTGTAGAATAAATAGCTGAGGCAGAGTCCCGCCAGCACGGAGGTTGCGATGCCGCTGCCAATGATGCCCGCCTCATGGGGACGCTTTTCACCGATTTTCTGCCCCACAAGGACCGTGATGCCCATGGCGATTTTCGTGATCACCGTCATGACGCTCTGAATGATCTGGCTGCCTTCCGTGAAATCATTTGTCTTTTTCATAGTATTTTCCACCTAAAATTTCCAGTTATATAAAAAAGCCGGATAAAATACCGAACGATCCTTCGGCATCTTATCCAGCTTTGTAAATGCGTTTACAAGCCCTCCGATGAGCTGCAAGACAGTATAGCAGGGAAATACAGAATTGTCAACTCAGCGACTTTTTTGATCTTTTAAGTTGAAAGATATTGCTGATGTTCACATGATACTATATTTATTTCTGCATAGTCTCGATCATGCATTCGTGTTTCTTCGTTGTTTTGTTATAATTAATTCCAACAAGTAATATACTACCATGATAATCTTTCAATGCATTTCCATACTGTTTTTCTCTGATCTGGTCTAAAGCTCCAGATGCGCTTTTATCCCATTTAAGTTCGATCACTACCGCAGGTTTATCTAAATGCAGTTTTCTCGGAATCAGACATATATCAGCAAAACCCTTACCTGTAGGCAGTTCACGGATTATCGTATAATATTCGCGTGCAAAGTAAAATGCAAGATTTATGGTACAGCTCAGAGAATTTTCATCGTTGTACTGAAGAATCGAAATTTCATCGTGAGCCTTGTCAACTCCTGCCGCAACTGCGTCGGCGTCCATGGCCCACAATGATTCTAAAAGTTTACGGGACGATTCTACGGAGTCGATCACGCCATGCCAGTTCATGGTGCTGATTGCATTCACATATTCCTGTGAGACTTCTTTATTAGGAATGGCAACGGTTCCATCTACGCTGTTGTATGTCAGGTAGCCGAGATGGATCAGTAATGTCAAGACGTCATCTTTAGTGGCAAATGTGGTCATATCATTGCTGAAAGTTCCTATATTGATTTGTACTGCTTCACCTGCAAGCATTCTGACAACAGAGTCCTGCAGTCCGTCCATATCCATCTGAATGTAAATTTTTAAGGCTTCATATGTTTCCGTCTGATTCCAATAAGTTCCCAACTTGTGTCGCAGCATGGCTTCCACAACCGATTTAGGACTGTAAATAGAGTAATGTTCATCACCATTCTGGCGATGTGCGATCAGATGATATCCATCATACCATGTTTTCGCTTCCTCGAAATTCATATCGTATGTATCGCAGAGTCTGGATACTTCCTGTTCAGTGAAGCCGAAATACCCGGCCAGATCGCCTGGATCGGTCATGGAATATTCTGTAAACATATTTAATGCGGAATGGGAGCCATATTTTTTAATGGGTAATATGCCGGTCATGTAGGCCAATGCCACATAATCCTTATCCTTCAGCCATGCGCGCAGAAAATCTAAATATTTTTTCTGAGCCTCTTTATTCTGCTTGTACTCCCGGAACAGGCAGTCCCACTCATCGATCAGGATCACAAAAGGACATTTGGTATAACGGAATACGTCTTTCATGACCTGAATCAGATTCTTTTCATCACGAAACTGTATTTCGTGAAATGTCTCCTTAAAATCCAAAATCAGATAATTTTTAAGCATCTCCAGCATTTCTTCCATTGTTTCAGACATACTTAAAAATTCCTGCATATTGATTTTGATCACATCATATTGGTTCAGATTTTCCCTGTACGATCTGTCTTTACTGATAGCAAGATTTTGAAATAATTCCGTTGTATCCTCGCTCCGGTCATAATATGCGGCGAGCATATTAGCGGCCATTGATTTTCCGAATCTTCTTGGACGGCTTACACAGATATATTTCTGCTCGGTACAAAGCGCTTCATTGGTTCTGGCGATCAGTTCGCTTTTGTCGATATAAATTTTAGAGCGGAGACTACCGCGGAATGAAAGATTCCCCGGATTCAGATAACTTCCCATGCAAATTCCTCCCATCAGAAAAAGCGTCTTTGATTGTTTTTATTATACTTGATTCCAGCGGGAAGTACAAGGAGTGTTCATTTCCTACGGATGTAAAAATGGCGGCATCGCTCACCATTGAAGCGATACCGCCATTTTTATATCCATTTCTATATATGGACGCGGAGATTATTTGGTCTCTTTTTCCTCAGCAGCAGCTGCAACAGGTGCAGTTGTAACTTCAGTTTCCGGAACAACGTTGTGAACCGGGATGACGGAGAGCACAACAGCCTCCGGATCAGTCTTTAAGTCGATGTCTTTGTTCTTTGCGATGTCAAGATCCTTGACATGTACGATGTCACCAACCTTGAGGCCTGCAGCATCCAGTGTTGTCTTCTCGACAAGTGCGGACGGGAATGCTCTGTAAGCAACTTCGCTTAAGTCTTCCTGAAGAACGCCGCCGACAACAGCTTCACGGTTCAGGATTACGATCTCAGCAGTAGAAGTAACCTTTTCATCGCTTACAAGTGCCTGAAAATCAATCTCATCGATCTTTCTTGTCATTGCATTGTAGTCAATTTCCTTGATCAGGACATCATATACCTGCCCCTCAATGTCGAGATTGATCTGGCCGCCTTTATGTTCGGTCTTTAAAAGACGTTCTGCGTCTACAGAGTTCATCTTTACCGGAATGGAGCCTTCGATGGCATGTCCGAAAACATTACCTGTAACAAATCCTTCACGTCTTAATCTCTTTGCCTTTACATCCATGCTTCTTTTTTCAGCTTTTAAAGTAGTCATTTATCTTTTCCTCCAAAAATCTGATTCCCGGCAAACGAACCAGTATTCGTTCTGCCGGATTCGCTTAGCAGCCCTCAGCTTTAGTGTATAAAGGGGTTTTGTTAAGTTTGTGACTAATAACTGTTCAATAGGTCTGCGCATTTACTGCGCTGACCGTAACATAATTTTGGCCAGCAGGCAAAAATCCCATTGCCGCAGGCAATTCGGAATGGATTTTTGCGTAACTGTGAAGGTACTGAACAGTTACCGCTTCTTTCTTGTTACAGCGTAAGTATAGCAGTGTTTTGAGAAACAGATTAACCAAAAATAAAAAAAATCAAGGCCTAAATTTTAAAAAGTGCACAAAAACAGAGCGGAGAAAGTCTGTGGATGTTCAAAACGGGGAAAGTGTGATAAGATATAAGAGATCATCACAAAGAATAATTCGATGAAATAACCGGTGTTATGCAGGAAAGAGATGTGCGGTCATGGAAATGAAACATGACAGCCTGAGAACACGAGGATTCATATAATATGCTGCATGAGATCCGGCGGATCTCTGCGGCAGTCAATGAGGTGTACATTATGAATACAGACAATCGACCGATCGGTGTTTTGGATTCCGGACTCGGCGGGATCAGTGTTTTGAGAGAATTAGTGAAACTGATGCCGGGGGAGGCTTTCTTATATTACGGGGATTCCGCGAATGCCCCTTATGGCACACGTACCCCGGAGGAGGTCATTGACCTCACAAAAAAGGATGTGGATTTTTTACTGGAACGCGGGGCGAAAGCCATAGTTGTGGCCTGCAACACGGCAACCAGTGTGGCGATCCGGGAATTGAGAGAGGAGTATGAGAAGAAGGATATTCCGGTGATTGGAATCGAACCGGCGCTGAAGCCGGCGGTGCTTGCGAAAGAGCACTCAAAGGTTGTCGTTATGGCGACTCCGATGACTCTCTCCCAGACAAAATTTAATTCCATGCTGCATGTCTACGAGGATGAGGCGAATATCATCAAGATGCCGTGCCCGGGACTTGTGGAGTATATCGAGGGCGGAATGTTAGAGGGACCTGTTCTGGACGAGTATCTGGAAAAACAGTTCGAGCCTTACGAGAAATCAGAGATCGACGCGGTGGTACTCGGTTGCACACATTACCCGTTAGTAAAAGATGAGATCCAGAAACATCTGCCCGGCGTGGCGATCTATGACGGTGGATTCGGAACCGCGAAGCAGACGAGAAAGCGCCTGACTGAGTGTGGACTGTTATCAGGGAAAGAGTCCGGAGGTGAGGTGAAGATCTTTAACAGTAAGAATACGGAGGATGTTCTGGAGCTTTCGAGAAGACTGTTGAATTTATAGATACATGTAATATCAAAAATATCTGGAGAGAAAGGTATGAAAAAATTATTGTACATTGACGCCTGCGTGAACCGCGATATTTCAAGAACGGAGAGACTTGCGCAGGCTTTATTAAAGGAAATGAACAAGAACGAGGAATATGAGGTCGAGACCCTGTGCCTGGAGGATGAAGATCTGAAGCTTTTTACCGGAAAAGAGAGTGCAGGACGGGAACAGCTCACGAGGGCCGGAATTTATGAGGGACCGCTGTTTGACTATGCAAAGCAGTTTGCGTCCGCAGACCGGATCCTTGTGGCGGCCCCGTACTGGGATTTTACTTTCCCGGCGAGAATGAAATGTTATCTGGAGCAGATCTGTGTGACAGGGCTGACCTTTACCTTTTCTTCCAAGGGAATCCCGGGTGGGCTGTGCCATGCCGACAGTCTCCATTATGTGACCACCAGCGGTGGCTCCATCGGGGATCTGAATCTCGGATATGAGTATGTCGAGAAACTCTGCAAGGTATATTACGGAATTAATAAGACTGTGTGCTATACCGCAGAGGGGCTTGACATCGAGGGCAATTCCGTGGAAGAGATCATGAAGGCGGCAGAGGAGGAGGCAGTCCGGACATACCGGAACCTTGCGTGATTTCCTCAGGTTCATCTCCTTTTTTACAATAAGATATATCGCGATCGACTTAAGCGGCGGAAAGAAAAAGCTTCCGATCCGCAGCATTACCGTTGCCCCGAAGAATCATATCGACCTCGCGCGGGAGGGCATGAAGGAGTATCTTCACAGCCATGGATATGAGGTGGATGTGGAGCTTTCTAGGATCAAGTTAAGGTATTAGTACGAAAAATCATATTAAGGCATCAATCGAAACAGGACAGATCATCTGCGTGGATGCGGGTGGCTGTCCTGTTTTTTGCGGCTCTATGAAAATGGTTGACGGTAGACGCGATGGAAGTCAGTGTAGATAGAAAAACAAAAATAAATATGTCTGGTGGAAAAATAAGTTATATATTTGGAAGAATAAAGAAGAAAAGAAATTTCCGATAAAAATGAACTTTCCCCCAATTGCCTGTCTCTATAAGACAGATGCATCAAAAAAGAGAGGAGGCAGGACATGGATGAAGAGAATATCGTGAGACGCATGATCAACGGGGACATGGATGCCTTCGGGGAGCTGATGGAGAAGTATGAGAGGCCGGCGCTCAGGGCGGCCTGGCTGATCTCCGGGAACGCGGCGGACAGCGAGGACATTGTCCAGGAGACATTCACCGCCTGCTATTTAAACAGAAAGAAGCTCCGGGATCCGGCAGCCTTTAAGACATGGTTTTACAGGATACTCACAAGGTCCGCGTGGAAGATCAGCAGAAAGTCGCGGAAAGAACAGCCGGAGGAGGAACCTGCATCCGGGCAGGCGGACACCGGAAGGTCCGTCCTGGAAAACTGCATTATGAAGGAAGAGGAGCGGATCCTCTACGAGGCGGTGGAAAAGCTGCCGCCGAAGCAGAAGACCGTGTTGATCCTGTACTATTACAATGATATGCCGATCCGCGAGATCGCAAGGGTCTGCGGAGTGTTTGAGGGAACGGTGAAATCCAGGCTGTTCCACGCGAAGGAACAGTTGAAGCAAATCCTCACACAGGAGGAAGGAGGAAAAACATGGACGATCCTATCTTAGAAAAGAGACTGAAAAACATGTTTGAGAGCCGTGCAGGCGAACTTCCGGACGAATCGGTGCGGAAGGCGCGGATCCGGAGAAATGTATATGAGAAGATAGAAAGAGAGGGAAATTATATGAAGAAAGGTTTTATGAAAAAAGCGGTAGCAGCAGTTGCAGCGATCTGTGTATTTGGAAGCATGACGGCGTTCGCGATTGGAAAGATCGCGGGAATCACATCCCGCACCGATATAAGAGATGAAGTCCACACCTATGAACAGGCGCTGGAGCTTCAGAAGGAGAATGGACCGATGGTAGATTTCCCGGAGAAATTCTCCAACGGGTACGCGTTTAAGGCTGCTGTGCCGGTAAACTATGAGACGGAAGATAAAGATGGAAATAAACTGGGAAACGGAACACAGCTTTCCGTCACATACGGAAAAGACGGCATGGAGGATGTCACGTTTTCCGCGGAAGTCGGCATGGATGGAGAACTCACCCCGGCAGAGGTGAGGACATGCGAGGATGGTACAGAACTCTGTTTCTACAAGCTGACCAACAAGTTCGTTCCGGCAGATTATGAGCTCACCGAGGAGGACAAAAAGGCCCAGGAAGACGGCAATTTTAACCTGGCTTACGGCAGCGATAAGGTCGAAGTTATGACTTCCTACACGGTAGAGTGGAACATGGACGGACAGGGCTACAGCCTCTTCAAGTTTGGTGAGGATCTCGGCGCTGAGGAGATGTTTGGAATGGCGGAAGAGATTATTGCGGGACAGAGTAAGTAGAAGATAAAACAACTGGCAGTTCATAAGATAGATGATGAAAGCCTGAAATAAAAGATTTGATTAAGGAAAACGATCTGTTTGTGGTATTGATGGTTTGCACAGACAGATCGTTTTCCTTTTTTGATGCCATGCATCCAGAGAAAACTGTCGGTGGCAGGTTCTGGAGGTCATGTGTAAATAGAAACTTTAAAAGTAGAGTATTTATTTTTCGTCAGTGATTAACTCATGTGAAATACCGTTTCCGGCGTTTAAAGCAGCAATGACACGGCGTAAGTGATCTAAGTTGCTTTTTGAATAAAAAGGATCGGAGAAAAATTCCTTCTTGATCTTCTCCACTGGCATCTCCTTTCCAGTCCAGAGACGGAAGGCCTCGGCACCCTGGTAGAGGAGCATATAGGATCCGTTGAAGAACGGGTTGCCCTGATTTTTAGCCATGGTGAGGAGCTTTGTCTCACGCGGATTGTAGATGATATCGGAGACGATGAGGTCTTTCGGAAAAGTCAGATTTTCCGGGACCGGGCAGGTATCCTCGTGGGGAGCCATGCCGACGGAGGTCCCGTTTGTGAGGATAGCGCTGTCCGCAAGTTCTTTCTTTAAGAGATTCGCGTCGGAGAAGTCACAGATCCTGATCCTGCAGTCAGTGATCTCAGTGAGCTCCTCGACGGTATGTACCAGGCGGTCGTAGAAGCGGCTGGTGGGTCTCACGAAGACGGAGATCTCTTTTAAGCCGTCGAGGGCAGCCTGTACCAGAATTGCGGTGGCAGCGCCTCCTGCGCCCAGAAGTGTCATTTTTTTGCCGATGATATCGTAACCGGCATCTTTTACGGACTGCATGTAACCGATGCCGTCGGTGTTATGGCCGACGAGACGTCCATCTTCGTTTACGACCGTGTTGACAGCACCGATGATCCGGGCAGCGGTGGAGAGTTCGTCGCAGAGGGAGACCATGAGATTTTTATCCGGCATGGTCAGGTTGAAGCCGCGGGCACCGAGAACCTTTAAACCGGCAACTGCGGTGGGAAGTGTCTCCTCATTGACATCAAATGCGAGGTAGCGGTAGTCGAGCCCAAGAGCCTCAAAGGATGCGTTGTGCATCATCGGGGAGACGCTGTGGGCACAGGGGCTGCCGAGCAGACAGATAAGACCGGTGTGTCCGGTGATCGGTGAAGCTGCGGATGTGGTGTTTTCCATTTTATGTGTACCTCCGGGGAGTGATTTTTCTCGCTTTATTATAACAGTGCAGGAAAGAAAATGCAAAAGAAAATTTATGATTTTAAAGTGTGAAAATGTAAAAAGCAGAAAAATTTAAAAAAGAGGGCTAAAAGCGGAATAGATCAGGAATGTGAAGGTTCTTTGATTGCAGAGTATGTTAAAATCTGGTATACTTGCACTAAATGACGCATGAAAGTGGAAAAGTGTTTTGGGTGTGGGAGAAAACAGTTAGAGATTTTGAGAGACTATTAGTACGAAAAGGAGAATTTAGATTATGGCGGGATTGAAGGAACATATTTTTCTGATCGGATTTATGGGCTGCGGGAAGAGTACGAACGCGGAGTGCCTGGCGGAGATGACCGGGGCGAGGCAGGTGGAGATGGATCAGATGATCGTGGAGAATGAGGAAATGGCGATCGCGGATATTTTTGAGGAGAAGGGGGAAGCGTATTTCAGGGAGCTGGAGACGGAGCTGATCAAAAGCTTTGCGGGAGTGGAGCCGGCGGTGATCTCCTGTGGGGGAGGTGCTGTTTTGAAGGAGGAGAATGTGCGGCTTATGAAGGAGTCTGGGAAGATCGTGCTTCTCACGGCAGAGCCGGGGACGATCTACGAGCGTGTGAAGGACAGTACGGAGAGACCGGTACTGAATGGGAATATGAATGTTGGGTATATTGAAGAGCTGATGGAGAAGCGCAGGCCGAAGTATGAGGCGGCGGCTGATGTGAAGGTTGCTACGGATGGGAAGACGGCAGAAGAAATCTGCGGGGAGATCCTTGAGGTTTGTGGGAAATAGATTGGCTAGAGGTACGCGCCGGTGAGTCTTCGGGCGCGAACGCAGGGGTTCGGGAGCGGTTCCTCTAAGCTTGCAGAAGAATGCTAAGGGCGGAGAACAGTCGGCACAACTCGCTGACGCTCAGACTAGTGCCGCCTGTCCTCCAACGCATTCTCCTGCGAGCCAAGAGGAAGCCAGGCTCCCTGCACAAAGCGTCCGTGCCCGAAGACTCACCGGCGCTGTGCGTTGGCGGTTTGGAAGATTGCGTATCAGCGCGGTGTGTTGACAGGAGCGAGGAGAAGTTATGTGCTTGAGTCTGAAGGTTTAAAATCGCGCTCTATTTCGAAAATTTCGAAAATTCGCTGGATTGCGTGTTGGTGGTTCAAGGGAGAGAGATTGAGGGCAGGTCGGAAAATGTAGAGAATGGCTGGAAATAGGACGGAAAAAGTGTGAGAAATGTCTGAAATGGGGTCAGAAAAAGGCACTGACGTGCCAAAGATGCGCACTCGCGCGAAGATGTAGACTGTCGCAAGCGACCGCGCGAGGCGCGAGAATGTGCCAAGGCACATTCTTTTATGGCATTTCAGGATTTTTTCCCAGTCGTACTGCCTCTAAATACTTCTGTGTCTCCGCGTCTGCATGCGCGAACAGATAATTTTTTGCATTGCCGGTGTGCTTTCCCTTTTCCTCAGAGATCAGCTTTCCGACACGTTCGATCTCCTCACGGAAATCCCTCGCGGACCAGAGGATACAGCCCTGACTTCGGATAATGAGCTGGATCACGCCGTCGGAGGTAGCGACTGTGGTGCGGTATCGTCTGCCGATGCGGATCGCGACTTTTTCGATGTACTGGTCGGCGGTCTCCGCCTCTTTTGTATACACGACGTTGATGTTGTGGTATTTCTGGACCTTCTCTACACCGCCGGGGACCTTGTAGGCATCGAAGACGACGATGACACATATTTTCCGGAATCCCTGGTAGTTGCTTAGGATGTCCATAAGCTTATAGCGGGCGGCATCGATGCTCACGGCCGCCAGATCGCTCAGTTCCTCCCAGGCAAAGATGATGTTGTAGCCGTCAACGAGAAGATACTCGTCCTCCGGCTCCTCTTTTTCCTTCACCGGCTTCACCGGGTTGGCGTTCTTCGCACGGATCACGGTGCGGGAGTCGTAGTCGGAGGCAAGCTTCCGCTTCGGCTCGCCGTATGTACGGGTGAAGATGGCCTGGAGTTCCTTATCATCATAGAAGGAAAGGGAAGAACCTCCATTTCCGCGGCTGTCGGAGGAAGAACCGGCAGTGCCATTCGCGGAAGCTCCAGAGTCGATACCGTTACCAGAAGCGGCAGAGCCGCTCGAACCAGGTCCAGCTCCAGAGCCAGAATTTTTACTGCCAGAAAAACCAGAGCCAGCAGCGCTGCCGCCAGCCGCTCCACTCGGAACTTTCCCCGCAGCTACATCCGCTGCCATCGCCTGCAGCCGTTCATTCGCTTCCTTAAGCTCCCGTTCCTGCTGTTCCTTCGCAAGCTGCTTTGCCAGCGGACTCTCCACATGCATATACTGCTTCACCTCATCCCACGGCACCACGAAGCCTGCCCCGTGGGAGCAGAAGACAGATCCGGCAGGGTCCTGGAGGTCGGAATCGAAATCGTAGCCGGAGGCCGCGATAACCTCCTCGGCGTTGTGGCACGGTTCGTAGCCGGAAAGACTCAAGGTCAGCCGTCCGCGGCCTTTCGTGTAGGAGATCACGTCGCGCTGGTAATTTCTCATGGTGGAAACCGGGGCGGTTCCCGTAAGAAGAGCCATGGAGCCATCCTGTTCCGGCGAGGAAAATTCACCCTGCATCCGGTCAAGATCCGCCATGGCGCGCCCAAGGTTTTCCGATGGGACTTCCAGACGGAACGCGTAGTAGGGTTCTAAGAGCACACACCCCGCCTCGCAGAGTCCCTGACGGACAGCGCGGTAGGTTGCCTGGCGGAAATCGCCGCCCTCTGTGTGCTTCTGGTGGGCACGCCCGGCAATCAGAGTGATCTTCATATCGGTGATCTCGGAACCGGTGAGGATTCCCCGGAACCGCTTTTCCTCCAGATGTGTCAGGATCAGTCTCTGCCAGTTTTTATCCAGCATATCTTCGCTGCAGCTGGTATCAAAGACGAGTCCGGTTCCCGGCTCACCCGGTTCCATCAAAAGATGGACTTCCGCGTAGTGGCGCAGCGGTTCGAAATGACCGACGCCCTCAACGATCTTAGCGATCGTTTCCTTATATACAATATTTCCTTCGCCAAATTCGATCTCCACGCCGAATCGTTCCTGTACCTGACTTTTCAGGATCTCCATCTGTACATCGCCCATGACCTGTGCCTGGATTTCGCCAAGCGCCTCGTTCCAGACGATATGGAGCTGCGGGTCTTCCTCCTCGAGCATGCGCATGTTTTTGAGCATGGTGTGGGAGTCTGTTCCAAAGGGCAGCAGGATCCGGTAGGTGAGGACCGGCTCTAAAAGCGGAAGAGCACTCTCGGAGGCAGTTCCGAAGACCTGTCCAGGCCTCGTGTCGGAGATTCCGGTGACGGCCACCACCATGCCAGGTTCCGCTTCCTTCAATGCCTCAAACTTTGAGCCGGAGTAGAGCCGGATCTGGTTGATCTTCTCCTCAGAATCAGGGGACAGCGAATCGCGGATCTTCAAACTTCCGCCCGTGACCTTCAGATGCGTCATCCGGACGCCTGCCTCATCGCGGGAGATCTTGAACACCTTCGCGCCGAAGTCCTTCGTGTAGTCCGGACATGACGCAAACTCCCCGAGGGCGGTCAGAAATTCCCGGACGCCGGAAAGTTTTAACGCAGAGCCGAAAAAGCACGGGAAGAGTTTCCGGTCATGGATGACTTTCCGCACATCGTCTGTCTTTAAAGTACCGTCTGCGAGGTAAGCTTCCAGAAGCACTTCATCGCAGGTGGCGATCTCCTCAGCTGCCTCTTCTGGATCTCTGCAGACCGCCGAAAACGGTTCAGCAGAGACTGAAAATGTCAACACATCCTCATTCCCGATCACCCCGCTGAAGTCCACGACTCCATGATCCAGCCGCTCCTTCAGCGATGCCAGCACCGCATCTCGATCCGTCCCTTTCTGATCCATCTTATTCACAAAGATAAACACCGGGATCCGGTATCGTCTTAAAAGTCTCCAGAGCGTCTCCGTATGTCCCTGCACCCCATCAGCCCCGCTGACGATGAGCACCGCGTAGTCCAGCACCTGCAGTGTCCGCTCCATCTCCGCCGAAAAGTCCACATGACCCGGCGTGTCGAGGAGCGTCACGGAAGCATCGCCTAACGGAAAGACCGCCTGTTTCGAAAAGATCGTGATGCCCCGGGCGCGCTCCAGTGCAAACGTATCGAGAAACGCGTCCCGGTTGTCTACGCGCCCCATTTTCTTTAATTTTCCTGTCTCATATAAAATTGCCTCGGACATGGTCGTCTTTCCAGCGTCGACATGCGCGAGGATACCGATAACAAATCGTTTCATATACAATAAGGTCTGCTTTCTGTAATATAGATATAATAAGTGACCTGCCGCCTGAAAGAAAATAAAAGGCGGCAGCGTAAACATAGTATATCAGAAAACAGAATCCCATGCAACGAGGCACCGGCACAGGATTCACCAGGATCAGCATGATTTGCGTAAATGGACAGGTCTGTCGGGCTGGTCACTGCCCCAAAATCATAGAAAACACCCGGAAAACTGCACAGAAATCCCGCAAACAGGCACTTTTCCCAGCAAACCCCTTGATTTTTCAGATGTTCTATGCTATGATTTTGATGATAACATAAGTAACCGGTCAAAAGAGTGGACGAAAAAGTCCACTCTTTCGTTTTGCATAACCGGAATATTCCGGCAGAAAGGCGGTGGAAACCCATGGCAAGAAGAGATGAATATGAATCCAGGGTCGAGAAATTTTTAATTCCGATCATGGAAGAGAATAATTTTGAACTGGTGGACGTGGAGTACGTGAAGGAAGCGGGCACCTGGTATCTGAGAGCTTATATCGACAAAGAGGGCGGCTTTACAGTGGATGACTGTGAGATGGTATCGAGACGCTTAAGCGACTGGCTCGATAAAGAAGACTTTATCGATGACAGCTATATCCTGGAAGTAAGCTCCCCGGGACTCGGCAGACCGTTAAAGAAAGAGAAGGACTTTAAGAGAAGTCTCGGCGAAGCAGTCGATATCAAGCTGTACCGCGCCATCGAGAGACAGAAAGATTTCTCCGGAATTCTCACGGCATATGACGCGGACACCGTAACGATCCGCTATGAGGACGGTTCCGAGAGCACATTTAATAGAAAAGACATTGCCTTAATCCGTCTGGCATTCGATTTTTAATAAGGAGGATAAAAAATGAACAAGGAACTGATGGAATCGATGAATATACTCGAAAAAGAGTACAACATCAGTAAGGACACATTGCTGGAGGCAATTGAGAATTCACTTCTCACAGCCTGCAAGAACCATTTCGGCAAAGCTGACAATGTGAAAGTCATCATTGATCCGGATGGCTGCGACTATTCTGTATATATGGAAAAAGAGGTCGTTGAGACTGTGGAGGACCCGATCACACAGATCAGCCTCGCTGACGCAAGAATGATCGCTCCGAGACATGTCCTTGGTGATATCGTCCAGATCCCCATTGATTCCCATGATTTCGGCAGAATCGCGACGCAGAACGCGAAGAACGTGATCTTACAGAAGATCCGCGAGGAGAGCCGTAAGTCCCAGTTAAGCGAGTGGCAGTGCAAGGAGAAAGAGGTCGTTACGGGTATTGTCCAGCGTTATATCGGCCGCAATGTCAGCGTAGATCTCGGAAAGATCGATGCGATCCTTCCGGAAGCTGAGCAGGTAAAGGGCGAAGTATTCCAGAGAACTGAGCGCATCAAGGTTTATATCCTGGAAGTTAAGGACAGCCCGAAGGGACCGAGAATCTCCGTATCCAGAACGCATCCGGACCTCGTAAGACGTCTGTTTGAGGCTGAGATCGCAGAGGTCCGCGACGGTACCGTTGAGATTCGCGCCATCGCCCGTGAGGCAGGTTCCAGAACAAAGATCGCCGTAAGCTCCACAGACCCGAACGTTGATCCGGTAGGTGCATGTGTCGGCTTAAACGGAGCGAGAGTCAACGCGATCGTAAATGAACTCCGCGGCGAGAAGATCGACATCATCAACTGGGATGATAACCCGGCGTTCCTGATCGAGAACGCGTTAAGCCCGGCAAAGGTGATCTCCGTCGTTGCGGATGAGGACGAGAAAGAGGCACAGGTCATCGTTCCGGACTACCAGTTATCCTTAGCGATCGGTAAAGAAGGACAGAATGCAAGACTTGCCGCAAGACTTACCACCTACAAGATCGATATCAAGAGTGAGACACAGGCGAGAGAGCTTGGCCTCTTCGACGATATGGATTTCGGCGAGGAAGGCTTTGAGGGCGAGTACGAGAAAGATGTAGAGCCGGCAGAGGACGAAGCTCCGGCAGAGGAAACTTCCGAAGCACAGGCTGAGACAGAAGAATAGGAGAGAAGGGAACGACCACAGTGAGTACAGTAAAGAAGGTTCCGCAGAGACAGTGCATTGGCTGCGGTGAAATGAAAAACAAGCGGGAGCTGATCCGTGTCTTAAAAGGTACTGACGACGTGATTTCCATTGACGCGACCGGAAGAAAAAACGGACGCGGCGCATATATCTGCCCATCCATGGCATGCTTTGAAAAGGCAGTGAAGAGCCGGGGACTGGAACGCTCCTTTAAAATGGCAATTCCAAAAGAGGTTTACGAAAGTCTGAAAAAGGAGATGGAACAGATCGATGAACAGAAATAAGGTCCTGGGCCTGTTGGGCCTGGCGGAGAAAGCCGGCAAGGTAAGAAGTGGCGAGTTCTCCACAGAGAAGGCGGTAAAGTCCGGAAAAGCCGGACTGGTGATCGTATCGGAAGAATCTTCGGACAACACAAAGAAAATGTTCCGGAACATGTGTACTTACTATAAGGTCCCGTACTTTGAGTTCGGAAGCAAGGAAGAGCTCGGACACATCCTGGGAAAGCAGATGAGAGCGTCCCTGGCCGTGATCGACGAGAATTTTTCCAATGCGTTGTTGAAGCATTTTACTGCAAAAGCGTAGTCCTGCGGACATGAGGAGCGCATGCCTGCATGCGGCGGGTCATGTACATTGGCGATGGTTTGCAGGGACTATTTTGGAGGTGGCGAGCGTGAGTGAGTTTGAAAAGGATTTAAGAAAGAAAAAAGAGGGAACAGATACATTGAATCAGAATCAGGAGAATTCCACAAAGCCGGCAGTTCCGGCTGAAGGAGAAAATAATGCGCCGGCAGCACCGGCAAAGAAGCGTATTGCGGCAGTTTACCGTCCGCAGAACAGCACACAGAAACGTCCGGCAGGAAACCGCCAGCAGGGCGGTCAGAGACCGGCAAGACCGAACAACGGTTCCGGCATGCAGGTGAGACCGACGACAAACAGCGCGCCGGCAGAACCGGCAAAGGCAGCTGAGACTTCAGCAGCACCGGCACCGGAGAAAAAGGCGGAGACAGTTAAGACAGAGGCACCGGCACAGGATCTTCGTGAGAATGTCCGTCCGCTTCCGAACCAGAGCCGTCCGGAAGGACGCCAGGGCTTCCAGTCCAGAGAGAGCCGTCCGTTCCCGGGACGCGACGGAAACCGTGAGAGCGGAAGAGATAACCGCCAGGGCGGCTATCAGGGCAACAGAGATAATAATCGTCAGGGCGGCTACCAGGGTAACCGAGACGGAAACCGCCAGAGTGGCTACCAGGGCAACCGAGACGGAAACCGCCAGGGCGGCTATCAGGGCAACCGAGACGGAAACCGCCAGGGTGGCTACCAGGGCAACCGCGATAACAACCGTCAGGGCGGCTATCAGGGCAACAGAGACGGAAACCGCCAGGGTGGTTATCAGGGTAACAGAGATAACAATCGCCAGGGCGGCTACCAGGGCAACAGAGACGGAAACCGCCAGGGTGGCTACCAGGGCAACCGTGACAACAATCGTCAGGGCGGTTACCAGGGCAGAAACGACAACCGTCAGGGCGGAAACAGAAGCGGCATGGGCATTCCGAAGCCGTCCTTCGATACACCGCTTGCACAGAAGCAGCAGAACACAAAGCAGAGCAAGAACGCTTACAAGAAAGAGCATGACGCAAAGAAAGACCGCGATATCGAGATGAAAGGCAAGGCAGGAAAGGGCCAGAAGGGCGTAAAAGCTCCGGTTATGCCGCCGCAGCCGAAGAAGGAGGAGGCGAAGGTCGAGGAGATCAAGACCATCGTAATCCCGGAGGTTATCACGATCAAAGAACTCGCGGACAAGATGAAATTACAGCCGTCCGCAATCGTTAAGAAGCTCTTCTTACAGGGCACCATCGTTACGATCAACCAGGAGATCGACTTCGAGAAAGCCGAAGAGATCGCTATGGAGTATGATGTTCTCTGCGAGAAGGAGAAGAAGGTCAACGTCATCGAGGAACTCTTAAAAGAGGAAGAAGAGGACGAGAAGGACATGGTTCCGAGACCGCCGGTCATCTGCGTAATGGGTCATGTTGACCACGGTAAAACTTCCCTTCTTGACGCGATCCGCCAGACAAACGTAACCTCCAGAGAGGCAGGCGGTATCACACAGCACATCGGTGCCTATGTTGTTGAATACAACGGACAGAAGATCACATTCCTGGATACACCTGGTCACGAAGCGTTCACGGCAATGCGTATGCGTGGTGCCCAGGCAACAGATATCGCGATCCTCGTTGTCGCAGCGGACGACGGTGTTATGCCGCAGACCGTTGAGGCCATCAACCACGCGAAGGCAGCAGGCGTTGAGATCATCGTTGCTGTCAACAAGATCGATAAGCCGAGCGCAAACGTAGAGAGAGTAAAACAGGAGTTATCCGAGTATGAGCTGATTCCTGAGGACTGGGGCGGAAGCACCGTATTCGTACCGGTTTCCGCACATACAAAAGAGGGAATTCCGGAACTTCTCGAGATGATCCTCTTAACAGCAGAGGTAAAAGAGTTAAAGGCAAACCCGAACCGCCGCGCAAGAGGTCTCGTGATCGAGGCGCAGCTTGATAAGGGAAGAGGACCGGTGGCAACGATACTTGTACAGAAAGGTACCTTAAAGGTCGGTGACGCTATCGCCGCTGGCTGCTGCTACGGTAAAGTCCGCGCCATGATGGACGATAAGGGCAACCGTGTCAAAGAGGCTGGCCCGTCCACTCCGGTTGAGATCCTCGGACTCAACGATGTTCCGAACGCAGGTGAGGTATTCATCGCGCACCAGAACGAGAAAGAGGCAAGAAGCTTCGCAGAGACATTCATCGCAGAGAGCAAGAATAAGCTTATCGAAGATACAAAGGCAAAACTCTCCTTAGACGACCTGTTCTCACAGATCAAGGCCGGAAATGTCAAGGAACTTCCGATCATCGTAAAAGCCGATGTACAGGGTTCTGTAGAGGCTGTAAAACAGAGTCTCGTAAAACTTTCCAACGAGGAAGTTGTTGTCAAAGTCATCCACGGCGGCGTTGGCGCGATCAACGAGTCCGACGTTACACTTGCATCCGCTTCCAATGCGATCATCATCGGTTTCAACGTTCGTCCGGACGCACAGGCGAAGTCCATCGCGGACCGCGAGAAAGTCGACATGCGTCTGTACCGCGTCATCTATCAGGCGATCGAGGATGTAGAGGCTGCCATGAAGGGTATGCTGGATCCGGTATACGAGGAGCAGGTAACCGGTCATGCGGTTGTCCGCCAGACGTTCAAGGCATCCGGAGTCGGCACCATCGCCGGTTCCTATGTGCTTGACGGTAAGATCACCCGCGGAAGCAAGGCCCGCATCACGAGAGACGGTGAGCAGATCTTCGAGGGACCGCTTGCATCCTTAAAGCGTTTCAAGGACGACGTGAAGGAAGTCAACGCAGGCTACGAGTGCGGTCTTGTATTCGAGGGCTTCAACGATCTTCAGGAAGACGATATGATCGAAGTTTATATCATGGTAGAGGTGCCGAGATAGTTGTCTGTCAGGTCTGTGCATAGCCGCGGAGAGTTTCGTTTCGCGGCTATGTCCGGGATAGTCGTAAAAAAGAGGTAATATCATGAGAAAAAACAGTGTAAAAAATATCCGGATCAACGGCGAAGTCCAGAAAGCTCTGAGCGAAATCATCCGCTCCGAGCTCAAGGACCCGCGTGTTCATCCGATGACAAGCGTGGTCCAGGTCTCGGTCACACCGGACCTTAAGATCTGTAAGGCCTACATCAGCGTCCTTGCGGACGAGGAGCAGGCGAAAGATACGATCCGCGGTTTAAAGAGCGCGGAGGGCTTTATCAGAACCCAGCTTGCGAAAAAAGTAAATCTTCGGAACACTCCGCAGATCTTCTTCGTGCTGGACCAGTCTATCGAGTACGGCGTCCGCATGTCCAAGCTCATCGATGAGGTGACAAAGGATATGCCGGAGGAGCAGGAAGACGACGGAACTGAGAGCGAAAATTAAACGAAGGAACCGGTCTGCGTGGAAAATACGCGGACAGGAGCGTACTGAAATCATATAGAGGAATCCGGTCGGACACGCGTAACGCGGATTCTGCCGGATTTTTCTGTTTTTTATATTACAATACACATTAAGGGAGGCGGAACTTTTGGGAATTCTTGATGAGATGCTGGAAGGAAAGAAGAGCATTGTGATCCTGGGCCATGTAAATCCTGACGGGGACTGTATCGGTTCCTGTCTGGGACTCTATAATTATCTGAAGGAAAATTATGAGGGGCTTGAGGTCTCGGTGTATCTGGAGAAAATGGGAGTGAAATTTTCCTTTCTTTCCGGTTTTGAGGATGTACACACAGAATACGACGACACAAAAACATTTGACCTTTGCATCACATCGGATGCCAGCGACGTTCCACGCCTGGGCGTCTTCGCCCCGTACCGGGAGACAGCAAAAGATACATTCTGCGTTGACCACCACATCACGAACAAGGGAATGTGCAGGGTCAACGTGATCGAGAGCTGGGCAAGCTCCGCAAGTGAGGTGGTGTTCCGCCTTCTCGATAAGGGAAAGATCAGCAAAGCGGTCGCAGAGTGCCTGTATACGGGAATTGCTCATGACACCGGTATCTTCAAGTTCTCAAACACATCGAGACAGACCATGGAGATCGCCGGGTTTTTAATGGAAAAGGGCATCGATTTCCCAAAGATCATCGACGACAGCTTTTTTGCGAAGACATATGGTCAGGCGAAGATTCACGGCCGGGCTGTTCTCGAAAGTGTCCGGATTCTGGATAACCGTTGTGTATACACGGTTGTCACGACGGATGAGTTAAGGGAATATGGCTGCACCGTAAAGGCCACGGACGGAATCGTGGACCAGCTTCGGATCATTGAAGGCATCGAGATCGCGTTTCTGCTCTACCAGACGGGAAATCCTGACGAGTACAAGGTGAGCCTCAGAACGAACTCCGCAGTGGATGTGAGCCGGATCGCCCTGAGCTTCGGCGGCGGCGGACATGTGAAGGCCGCAGGCTGCACGATGACGGGGGAGCCGCAGGAGATCGTGGAGAAGATCAGCGGAAAGATCCGCGAGCAGTGGGAAGAGCTCAAGTAACGAACACCGGAGGAAAGAATGTACGACGGAATTATTAACGTATATAAAGAAAAAGGATTCACCTCCCACGATGTGGTGGCGAAAATGCGGGGGATCCTGGGTCAGAGAAAGATCGGTCATACGGGGACTCTCGATCCGGCGGCGGAAGGCGTTCTTCCGGTGTGCGCCGGAAAAGGCACAAAGCTCTGCGATATGCTGACTGACCACGACAAGACATACAGGGCTGTTCTTCTTCTGGGAACCGAGACGGACACGGAGGACACGACGGGTACGGTGCTGGAGACGAAAGAAACATCGGGCCTCACTGAAAAAGAAGTGCAGGACGCGGTCCTCTCCTTTATCGGGGATTACGCCCAGATTCCGCCGATGTACTCGGCACTCAAGGTCGATGGAAAGAAGCTCTATGAGCTTGCGAGAGAGGGGAAAAACGTGGAGCGGAAGGCGCGCCCGGTTAAGATCTTCGATATCCAGATCGAGAAGATGGAGCTCCCGGAGGTCACGATGACCGTGTCCTGTTCAAAGGGAACTTATATCCGAACCTTGTGCCATGATATCGGCGCGAAGCTCTCCGTCGGCGGCTGTATGAAGGAGCTGCTTCGGACAAAGGTGGGCCGGTTTGAACTCTCGGAGAGCCTGACACTGGACGAGCTTCAGAAGTTAAAAGAGGAAGACCGGTTGGCGGAGGCCGTACTTCCGGTGGAGGAAGTTTTCAAGGAGCTTCCGGAGATCCGCTCGGATACGGAGGAGCTCGATAAGCTCTTAAAGAACGGAAATCCGTTCCGCAGCCGCGCGGTAAAAGATATAAGGGGCGGGGACATGTTCCGGGTTTATCATTCGGATGGAACCTTTATCGGGGTGTTTAGGTACGACGAAGGGAAACACATGTACTATCCGGAAAAAATCTTTCTGGGAGGAAATTGACATGCAGTACATCGCGGAAACCAGAGAGTTTCAGATCAAAGAGAAGACAGTCGTCAGCATCGGTAAATTCGACGGTCTCCACAGGGGACACCAGAAGCTGATGCATGAGATGTTAAAATGGAAGGAACAAGGCTTTAAGATCGCCGTGTTCACCTTCGCGACGCCTCCGGGAACCCTGGTAAAGGGAAAGATGCAGACTATGATCATGACGAACCCGGAGCGTGAGATGCTTTTGGAGAAAGCCGGTGTTGACTACATCGTAGAATACCCGTTTGATGAGGAAGTATGCCATATGGCACCGGAGAAGTTCGTCTCCGACATCCTGGTGGGACACATGAACGCCGGGGTCATCGTTTCCGGTCCGGACTGCCACTTTGGATACAAGGCAGCCGGGGACTGCGCGATGCTGGAGCGCCTGTCGTCTGAGTACGGATACCGCTATTTTGTTGTTGACAAGGAGCGGGACGAGGAAGGAAAGATCATCAGCAGCACCTACATCCGTGAGATGCTGGCGGACGGAAATATCATAAAGGCAAACAAGCTTTTGGGGTATTATTACTTTGTCACCGGAACGGTGCAGCATGGAAACGCCATCGGACACACAAAATTATATCCGACGGCGAACCTGATCCCGCCGGCGGTGAAACACCTGCCGAAGTTCGGCGTCTATGTGACGAGGGTGACCGTGGACGGAAAAACTTACGGCGGACTGACAAATGTGGGGGCAAAGCCTACGATCTCCGGGGAAAATCCGGTGGGAGTGGAGACTTATCTCTATAATTTTGCGGGAGATCTCTACGGAAAAGAGATGAAAGTGGAGCTTCTCGACTTTGTGAGACCGGAGATGAAGTTTGAGTCTATCGGCGCGCTGAAGGCACAGCTGGACCATGATATCAAGGAGTGCCAGAGACGGTATCTGGAGTTTGCGTAAATATTCATAAATTTCAGAAAAGTATCATAAAAAAGAACATCATCCGTTTCCCGCAAAAGGATGGGAGACGGGCGTATCTAAAAAGAGAAGGTAACTGTCTGGAAAAGCTTTGCCCATGCAGTGCGGATCTGACGGACAGTTATACATGGAGAAGGAAGAATTGGAGTTAGAAAATAAGCCGGAAGGCGTGGGAAAAGAAAAGCAGGCGCCGGAACAGAAGCCGGCGATGACATATGCGGAATTTAAGGCCCAGAAAGGGAGAAAACGGGGGAAAAACCGTGGGACCGGAATGAATAAGGACCTGGCGGTAAAGATCGCGGCTGTGTGCGGCGGCGTGGTCGTTCTCGTTGGTGCCGTTGGCGGCGGCCTCTACTGGCATGAATCCTCAAAATACAAGACATGTTTTCTGCCCGGAACCATCGTTGACGGCATGGATGTGACGGGAAAGACGGCATCGGAAGTGGAAGACGCCATCATGGAGCAGTTAAAGGGATATACGCTGACCATCAATGGGCGCGAGGATCTCTCTGAGTCCATCACCGGGGAGAGTGTGGGACTTTACGCGGAGTTTGATGATACGTTAGATAAGGCCATCGCCTCCCAGAAGCCGATGGACTGGGGAAAATACCGGTTTGGAAAAGCGGTGAATGAGGTAAATACGGATGCCCTGCTCCGCTACAGCGACGATATGCTGAATGAGGCATTAGAAGGTCTCTCCTGCATGGACGAGGAAAATATGAGAGAGCCGGAGGACGCGAAGATCTCTGATTATGATTCCGCAACAGGCTCTTACTCGATCATAAAAGAGGATGAGGGAACGGAGCTCCAGGAGGACAAGGTGAAAGAGGCGGTCGCCACTGCGATCATGTCCCTGGCGGAGAGCGTGGACCTCGAGGAGCAGGGATGTTATCTGGCTCCTTCGGTGACCTCCGAGGACGAGGCACTTAAGACGGCCTGCGAGACCATGAACAAGTATGTGGGGGCGAAGATCACATATAAGTTTGGAGATAAAGCGGAGACGCTGAACGGAAATGAGATCCATAACTGGCTCACGGTCAACGGGACGAGCGTCAGTGTCAGCGAGTCGAAGGCGGCGGAGTATGTCAAGAACCTGGCATCCACCTGTAACACCGCGTATAAGCCGAAGACATTGAAGACATCCTACGGAAAGACGGTGACCATTACCACCGGAAATTACGGATGGAAGATCGACCAGGCGAAGGAGACGGTAGCTCTCGTGAGCCTCATCAAAAATGGGGAGCAGACATCCAGAGAGCCGGAATATTCCCAGAAGGCCGCGAGCCATTCGGGAAATGATTATGGAAATACATACGTGGAAATCAACCTGACGGCGCAGCATCTTTACTTCTATGCGAATGGAAAGCTTCTTGTGGAGTCGGATTTCGTGTCCGGAAATGCTGCGAAGGGCTGGAGTACCCCGGCGGGTGCTTATTCCATCACGTATAAGCAGAGAAATGCGACCCTGAAAGGCCAGGGATACGCGACTCCTGTTTCCTACTGGATGCCGTTTAACGGCGGAATCGGTCTGCATGACGCGAATTGGAGAAAGACATTTGGCGGAACGATCTACAAGAATGGCGGATCCCACGGCTGCGTCAACCTGCCGCCGGCAGTGGCGAAGACCATCTACGAGAACATCTCCGCGGGAGATCCGGTCCTGTGCTACCATTTAGACGGCACGGAGAGCTCCAAGACCAGCGGAACGAAGAAGGACGGAACGGCGGAGACAACGGCAGCTACGACGGCAGTGCCGACAGCCGCGGCACCTGAGACGACGGCAGCACCGGCGACCACGGCAGCGCCGGAAACGACCGCGGCGGGACCGTCCGTGCCGGAGACAACCGCGGCACCTGAGACGACACCTGCAGTTACGGCGGGCGGGGACAACGAGAGCTTCGGACCGGGATTCGTGCAGGAGACGGAAGGCATGACAGAGCAGGAAGTCGGACCTGGATTTTAAAATCGGTTTAAAAGAAAAGCAGTTCAATTCCGTGACGTTTAAACACGATTTGAACTGCTTTTTTGAACTGGAAGATTCTGGGTTACAGTTCAGCCATGCGCTGGTTTGAATGAGAAAGTGTGTTGCAAGCTTGCTTGCATAAGCACTTTTTCATCCAAATCAGCATATGGTGGAACCACCAAGCTTCTTGTTTTCATGAATATGAAAACAAGAAGATGTAATGGCTGAACTGTAACGATTCTGGGGCTTTTTATGAAAAAACATATTTACTTTTAAAGACAGGTATGCTATACTGTCAGAGTATGTGAAAGCGCCGACACTCGGTCAGCGGATAACTCCAACCGGGACCTGGTGATCGGTAAGTTTAAAGAATTTTAAGGAGGAAATCACAATGATTTCAAAGGAAAAGAAAGCAGCTATTATCGCTGAGTACGGCAGAAAACCGGGAGACACAGGTTCACCGGAGGTTCAGATCGCAATTCTTACAGCAAGAATCGCAGAGCTCACAGAGCATTTAAAAGTTAACCCGAAAGATCATCACTCCAGACGTGGTCTTCTTATGATGGTAGGTCAGAGACGTGGTCTTCTTGCATACCTTAAGAAATCTGATCTTGAAGGATACCGTGCTCTTATTGAGAAGTTAGGCATCAGAAAGTAATAGCAGACTTATGGGTGGAGCGCATGATTTCGTGTACTCCACCTTTGTTGTAATTGACAGACGGAAGAAACTTCCGAGACCGCTAAAGTAGGCATGAGTGATCCGGAGCTTACGGGTTCGCGTGTTAACCAATGCGTGGATCATGTTTAGTTTAGTAGTTTCGGCTTCTTCTGTCGCAACATTTAAGAAAAGGAGACGAAGCCATGTTTAAGAGTTTTTCCATGGAACTTGCAGGACGTACCCTTACCGTTGAGGTAGGCCGTGTTGCAAAGCAGGCAAATGGTGCAGCATTCATGCACTACGGCGATACAGTTGTTCTTTCTACCGCAACTGCATCTGACAAGCCGAGAGACGGGATCGATTTCTTCCCGTTAAGCGTAGAATATGAAGAAAAATTATACTCCGTAGGAAAAATCCCGGGCGGATTCACAAAGAGAGAGGGAAAGGCATCCGAGAACGCGACCCTTACTTCCCGTGTTATCGACCGTCCGATGCGTCCATTATTCCCGAAGGACTACAGAAACGACGTAACACTTGACAACATTGTTATGTCCGTTGACCCGGAGTGCAGCCCGGAGCTCACAGCTATGCTCGGTTCCGCGATCGCTACATGCATTTCCGATATCCCGTTCGACGGTCCGTGTGCAATGACCCAGGTAGGTCTTATTGACGGCGAGTTCATTATCAACCCGACATCCGCTCAGAAGAAGGTATCTGATCTTGCTCTTACCGTTGCGTCCACAAGAGAGAAGGTTATCATGATCGAGGCTGGCGCAAAGGAAGTTCCGGAGCAGACCATGATCAACGCGATCTTCAAGGCACACGAAGTAAACCAGGAGATCATTAAATTCATCGACCGCATCGTTGCTGAGTGCGGTAAAGAAAAGCACACTTACGAGAGCTGCGCAATTCCGGATGAGCTGTTCGCTGCGATCAAAGAGATCGTTCCGCCGGCTGAGATGGAAGAGGCAGTATTTACAGACGAGAAGCAGAAACGTGAGGAGAACATCCGCCAGATCACAGAGCGTCTCGAAGAGGCATTTGCTGAAAACGAAGAGTGGCTTCCGCTTATCGGACAGGCTGTCTACCAGTATCAGAAGAAGACCGTAAGAAAGATGATCTTAAAAGACCACAAGCGCCCGGATGGCCGCCGCATCGACGAGATCCGTCCGTTAGCTGCTGAGATCGATATCCTTCCGCGCGTACATGGTTCCGGTATGTTCACCCGTGGACAGACTCAGATCTTAAACGCATGCACACTTGCTCCGCTTTCCGAGGCACAGCGTCTTGACGGTCTTGATGAGAATGAGACAACAAAGAGATATATGCACCATTACAACTTCCCGTCCTTCTCCGTAGGTGAGACAAAGCCGTCCAGAGGACCGGGACGCCGTGAAATCGGTCATGGCGCTCTTGCTGAGCGTGCCCTTGTACCGGTACTTCCGAGCGAGGAAGAGTTCCCGTACGCGATCCGTACTGTATCTGAGACAATGGAGTCCAACGGTTCCACATCCCAGGCCAGCATCTGTGCATCTACCCTGTCCCTTATGGCAGCAGGTGTTCCGATCAAGACTATGGTAGCCGGTATCTCCTGCGGTCTTGTAACAGGCGAGACAGACGACGATTACATCGTTCTTACCGATATCCAGGGTCTTGAGGACTTCTTCGGAGACATGGACTTCAAGGTAGGCGGTACTCACGAAGGTATCACTGCGATCCAGATGGATATCAAGATCCACGGTTTAACACGCCCGATCATCGAGGAGGCGATCAGACGCTGCCGTGAAGCAAGACTTTACATCATGGATAACATTATGGCTCCGGTTATCAGCGAGCCGAGAAAGACTCTGTCCAAGTACGCTCCGAAGATCACACAGATCACCATCGATCCGGCTAAGATTGGCGATGTAGTCGGCAAGCAGGGTAAAGTGATCAATAAGATCATCGAGGAGACAGGAGTTAAGATCGACATCACAGACGACGGTGCTGTCAATGTCTGCGGTACTGATCAGGAGATGATCGACAAGGCCATCGCTACGATCAAGAACATCGTGACAGATGTTGAGCCGGGCATGATCTACACAGGTAAGGTTGTCCGCATCATGGAATTCGGCGCATTTGTTGAGCTTGCTCCGAATAAGGATGGTATGGTTCACATCTCCAAGCTTTCCGACAAGCGTGTCGCTAAGGTTGAGGATGTTGTCAACATCGGCGATGAGGTTACGGTAAGAGTCGTTGAGGTAGACCGCATGGGAAGGATCAACCTGACCATGAGACCGGAAGATATGACAGCAGACCTTGAGAAGTTAACACGTCCGGAAAGACGCGAGAGAAGCGACCGCCCGGAGAGACGCGATGACAGAAGAGGCGGACGCCGCGACGACAGACGCGAGCGTTCTGAGAAGAAGGAAGATAACGAGTAAGACATGTCAGAGTCTGGTTATGTGCCAGTTTTGGTTACTGCATGACTGAACGGTGCTGCTTACGATAAATACATGGGCCGCAGCCTGCAGCGTTTGCTTTGCAGCCTGCGGCTCATGTTGATTAAAAAAAGATCGGAGAGGAGAAAACTATGACATTTACATATCCTGCCGTATTTACAGAGAAAGAAGATGGAACCGGTTATCACGCATTCTTTCCGGATCTGGAGATGTGTGAGGCGGACGGTGCCGATTTAGAGGACGCTATCGAAAACGCCAGAGATGCAGCCCAGAACTGGATCAGCGTAGAGCTGGAAGAATTCGAGGGCGACCTGCCTTTCGCGACTCATGTAGACGATATTGAGCTTGCAGAGAATCAGGTTGCGAAGCAGATCATGGTAAAGATCAAGTTTTTACCGGACAGCGACTGATGGGATTTTTGCTTTCCAGCTTACGTGTTCTTACGGTCAGCGCAGCAAGTGGGCAGATCTGCTGAACAGTTACGAATAAGAAACTCATATAAATGGGATCCCCGGAATAGGATTGTAACAAAATCCATGATGGGGATCTTATTTTATGTTCAGACGTTTGCCAAGGCGCGCGAGAAAGGTGCTTACGGTGCTGGGAGTCCTGATGGTGATCTTGGGTGGGATTGCGGCATTTACCGGATGTCAGTCCGGAAATTCTGAGGAGAAGCAGGGAGAAGACCTGGAATTTACAGTCACCGGGGAGGCGGATATCCCGGCGGCATTAAAGGAGCTGATCGACAAAAAGCGGGAAAAACCATTCAAGCTTACATACGCGGACGGGCTGGAAATGTATATCGTCATCGGCGAGGGTCCGCAGAAAGGCGGCGGCTACAGCGTGGCGGTGAAGGAACTCTATGAGACGGATAATTCCATCGTGATCCGCACGGAACTTACGGGACCGGAGGCTGGTGAGGCGAGGGGGACAGAGAACTCGTATCCGGTGCTGATCGTGAAGACAGAGTATCGGGATAAGCCGGTGGTATTTCAGTAAAGCCTGACTGTCGTGTTTTGCTTACAAATGCGTTTCCTTATATTGTGTAATCGGAAATTACTTTATATAGGTAAGACAGACTCGATATTTTGCACTGATGTATTGAGTTAACGCTTTACTTTGATAATCATTTCTGATAGAATACATGTAATCAGCCATAAATGTCCTGACGGCAGATGTGGAACGTGACCGATTGACCAAAATGATCTGATGTGAAGAAATTCGGACACACAATATGGGCAGAATACGTATGATAGACAGAGAAAATATGTCTTAAAAGATTACAACGGGATGGCAGAGGAGAGGAAAAACATGTTGTTGAAAGATATCTGGCTTGATGTAAAGGCGGTTCAGGAGAGAGATCCGGCGGCGAGAAGCGCGCTGGAGGTCCTGCTTTTATACCAGGGAGTCCATGCCCTGATCTGGCACCGGATCGCCCACTGGTTCTGGACCCACAATATGCGGTTCCTCGGTCGTCTGATCTCCCAGATCGCCAGATTTTTCACTCTGATCGAGATCCATCCGGGCGCGGTCCTGGGACATGGGATCCTCATCGACCACGGCTGCGGCATCGTCATCGGCGAGACCACGGTGGTGGGGGATAACTGCACGATCTACCAGGGCGTGACGTTGGGCGGTGTCGGAACAAAGAAGGGAAAACGCCATCCGACCATCGGAAACAATGTCCTCATCGGAGCCGGAGCGAAGATCCTCGGCGCCTTCGAGGTGGGTGACAACTGCCAGATCGCGGCGAACGCGGTCCTCTTAAAGCCCCTGGAGGAGAACAGCACCGCAGCCGGAATCCCCGCGAGACAGGTCAAAAAGGACGGCGTGCCGGTGAAAGACCCGTCAAAGAAGATCAACACGGAACACATCTGCAAGATGCAGGAGACCATCGACGAGCTGGAGCGCCGGGTGAAAGAGCTGGAGAAGGAGCTGGAAAAGGCGAAGGAGGAGCTGTAGCAGAATAGATCTAAGCAGCAGTACAACCGGAGGACCTTTAAGCAGACCTGCGGAGGTGCTGCATTGAGCGAAAAGAAGCTCAGGCTGCCAGACCGAAAGTAACAACGGGCGCAACTGTTCAGTAGGTCTGCGCACTTGCTGCGCTGACCGTAAGAAAACATAGGCTGGAGGGCAAAAATCCCATCAGCGAAGCTGATCTGGAATGGATTTTTGCGTGTAACTATGAAGGTACTGAATAGTTACCAACGGGCATAAAATAATAACTGCCATCATACAATTTCCTAAAGCATGGCTTTGGAAAGGTATGGTGGCGTTTTTATGATGGAACTTTTGAAGAAACATATCCACATGAACCGTCGCAGGGGGAACGTCACGTCCCAGATGACCCTGGATGACGATTTCAATGTGCCGGATTCTATGGATGATGTGGAAGAACTGATCATGGAGAACGGGGAGGTAAAAATCGAGTCGGTGAAGAACCCCGGCGAGAAGGCGGAGATCAGTGGAAAACTGGAATTCCGGATCCTGTACCGGCGGCCCGGCGGAGAACTCACAGCTCTTGCCGGCAGCATCCCGTTTACGGAGACCGTACATATGCCGGGGCTTGCGGAGAATGACTACGTGCAGGCGGGCTGGGAGCTGGATGATCTGAATGTGAGTCTCATCAACTCGAGAAAACTGAATGTCAAGGCGTTAGTGACCCTGGAACTCAAGGCGGACGAGATCCGGGACATGGAGACGGCGTCGGACGTGAAATTCGACGGTGAGGTGGAGGTATTGAAGAAGACGCTGACCGTGGCTGCCATCGCCGTTCGGCGGCGGGACACGTTCCGGGTGCGGGAAGTCCTTACGATCCCTGGAAACGACCCGGACGCGGAGACGCTTTTGTGGCAGGATATGCGGCTTCAGGATGTGGAGACAAAGCCCCTCGACGGGAAGATCCATATCAGCGGCGATCTTCTGGTATTTGCAGTCTACTCTGCGGGCGGCGGGCAGATGCCGGTGCAGTGTTTCGAGGAGACTGTGCCGTTTTCCGGGAATGTGGAGCTCACAGAATCAGCGGAGGACATGATCCCGTTTATCACGGTGAAGTTAGTGCACCGGGATATGGAACTGCAGCCGGATTCCGACGGCGAGATGCGGGAGATATCCGTGGACGCGGTCATGGAACTGGACATCAGGCTCTACGAGGAAGAGCAGGTGGAGCTTCTCGGGGACCTCTATGCCCTGGACCGGGAGGCGGTTCCGGAGACAGGGACGGTGTGCTTTGATACGCTGGCAGTGCGGAACCAGGTGAAGACGAAGATCCAGGAGAAGGTCCAGCTCACCGGAAGGCAGCGGATCCTGCAGGTATGCCACAGCGACGGGGACGTGAAGATCGATGAGGTCCAGATCAAGGAGGACGGAATCCACATGGACGGGGTCCTGGAGATCCGGCTTTTATACCTGACGGCGGATGACCAGGCACCTGTGGGGGCAGCGTCGGAGGTGCTGCCGTTCCATCTGATGGCAGCCGCGGATGGTCTGACGCAGGATGTGGTATATGAGATTGAACCGGGAATCTCCGGGCTTACAGCTGTCATGGCAGGCGGGGACGCTGTGGAGGTGAAGGCTCAGATCACGGCGGATGTGCTGGTGTTAAAGCCTGTCTGCGAGCAGACGGTCCTGAGCGTGGCGGAGGAACCTTTGGATACGGAGCGGCTCAAAAAAATTCCGGGGATCATCGGATATGTGGTGAAGCCGGGGGACAGTCTCTGGAAGATCGCCAGGATGTTCCACACAAGCGTAGAACGGATCATGGAGCTAAACCACCTGTCAGACAGCACGATCCGGCCGGGCGACAGGCTGATTTTAGTGAAAACGGTGCAGGGATAGAGCTGGTTCCGCGTGTGACTGTTGTCCGGTGCTGCTTTTTATTGAAAAAACAAGTGCAAAATGCGGCAATGTGTGATTTTCCCCGAATGTCTGGTTGCAATTCGGGGAAAATTTTATATAATGGTATGAGTGGGATTTTCTGCTCGCAGCAAAATGACATTGGTCAGGAGCGACAGAATGTTATGGAATATGCCAGAATCGGAAACAGAAGAATGCTCCTGTAACGTTCTGAAAACTGCGGCATAAAATAACAGTACCACAGAAAATCACATCTAAGGCATCCCGATGCTTTCATATAGATTCCGCGGGCTCAGGCTTTCGGAGAACGGTGATGGATTCCATGGTCCCATTGCCGTTTACATAACATGTAAAGTGTCAGAGAGCAGGGAATGTCGGGGCAGGATACAGGCGGGTGCCGGTATCGCCGTGAAATGGAGAAAACATGAACTATACATATCTTCTGGAATGTTCGGACGGGACACTCTACTGCGGCTGGACGAATGACCTGGAAAAAAGGGTGAAGGCGCACAATTCCGGGCGCGGGGCGAAGTACACGAAGTCCAGACGGCCGGTGCGGCTTGTGTGGTATGAGACTTTCGAGACGAAGGAAGAGGCGATGAGCCGGGAAGCGAAGGTAAAACAGCTTTCCCGGAATCAGAAGGATGAACTGGTGGCCCATGGGCCGGTTGAAAGGCCGATTTCCTGAAAAGCCCCGTAAGCGTGCGGCAGAGCATTGTTTATTGCGCTGGCCGCAGGAAAACATCACATATAAGGCAGAAATGCATCGATTTTTGAAATGGATTTTTGCTAGTATCTGTGAGAAAACCGAACAGATACGGAATACAGGGAGAAAATATTTATGATTTATACTTTTAAAAAGAAACTGGCAAAGGTGCTCTGCGGCGTGCTCGTGTTTACCCAGCTGGGAACGATGCAGGCTTTCGCGAGACCCGACTGGCCATCCGACACGGGAATCGAGGCGGAGGCGGGAGCTGTCATGGACGTGGACACCGGAACGATGCTTTTCGGACAGAACAGCCATGTGGAATACTATCCGGCGAGTATCACAAAGATCCTCACAGCCCTCGTGGTCCTGGAACATGCGGACCTCACTGACACGGTCACTTACTCGGACAAGGCCATGAACTCCGTGGAGGTGGACAGCGGAAATAAGCTGAGTCTCGTGGCGGGAGACACTATGACCGTTGAGGACTGCCTCTACGCGCTGCTTCTTGCATCCGTCAACCAGGCGGCAAACGCCCTGGCGGAACACGTGGCAGGCAGTATTCCGGACTTTGTTGACATGATGAACGCGAAGATCTCGGAGCTTGGATGCACGGAGAGCCATTTCGCGAACCCATCGGGCCTCAACAACGATGACCAAGTGGTTACAGCGTTTGATATGACGAAGATCGCGGCTGCGGCCTACAGTAACCCGAAGCTTCTGGAGATCAGTTCCGCGAAGTCATGGAAGGTGGGACCGACGACGAACAACCCGGACGGGGCCAGTGTGCGGAATGAGCACCGTCTCGTGATCACGGAGGACACTTCCAGCGAGTATTACTGCCCGGAGGCGGTGGCAGGAAAGACCGGATATCTCTTAAAAGCAGGAAACACGCTTGTTACATACGGTGAGAAGGACGGAAGACGTGTTGTATCCGTCATCTTAAAGGGAAGTCCGAGACAGTATTTCATTGATGGAAAATCGTTGCTGCAGTTTGGCCTGAACCGGTTCCAGAATGTGGATATCGCGGAGAATGAGACGAGATATGTCACAGGAGAGGACCAGGTGGATGTAAACGGGACAAGCTATGCGCCGTCCGACCTGGCGATCCAGACAGGAAAGAAGATCACACTTCCGAAGGACGCCACATTCGCGGACGCGGAATTAAGTCTCGGCGCAGTTCCGGACGGAGCGCCGGAGGGAACGGTCGGAGTGCTCAACTACATTTACAATGAGAGAAAGATCGGCTCCGCGTACCTGATGACGAAGGCGGGGGCGGAAGCACTTGCGGCTGCTGAGGCAGCAGGAGGGGCCGAGACCACTGCAGCGGAAGAAACGTCCGAGGAGAGCACAGACGCCGCGGATCCGTCAGCAGATGACGAGAGCACTGAGGCTGAGACGGAGACCATGGGCGAGGCAGATGTGACCACGGCGGCAGGTTACGCGGACAACGCATCGAATCAGGCGGGCAGCAATGATGTGAAGACCGGATTCCCTGCGAAGATCCTCCTGATCGTGATCGGAATCCTCGCGGCAGCAGCCCTGATCGGCGGTGGTATCTGGTTCATGATCCAGAACAACAGGAAAGAGGCGGAAGCAGAAGCACTTCGCCGCGAAAAGAGAAGACAGCGTCTCGTTGCCGAAGGCGGTGACGCGGAGGCCGAGTTCAACAGACTGCTTGAAGAGAAGCGGAAGAGGGACGAGGAGAGACGGAAGAGATAGAAGAGAGAAAGCGGCTGGATCAATTGTGATCAGGCCGCTTTTCTGATATACTGGAAATGAAGTTGGTTTTACGCGGCAGCCACATATCCGTACATCATCATGTAATGGCAGAAGCTTCCGCCCATGACGAAGAGATGGAAGATCTCGTGGGAGCCGAAATTTTTATGCTTCGAGTTGAAGATCGGCAGTTTCAGCGCGTAGATCACACCGCCGATGGTATAGATGATGCCGCCGGCGAGAAGCCATGTGAAAGCGGCAGGTGTGAGAGCGGCAACGATCTGGCGGATCGCCATGATGCATACCCAGCCCATCGCGATGTAGATCACGGAGGAGAACCACTTCGGGCAGTTGATCCAGAGGGCATTGATGATGATGCCTACGATGGCGATGCCCCAGACAAGGGACAGCATCCGGTAGCCGGACTTATTTCCGAGGACGATCAGGCACACCGGTGTGTAGGTTCCGGCGATCAGGATGAAGATCATCATGTGGTCGATTTTCCGAAGGATCTTATTGACATGCTCAGAAATGTCGAAGGTGTGGTAGACCGTGCTTGCGGCGTAGAGCAGGATCATGCTGACGATGAAGACGCTCAGGGCCTTTAGGTGCATGGTTCCGGGGACGGATGCGGCCTTGATTAAAAGCGGCGTCGCGGCAACCATTGCGGTCAGCATGGCGATAAAGTGAGTCAGCGCGCTTCCGGGATCTTTTATTTTCAGTTCCATAATCATTCCTCCAATCATGCGGGATAGCCTGTGTTGAACAGGGAAAATATTGGAAATCAGAATGTGCGTGACTGTATGAAATGAATTAGTCCGATATGGATCTGCGATAATAGGTTGTGGCGGACAAATTTCAGATCATTGCAGCAAATGAACGCAGGGTCTGGTTTCAAAGTTAAAGTGGATATTTAAAATGCGACACGTAGTTTTAGAAACTACTTATCGCGTTTGAATATACTATACCACTTACGATAAAAATATGCAAGGGGAAATATTTTGATGTTAAAAGTATTATATGAGGACGACGAGATCCTGGTGGTCATAAAGCCTGCGGGCGTGGAATCCCAGGCTGCGAAGCGGTTCGCACCGGATATGGTCAGCGAGGTGAAAAAACACCTGGTTATCAACAAATCATGCACACCGGGGAAGGAACCTTATGTGGGAGTTATCCACAGACTGGACAAGCCTGTGTCCGGCGTGATGGTGTACGCGAAAACGAAACGGGCGGCAGCGGCTTTAAGTGAGCAGGTTCAGAGCCATAAGATGAAAAAAATCTACACAGCAGTTGTCCACGGAAGACCTGTGAATATGGTGGATAACTATGTGGATTATATGGTGAAAACACCGGACGGGAATTATTCACAGGTTGTGGATAAGGGGATAACCGGTGCGAAGAAGGCGGAGCTGTCCTATGAAGTCTTAAAGACGATCGACGGGAAAATAGCCGGAATGCCGGAAACGGAACTGAGTCTGGTGAGAATTTCGCTGAAGACCGGACGCCATCACCAGATCCGTGTGCAGATGGCGCATCATGGGACGCCGCTGTATGGGGATATGAAATATGGAGTGCCTGTGGGGACTGCCAAACTTGATAAGAAAGAGAATGCAGACCAGGGAACCATGAAGGCAGCAGGAAATAGAAATATGCCGGGTATCAGAACAGCAGGAAATATGGGAAGTGGAAGAGAGTCGATCGCACTCTGCGCTTCATCGCTGACTTTTTTTCATCCGGTGACGAAGAAAGAAATGACGTTTGAGATAGAACCGGTCGGAGGGGCATTTCAGTTGTTTCAAGTTTGATCCTGGTTGGGCTGTTTTCGGCTGCAGGTTGTGACATTGGCAACTGTGGAGGTGAAGATCTTTGGATTCAAAGGTCGAGGCTTGTAAATGATCATGTCCTGCTAAGAACCATGGAAAAAAACAGATTATGGAATCGTCCCGATGCGCGCATATCGCGGGAATTTCCGCCCATACTATGAGCAGTACAAAGGAAGTACAAATCAGAAAACGGGTGATTCCATGGTAAGTCCTGAGAAAAAACTGAAGAAATTTCTACTGATTCTGGGAATCACGGGTGCGGTATACGGAGCGTTCCGCTATCTTTTACCCCTCGTGGTTCCCTTTTTATGTGCGTATGGGACGGCTCTGTTTCTGCGTCCGTCGGTCAGGTTCCTCTCGAACCGCATTGCGGTGCCGTTTCGTGGGGAGATGCACCATCTGCCGGTGTCGCTTGTCGGCGGGATCGAACTTCTGGTGATGTCATGCCTTGTTTTTGGACTCCTCTACGCGGGCGGCAGCATGGCGGTGAGCCAGACGGGGCTTTTTATCCGGAGATTTCCGGACTGGCTTTCCGCCCTTGATCTGCGGCTTACGGATACCTGCCGCCTTCTGGAGCAGAAGATGGGGCTCAAGGCGGACGCGCTGGTGGAGCTTGCGGGGAGAGCAGTGGAAGAGGTCCGGCAGATGTTTAAGAACTCCACGATGCCAGTGCTCATGGACCGCTCCGTGTCTGCGCTCCGCGTGGCAGTCGCCGGGATCGTCCTTTTCTTTATCTATTTTGTCGCAGTACTCCTGACACTGCAGGAGATGGATGACATCAGGGAAAAGCGGAGCAGGTCCGCATTCCGGCGGGAATTTCTCGTAGTGGGAGAGCGGATCGCATCCGTGGTGAGCGCGTGGCTGAAGACCCAGGCGTTTATTCTGTTCCTAACAAGTGCCGTGTGTATCTTCGGACTGGCAGTGATCGGAAATCCCTATTCGTTTTTGTTTGGCTGCGGGATCGGGATCCTGGACGCACTGCCGGTATTGGGGGCCGGGACTGTGCTGATTCCGTGGGGAGTCGCGCTGCTGTTTCAGAAGGCGTGGAAAAAGGCTGCGGTGATCTTCGGCATCTATGTGGTCTGCTACTTTCTGCGTCAGATCTCAGAGGCGAGACTGATGGGGAAGCAGGTGGGGCTTTCGCCGCTGGGATCGCTGGTATCCATGTATGTGGGACTTAAGTTGTTTGGATTGTCGGGGCTGATCCTGGGACCGGTGGGAGTGCTGCTGATCGGGGATCTGGTGCGGATGTATGAGGAACAGGGGAGCTGAAAAGACAGATTGTCTTGTGAAAAACACTATGATACAATGGGAACAGCAATCAGTTTACCCGTAAAAGAGGAGAACATCTATGACAGAAGATAACTTTACAGTAAGAAAAGCATCCCCAGCCGATCTCCCACGGATCCACGGGATCTACGCCGCTGCCCGCCAGTTCATGCGTGACCATGGGAACTTCAGCCAGTGGGACGGCGAGGACGCCCCGGAGCATCTGCTCCCGGGGGACATCGAGGCAGGAAATTTATATGTTCTGGAAGAAAACGGCGTGATCCATGCCGCCTTCGCCTTCATCATCGGCGCTGACCCATGCTACGCTGTGATCGAGAAGGGCGCCTGGAAGGCAGACACCCCGTACGCTGCCGTCCACCGCGTCGCAAGCGACGGTACGGTCCACAACATCCTGGGCCGGATCATGGACTTCGCCAAGTCGAAGATATCCCACATCCGGATCGACACCCACGAAAACAACAAGGTCATGCAGAGAGCGCTTGAAAAACAGGGATTTGAGAGATGCGGAATTATCTATGTCCCGGACGGAACGCCGCGGATCGCGTTTGAGTGGGGCAGGTAATCATGATGCAGAGGAAAGACACCGAATAGACCATTTGGTTTTGGAGGTGTCTTTTTTGTACAAACAATTGTTAACTATACAAGCACAATGGGTTGACAATGCGAAAATTCTATGTTATGCTCCTACAAGTCCATCTTTGCAATACCACCCGGGTTCTGAAGACGGCAGCCGCTGTTTCAGAAGGTATGGAAAGAACGGAAGAGTGATGCGCATATACAGGAAAAGGGAAATGCTTCAGATTTCTTGAGCAACCAGAAAATTCAGGAGGAAATAATTTTGAAACATATGAAAACGAAAGACCTTGTGCTGTGCGCAATGTTTGTGGCATTGATCGCGGTAGGGGCATTTATCAAAGTTCCTGTTCCGGTGGTTCCGTTTACACTTCAGTTTTTATTTACGATGCTGGCGGGGCTGCTGCTGGGTCCTGTGAACGGGGCGCTGGCGGTCGTGGTCTATATTGTTCTGGGACTTGTGGGACTTCCGATCTTCACCCAGGGCGGCGGACCGGGCTATATCTTTCAGCCGAGCTTTGGTTACATCATCGGATTCGCTGTGGCAGCCTACGTGACAGGACGGATCGCGAATGAGAAGAGCCATCCTGGTTACAGACGCCTGCTGGCGGCAAATTTCATCGGACTCTTTATCGTGTACGCATTTGGAATGGTTTACTATTATGCGATCAGCAATTTCGTCATAAATACGCCGATCGGTCTCTGGCCATTATTTTTATACTGCTTTTTACTGGCGGTTCCGGGAGATATAGCGCTGTGCATTCTGGCGGCAGTCATCGGGAAACGGATGATCCCGATGATTAAAGAGGGGAGACTGGGATAGGAAATGAGCAGAAATATTTTTATCACAGGAACGGGAACGGATGTCGGAAAAACGTATGTGACAGGATTGATCGTGAAAAAACTGAGAGAGAGCGGTGCGGACGCGGCTTACTATAAGGCTGCCATGAGCGGCAACGAGAGACGGCCGGATGGCAGCCTGATCCCGGGGGACGCGCTCCAGGTAAAAAACATGTCCGGAATCCGCCAGTCCCTTGAGGAAATGTGTCCATATGTCTACGAGACAGCTGTCTCCCCGCACCTGGCATCACGGATCGAGGGAAATCCGGTCCAGATGGAGACTGTGTTGGCGGGATTTCAGAAGGTCTGTGAGGAGTACGAGTACGTGACGATGGAGGGAAGCGGTGGAATCCTCTGTCCGCTCTGCTTTGATGAGACGGATATCCGCCTGCCGGAGGTAGTCAAAGCCTGCGGTCTTGGGTGTCTGATGATCGCGGACGCGGGACTCGGCACGATCAACGGTGTGGCGCTGACCGCGTACTACCTCAAAGAGCAGGGAATCCCGTTGAAGGGGATCATTTTCAATCACTATAAGCAGGGAGATGTGCTCCATGAGGACAACCGGAAAATGTGCGAGTATTATACAGGAGTTCCTGTGGTTGCCTGTGTGGCGGACGGTGACACGGAGCTTTCCATGGACGCGGAGGATTTGAAAGCGCTGTATGAGACTGCGGAAAAATGACCGTGAATATGCCGAGATTATATAGGAAGCGATAAGTGCTGACGTACTCCCGGGAATCCCACCCGCAGCAGCGGGGCAGGAAAGGGACCGGGGAGTCCATGTTAAGATGAAGGAGAAGAAAACGATGATCTGGTATCCATATGAACAGTTAAAAACAATGAAGGCGCCCTACGAGATCGTGGACGCGAACGGGGTATATCTCTATACGAAAGATCAGAAGATGATCGATTCGGTTTCATCCTGGTGGAGCGTGATCCACGGATATAAGCACCCGGTGATCAACCAGGCGATCATCTCCCAGGTGGAGAAGTTTTCCCATGTCATGCTGGGCGGGCTGACCCACGAACCGGCGAGAAAGCTGTCAGAGAAACTGGCGTCCTGGCTGCCGGGGGATCTGGATTACTGCTTCTTTTCCGATTCCGGCAGTGTGGCGGTGGAAGTGGCGTTAAAAATGGCGCTGCAGTATTATATGAACCGGGGAGATGAGAAGCGGACCATGATCCTGGCCCTGGAGCATGCCTACCACGGCGACACCTTTAAGACGATGGAAGCGGGAGACGATGAGGATTACCATTTCGTGCTGAAAGCTTACGGGGCAAGCCCGTATGTGGTCCACATTCCGACGGAGATCACGGCCCTGGAAGAGGCCTTTGAAAAGTATCATGACAGACTGAACTGTGTGCTGGTGGAACCGCTTTTACAGGGGGCGGGCGGCATGCGGATGTATGACGTTTCCTTCTTAAAGAAGGCGAGAGAGCTTTGTGACCAGTACGGTGTTCTTCTGGTCTTCGATGAGGTGGCGACTGGATTTGGCCGGACCGGCAATCGTTTCGTGGCGGATCTGGTCCTCCCGGATATTCTGGTTCTCGGAAAGGCACTGACAGGCGGATATATCGGTCATGCTGCCACCGTGGCAAACCGGAAAGTATTTGAGGGCTTCTACGATGATGTTCCGGAACATGCCCTGATGCATGGACCGACATTCATGGGAAATGCGCTGGCGTGCAGCGCGGCCCTGGCATCGATCGAACTGTTCGAGACCCAGAACTACATGGAAAAGATCAAAAGGATCGAAGCTGTGACCCGCCGTGAGATGAAGGGCTTCACAGACCCCAGGATCCGTGAAGTCCGGATCATGGGCGGCTGCGTCTGCGTCGAAGTCTACGATCCGGCCGTATTAAAAGGATATCAGGAGTATGCCTACAAGAGAGGTGTGTTCAGCCGTCCGTTCTTAAACTACCTCTACGCAATGGTGCCGTATGTGATCCAGGAGGACGAGCTGGTGCAGGTGCTTCAGTGTATGAAGGATTGGTTTGCGAGATAGGAATGCGGACAGCAAATACAGTACAGAACAAACATTCGGTTTGTTCTGTACTTTTTTTAGCTTGAATGCTATACTGGACAGGTAATATACTAAGAATGAAACGATTCCGTACATTCATAGCCTGGGGCGGAGAGATATTCCAGATCGGCTTCGCCGTCGGGATTTTTGCACTGCTTCTAATAATATCATGGATAGGTCAGGAGAAATCATATGGATCATTTTGAATTAGTATCAGAATACCAGCCCACCGGAGATCAGCCGCAGGCGATCGAGCAGCTGGTGAAGGGATTTAAAGAGGGGAATCAGTTTGAGACGCTGCTTGGCGTGACCGGATCCGGTAAGACGTTTACGATGGCGAATGTGATCCAGCAGCTCAATAAGCCGACGCTGGTGATCGCTCACAATAAGACGCTGGCGGCGCAGCTTTATTCGGAGATGAAAGAGTTTTTCCCGAACAATGCGGTGGAGTACTTTGTCTCCTATTATGATTACTATCAGCCGGAGGCGTATGTGCCGTCTACGGATACCTATATTGAGAAGGATTCCGCGATCAACGATGAGATCGATAAGCTGCGCCACTCTGCGACGGCGGCACTGTCGGAGCGGAATGATGTGATTATCGTGGCCTCCGTGTCCTGTATTTACGGCTTAGGAAGCCCGATCGATTATAAGAACATGGTGATCTCCCTGCGCCCGGGAATGGAGAAGGACAGGGATGAGGTGATCCATAAGCTGATCGATATCCAGTATACGAGAAATGAGATGGATTTCAAGCGCGGAAGCTTCCGGGTAAGAGGTGATGTGCTGGAAGTATTTCCGGCTTATTCTGGAAGCGAGGCGTACCGGATCGAGTTCTTCGGGGACGAGGTGGACAGGATCATGGAGATCGAGGCGCTGACCGGAGAGGTGAAAGCGCAGCTGGAACATGTGGCGATCTTCCCGGCGTCCCACTATGTTGTACCGAAAGAAAAGATGATGCGGGCAACGGAAAATATCCTTGCGGAAATGAAAGAACAGGTAACCTTTTTTAAGAGTGAGGACAAGCTTCTGGAGGCACAGAGAATCGCGGAACGGACAAATTTTGATGTGGAGATGATGAGAGAGACAGGCTTCTGTTCGGGAATCGAGAACTATTCCCGTCATCTTGTGGGATCTGCACCGGGACAGCCGCCGTGTACGCTGCTCGACTATTTCCCTGATGATTTCCTGATTATCGTGGACGAGTCCCATATCACGCTTCCGCAGGTCCGCGGCATGTATTTCGGTGACCGGTCGAGAAAGAAGACACTGGTGGATTATGGATTCCGCCTGCCGTCTGCCCTGGATAACCGCCCATTGAATTTTGAGGAGTTTGAGACCCATATCAATCAGATGATGTTCGTGTCCGCAACCCCGTCCACTTACGAGGCGGACCATGAACTTCTCCGCGCGGAGCAGATCATCCGTCCGACAGGACTTCTTGATCCGGAGATCTCCGTGCGACCAGTGGAGGGACAGATCGATGATCTTGTGGGCGAGATCAATAAAGAAGTAGAAAAACACAACAAGGTCCTGATCACAACGCTTACAAAGCGTATGGCGGAAGACCTTACGGATTATATCAGGGAAGCCGGGATCCGCGTAAAATATCTGCACTCGGATATCGACACATTGGAGCGCGCCGAGATCATCCGCGATATGCGTCTGGATGTCTTTGATGTTCTTGTGGGAATCAACCTCCTCAGAGAGGGACTCGATATCCCGGAGATCACACTTGTGGCGATCCTGGATGCGGATAAGGAAGGATTCCTCCGTTCGGAGACATCCTTGATCCAGACGATCGGACGTGCCGCGCGAAACGCCGAAGGCCATGTGATCATGTATGCGGATTCCATTACCGATTCCATGCGGGCCGCCATCGACGAGACGAACCGCCGACGTGAGATCCAGCAGAAGTACAATGAGGAGCACGGAATCACTCCGCAGACCATAAAGAAAGCGGTCCGTGATCTGATCGCAATCTCCAGGGCTGCCAGTGCCGGCGAAGAAGAGTTCAGGAAAGATCCGGAATCCATGGACGCAAGGGAACTGGAGAAGCTTGCAAAGGAACTCACAAAGAAGATGCGCCAGGCGGCAGCAGAACTGAATTTCGAAGAGGCCGCAAAGCTGCGTGACCGGATGAAGGAAGTGAAGCAGATGCTGCTGGAGCTGGAGAAAAATTAAGATAATTGGTAACTTCTGCCCGTACCAGGCGGACGAATGTGCCAGGATACACTTATTGACAATTATTCTCAACAAGAATACAATATTTCCAGATGACAGAGTCGGTTCTGTCAATTATGATAGTGAAGGATGGACACAGGATGAAACTATATGAAGGAAATATTGGCGCGACGTATCTGGTCAAGTCAGTCCATGTGGATGAGGCAATTAACCGGCGTTTAGAGGCGCTGGGGGTAAATGAGAATACGCCTCTTCTTGTGATGAATAAGAAAAACAGCGGAACCATGATCATCAAAGTCCGTGGAACCCGCCTTGCACTGGGAAGAAGAATTACCGGTGGAATTGAGGTAAAAGAGGAGGCGGCATCATGAGCACGGGGGAGAGACCAATTACTGTCTGCTTTGTAGGAAATCCGAACTGTGGAAAGACTACGCTGTTCAATGCATTTACGGGAGCAAAATTAAAGGTCGCAAACTGGCCCGGCGTTACAGTCGAGCGGATGGAAGGAGAGACGAGCTATAAAGGGCGGAAGATCCGTGTGATCGATACGCCGGGAATCTACAGCCTTACTTCATATACGATGGAGGAACTCGTCACAAGAAGGTGCATTGAGGAAGATGGCGTGGACGTAATTGTCAACGTTGTAGATGCATCATCTCTGGAGAGGAACCTTTATCTGACGATGCAGCTTTTAGAATTAAAGAAACCAGTCATTCTGGCTCTCAATATGATGGATATCATCGAAGAGCGTGGAATGGAGATTGACCTTCACAGACTTCCTGAGATGCTTGGCGGGATCCCTGTGGTTCCAGTCTCCGCGAGAAAGCGCACAGGACTTGACGTGCTGATGCACGCTGTGGTACATCATTATGAGGAAGGTCCCCAGGGCGTGATCGTCCGCTATGACAGGGAGATCGAGGACCGGATCCAGCGGGTAGAAGACCTTCTGCGGGAGAAGTATCCGGATCTCACAAATCTGCGCTGGCATGCGATCAAGATGCTCGAATATGACAAGGAAGTCCTGAAGGACCATCCGGTCGAACTGAAACAGATCGTGCCGAGAAGCTTCGAAAAAGAGATTATCAATGAAAAATACGATTACGTGGAATCGGTAATCAAGGAATGTCTGTTTAATAAAGAAGAAAAATCACATATGACAGATCAGGTGGATAAGATCCTGACTCATCCGATCCTGGGAATTCCAGCGTTCTTTGGAATTATGGCATTAGTCTTTTTCCTGACATTCACAGTCGGGGATTTTCTGAAAGGATACTTTGAACAGGGACTGGAACTGCTGTCGCTCGGTGTTTTGTCCGGGCTTCATTCAGCGGGAGCTTCCGACTGGGTGATCTCCCTGGTCGTTGATGGTGCGTTGGCGGGAGTTGGTGGAATCCTGACATTTCTTCCAAACATCTTTATCCTTTTCCTTGCGCTTGCGTTCCTGGAGGACAGCGGATACATGGCAAGAGTCGCCTATGTCATGAATGAGACAATGGGGATGGTCGGACTTTCCGGCCGTGCGTTTCTGCCGATGCTGCTGGGATTTGGATGCACAGTTCCCGCGGTCATGGCGACCAGGGCGCTGGAGAATCAGAGAGACCGCTTGAAGACGATCCTTATCACGCCGTTTATGTCCTGCTCAGCGAGACTTACGATCTATGTTTTGCTGGCGGATATGTTCTTCCCGAAATCGGCAATGTTAGTGGCATATTCCCTTTATCTGGTGGGAGTTGCCATGGCGATCCTCATCGCGCTTATCGTACATAGAATGACAGACAATAATACAGAGAATGCTCTCCTGATCGAACTTCCGGAATATAAGATTCCGAATCTCAGAACTGTGGCGATCTATGTCTGGGAAAAAATTAAAGATTACCTGACAAAGGCGGGGACAACGATCTTCCTGGCATCGATCATCCTGTGGTTTGTCATGAATGTGGGACCGGCGGGATTTATTTCTGATGTGGCGGACAGCTTTGCGGCAAAATTCGGACAGATCCTTGTGCCGGTACTAAAGCCGGTTGGTCTTGGAAGCTGGCAGATCGCGGTAGCATTGATCTCCGGAATCTCCGCAAAGGAGGTCGTTGTCTCGAGTATGTCTGTTCTTTATGGGATCGGCAATATCAATTCGGCAGCTGGAATGGCGGAACTCTTAGGAATCCTTGGGGGAACAGGATTCACAGCAGTGAACGCTTATGCGCTCATGGTATTCTGCCTTCTCTATACACCGTGTATTGCGACGATCGCAACGATCAAGAGGGAAACACAGTCCTGGAGATGGACACTGGGGATGGTCATGTTCCAGCTTGTGCTTGCCTGGTCGGCGGCATTTCTTGTATTCCAGATCGGAAGCCGCCTGTTCTGATCAAAAAAATCTTGAAACTATAACTGCTGCCATGCCTGGCAGAAGATTTACAATAGTGGATCTTGCAGCAAATGGGTTATATAGCGGTTATAAAAATAAAAGGGGTTAAAAAAGGGGTAATAAATGAACGAAAAAACACTGCTGGAAGCTGTGGTGCTGGCGGGTGAGCTCATGCTTGTCAGCGGAGCGGAGATCTACAGGGTGGAAGACACCATGAATCATATGCTGAAACGATCGGAGTACGAACAGACGGAAACGATCGTATATGGAACGGGAATCTTTGTCACGCTGAGCGATCCAAATAAGGAACCGCTGACCCGCGTCAAGCGTGTTGCGGCCAGATGCACCAGCATCAACCGGATCTGCCTGGTAAACGATGTATCGCGCCATTTCTGTGAGGGAAAGATCACGGTGGAGGAGGCGCTAAGACAACTGCAGGAGATCCAGGCACCAACGACGGTCCAGTATGACTGGCTGACTCAGGGACTGGGATATGTTGGTGTTTCGGCGTTCTTTGCGCCTATGTTCGGCGGCTCCCTAGGAGACTTTCTGGCGGCAGCGGTAGTTGGTGTCTGTCTTGCAGTAGCCGTATGGATTGGAAAAACCTTGAAATTCAACGATTTCTGCTTTAACGCGTTTGGAGCGTTTGTGCTTGCGTTTTCAGCCATGACGATCTGCCACTCTTATCCGGGACTGAATTCAGATACGATCATCGTCAGCGCTGTCATGCCGCTTGTCCCGGGAGTAACGTTTACAACGGCGATCCGTGATACCTTAAACGGGGACTACGCAGCCGGATCCGCCAGAATTCTGGAAGCGATCGTTGTGGGACTTGCAGTTGCGTTTGGAGTTGGTGCGGGACTTCTTGTAGCCCGCAGCATGGAAGGAGGACTCTTATGATCATACAGGTATTCAGCGCGTTCTGGGCGGTCGCGATGTTCTCCATTCTGACGGAGACTCCGAAAAAGTTCCTTCCGTACGCGGCTTTTTCCGGCGGATTTGCCTGGTGGGCATATTTAATAATCAATAATCTGACTCATTCAACACTCCAGGCCGCATTCTTTTCGATCCTCGCGGTAGCGTTTCTGAGTCATATTCTTGCCAGGATCATGAAAGCACCGGTGACGGTATTCCTCATCGCAGGAATCCTTCCGTCTGTGCCTGGAGCAGGAATCTACCGTACAGTATATTACCTGATCCAGGGAGACCAGACACTTTCAACCCGTTACTTGATCTCGACGCTTCACACGGCAGGCGCGATCGCCCTGGCGATCTTTATCACAGATTCTGTTGTCAACCTTGTGCATCTTTATCATGAAGGAAGTCATGCGAGACGAAATTGAAAAACACGCACCGCATTCTCGTTACTTCAGTGATGAG
>NZ_QWGI01000089.1:0-1321 GCF_003435125.1 Clostridium sp. AM25-23AC | reverse complement strand
AATATGGCGAAAACCACCCCGATTCATGAGTTCATGCTCTACGATATGAAATCCAAACCGGAACATGAAGCGAACATCGTAGCAGCAGAGATTCTGATGGACAGCGATGAAGTCCTTCGTTACATCTATGAGTATGGATACACAGCCGAGCAGATCGCCAGTGCGATGTCCACCGACATCAATCTGGTTGCGCTGAATGTAGCACACCTGGCTACACTTGGTTATAATCTGCACGCACTGGAACATAAAAGCAACTTTTTGAAATAACGTATCTTCGAGGAGCCTTGATCGGCTCCTCTTTTTTGTTGCAAATTGTGCAGATGCCGTCTGCACAATTATTTCCAGAGCTGCTCCTATGTATAATTGACCCCCAGCTCCTGCAAATCTTTAGCGGCCGTCACAGCATCCACATGAAAGCGTTCCCGGTAATGCTTATTCATCTTTTTCTTTGCCATTTGCGGAATCTCCCGGATTTTTTGCTGATGACTTTGGGTTGTGCTTCTTCGGTGCTGTCAGCTCATAGCTCAAAGAAAGCAGGTCTTTGATGGCATCATCCAGTTCCGGTTTGCCAAGCTGAATACTGAGCCACTTCTCCTTATTCATATGATAGGCTGGAAAATAGCCGTCCTGCCCGCGAAGAGAGCCAATCAGCAGCGGATCGCTTTTCACATTGAGAACATCCATGATGCCTGTCTCCGGCAATCCCAACTTATCAGCAGATACTTCCAGAACTACACCATACCATTTATTATTGTCTTTGTGCCGCAGTACAGCATTCCGGTCATGCCAGGGATATTCCGGCTCTGTGCCGTACTGCTGGTGTATCCATGTAAATAATTCTTGTCGTGTCACTCCATCGCTCCTCCTTCCAGCCAATCTATCATGTCTTTCGGTCAAAAATAACGATGTAGACCATCATCTCATTTTCCATCAGGAACGTACTGATGGTATCGACTGCAACCTTCAGAGCCTGGTCTTTAGGATAGCCGTAAATGCCGGAGGAAATCAGCGGAAAGGCCACCGACTGACAGCCATTTTCTTTTGCCAGGTTCAGAGATGTCCGATAACAGGATTCCAGAAGCTCCTGTTCCCGATGCTTGCCATCCCGCCAACGTGGACCGACTGCATGGATCACATATTTGCAGGGCAAGCGGTATCCCTTTGTGATTTTTGCGCTGCCGGTTTCGCAGCCATGCAGCGTACTGCATTCTGCAAGCAGCTCCGGTCCGGCGGCACGGTGAATGCAGCCGTCCACACCGCCGCCGCCCAAAAGAGAAGTATTGGCAGCATTGACGATTGCGTCAACGCTCATTTTTGTAAT
>NZ_QWGI01000088.1:258-1349 GCF_003435125.1 Clostridium sp. AM25-23AC | reverse complement strand
GCGATGGAGTTAGGCCCTCTGTTCGGACTCTGGCTCCAGTCCTTCCTGATCCAGCTTACCATGATTGCCTTAAACATCGTGATTTTCGTTATCGTATATGGCCGTATGATTGAAATTTATTTACTCACAAGTTTAGCGCCTATCCCGTTTGCCACCGTCCCCAACAGGGAAACCGGACACATGGGGCAGAACTATTTCCGCTCCCTCTTTGCGGTGGGCTTTCAAGGTCTATTGATCTTAGTCTGTGTCGCCATCTATGCGGTGCTGATCCAGAGTATCGCCACCGACGGCGACCCCATCGGGGCGATCTGGGGCTGCGTGGGATATACGGTGCTGCTGTGTTTTACCTTATTCAAAACAGGCAGTCTTGCAAAATCCATCTTCGGCTGCCATTAAGAGACTTCGGGCCATGCTGACCCGAAGCGGAAAGGAGGCGGTATGCCTCGGCGTTACAAACAGGGTGCGGACGGACAGCCGCACCCGGCTTTCTATGGAAAGCTCCCCGAAGAATTTTCTAAAGCAGACACCATGCGCTTTATGGTGGAAACCGATCTGAAACTGTCCGGGTGCGTATCGGCGGACATGCTGGCGGCACTCCGGGCGGAAGGCTATGACTACAAGGACGGGAACCTTGTTCCCGCCGGAAAGGAGGAAACCATGCAGGAAAAGGTTGCAAACACCACCCCGGCCGCACCGTTGAAGCTGGATGTAAGCGTGCGGGTCATCGAACCTGTGAAAAATCTGATGGGCTTTGCCAGCGTGAAATTCAATGACTGCTTTGTGGTGGAAAATCTGAAAATCGTACAGGGCAGCAAGGGCCTCTTTCTTGGGATGCCCAGCCAGCCGGACGGCAAAGGCGGCTATCGGGATATGGCCTACCCTGTCACAAAGGAGTTCCGGGAACAGCTCAATACTGCTGTTCTGCAAGCCTATGAGGCAAAGCTGGAACAGATGGCGGAGCGCGGCTCTGTGGGGCGTGCGTCCATCAGCGACCAGCTCAAAGCCGGAAAAGCGGCTGCCGAACAGGCAAAGGCAGAGCGGCCTCCGAAGGAAAAGCCCAGCCGCAGCGCAGAGCGTTGACCTCGGGCCAT
>NZ_QWGI01000088.1:0-247 GCF_003435125.1 Clostridium sp. AM25-23AC | reverse complement strand
TGGCCCGAAGCAGAAAGGAGGCGGGAATCATGCCACGCAAACGGACGGGCTATGACGCGGCCTGCTATTACGACGGAAAACTGCTGGGGCGCTGTACCAAAGCGGACAGCGACGCCTATACCATGTTGATGAACGCCTGCGGCGGGGAGGCCGCCCGTGTCCTTCGGGAATATGCCTATTTTTCCCCGGAACTTCACGCCATCTTAGAAAAGGCGGCGCTCATGCAGGCGGACCGGAGCCGGACGGG
>NZ_QWGI01000087.1:913-1459 GCF_003435125.1 Clostridium sp. AM25-23AC | reverse complement strand
TAAAACCCTTACTTCTTCTTCCTTAGAAAGGAGGTGATCCAGCCGCACCTTCCGATACGGCTACCTTGTTACGACTTCACCCCAGTTATCAGACCTGCCTTCGACAGCTCCCTGCTTTCGCTTGGGTCACTGGCTTCGGGCATTTCCGACTCCCATGGTGTGACGGGCGGTGTGTACAAGACCCGGGAACGTATTCACCGCAGCATTCTGATCTGCGATTACTAGCGATTCCAGCTTCATGTAGTCGAGTTGCAGACTACAATCCGAACTGAGACGTTATTTTTGAGATTTGCTCCCCCTCACAGGCTCGCTTCTCTTTGTTTACGCCATTGTAGCACGTGTGTAGCCCAAATCATAAGGGGCATGATGATTTGACGTCATCCCCACCTTCCTCCAGGTTATCCCTGGCAGTCTCATCAGAGTGCCCAGCTTTACCTGCTGGCTACTGACAATAGGGGTTGCGCTCGTTGCGGGACTTAACCCAACATCTCACGACACGAGCTGACGACAACCATGCACCACCTGTCACCTCTGTCCCGAAGGAGG
>NZ_QWGI01000086.1:265-1476 GCF_003435125.1 Clostridium sp. AM25-23AC | reverse complement strand
CACATCATGCATCCGAAGATTTGTTTTACAAAATTCGCTTGTTTTTTTTCCAGATCGCTTAAATTGATCATATTATCCGTTGGCAGTTACACGGGGCATATCGTACATGGTCATAGCAGCGGTAGCTTTGATGCGGGTGTCGATTGCCGCCGCATTGATCGCCATGCCGCCCCAGCCACAGATACCGATACGCTCGGAGTCCACATTCTCCTGCACGGAGAGGAAGTCTACCGCTGCGCAGAAATCCTCGGTGTTGATGTCCGGCGAAGCGACATAGCGGGGTGTACCGCCGCTCTCGCCGGTGTAGGACGGATCGAAGGCAATCGTCAAGAAGCCAAGCTCTGCCATTTTCTGCGCATACAGACCGGAGGACTGCTCCTTTACCGCGCCGAACGGACCGCTGACGGCAATAACAGGCAGCTTGCCCACAACACTCTTTGGCGTGTACATATCCGCCGCCAGTGTGATGCCGTAGCGGTTGTGAAAGGTTACTTTCTTGTGATCCACCGTGTCGCTTTTCGGGAACACCTTGTCCCATTCCTGTGTCAGATTCAGTTTTTCCATATTCAGACCTCCTTGCCTGTTGCCTTAAAATATGCTGTGCTGTCCACGGCTTCCAACCATTCATTGGAGGTTTCATCCCCCGGAACCTCTACCGCCAGATGAGAGAACCAGCTATCCGGCGCAGCACCGTGCCAGTGCTTGACACCCACAGGAATATTTACTGCATCGCCAGGGTGCAGCTCCTGTGCCGGTTTGCCCCATTCCTGATAGTAACCATGCCCGGCCACGCAGACGAGAATCTGTCCGCCGCCGTTTTTCGCATGATGAATGTGCCAGTTGTTACGGCAGCCGGGTTCAAAGGTTACATTGTAAATACCGACCTGCTGCGTAGAAAGAGGTGCGAGATAGCTTTGGCCGATAAAATATTTCGCAAAGTCATCATTGGATGCGCCGATGGGAAAGACCATTTCATTCTGATGCTCGGCTTTTGCGTCGGCAGCGTCGTCCTCCGCCCATACCTCCTTTGCCATACGAAAAGCCGCCCATGCCTTGGGCCAGCCCGCATAAAATGCCGCGTGGGTCAGGATCTCCGCAATTTCCGTTTTCGTCACGCCGTTTTTCTTTGCAGTTGTCAGATGGTACTGAAAGGACGAATCCGTCAGTCCCTGCGCCAGCAGCGCCACCACTGTTACAATGCTGCGGTCCCG
>NZ_QWGI01000086.1:0-255 GCF_003435125.1 Clostridium sp. AM25-23AC | reverse complement strand
TTACAATGCTGCGGTCTCGCAGGGAAAGCTTGTCTTCCCTGCTCCACACCTGCCCGAACAGCACATCATCATTCAATTCCGCAAATTTGGGAGCAAATTCCCCCAAAGCCTCTCTGCCTGCCGTTTGTTTAACTGCCATGTCTCACACCTCCTTGCCCATCTGATAGGCTTGCTCCAGCGCAGGATGTCCGGCAATCTCACCCACGCCGTTCACACCGCCTGCAAACACTGTGCCCACCAGCGCACAGCGTGGGA
>NZ_QWGI01000085.1:0-1485 GCF_003435125.1 Clostridium sp. AM25-23AC | reverse complement strand
GAGCCTATGAAACTTTTTCTGTAAAATAACCTAAGTAAGGTCCTTCTATGATACAATAAATATCATTAGGAGGGCCTTTTACTATGGCAAAACAAAAGAAACCAGTTCACAGAGTTGAAATGACTGAAGGAAAAAGGAACATCATCCGCCAGCTTCTCGAAGAATACGATATCGAGACCGCAGAAGATATCCAGGATGCACTCAAAGATCTTCTGGGCGGCACCATTAAAGAAATGATGGAGGCTGAAATGGATGACCATCTTGGATATGAGAAATCCCAGCGTTCTGACAATGACGATTATCGTAACGGTTATAAACGCAAGCAGGTAAACAGTCGATATGGCTCTATGGAAATCGAGGTCCCACAGGATCGGAAATCGACCTTTGAACCACAGGTGGTGAAAAAGCGTCAGAAAGATATTTCTGATATTGATCAGAAGATCATCTCTATGTATGCCAAAGGAATGACCACTCGCCAGATCTCGGAAACGATTGAAGATATCTATGGTTTTGAAACATCAGAAAGTTTCATATCCGATGTGACGGATAAGATACTTCCTCAGATTGAAGATTGGCAGAACCGCCCATTGGATGAGGTATATCCAATCCTTTACATCGATGCGATCCACTATTCTGTGCGGGATAATGGAGTCATTCGTAAGCTTGCAGCCTATGTTATTCTTGGCATTAATGCGGAGGGGAAAAAGGAAGTCCTGACGATTACGATTGGTGACAATGAAAGTGCGAAATACTGGCTGTCAGTCCTGAACGAACTGAAAAATCGCGGAGTAAAAGATATCCTGATCATCTGTGCCGATGGCCTTACAGGCATTAAAGAAGCGATTTCAGCTGCGTTTCCCAAAACAGAATACCAGAGGTGTATTGTCCATCAGGTAAGAAACACCCTGAAATACGTTCCGGACAAGGACAGAAAAGCCTTTGCTGCAGATTTAAAAACCATCTATCAGGCCGCTGATGAGCAGAAGGCTCTGGCTACCTTGGAACGTGTAACTGAAAAATGGACTCCGAAATACCCGAATTCCATGAAACGCTGGAAAGACAACTGGGATGCTGTTTCTCCAATTTTTAAATTTTCAACCACTGTCCGGAAGGTCATTTATACAACCAATGCGATCGAATCACTGAACTCCACATACCGGAAGCTGAACCGTCAGAGAAGCGTATTTCCAAGCGATACCGCCCTGTTAAAGGCCTTGTATCTGGCTACTTTTGAGGCTACGAAAAAATGGACTACCACCATCCGTGATTGGGCTCAGGTTTATGGAGAACTGAGCATTATGTACGAGGGACGCTTACCCGAGTAAGCAAAAGAAGGGTTAAGAAGACAGGCGGGAAACCGCCTGCTCTTGACATGCCCGTAAGCAACTGTTATATATAAAACAAGAACGACAAGCCTGATTCACAAGCTTATCGCTCTTAATTATCATAGAAGAATCTTATTTACAGAGATTTTCTCATACTCTC
>NZ_QWGI01000084.1:1556-1770 GCF_003435125.1 Clostridium sp. AM25-23AC | reverse complement strand
GGCAAGCTCTGCGCCTCCGACCACGCAATGAACGCCATCGACGAAATGAGTGCGCTGAACCGGGATCTCAAGAAATTTTTCGATGCGAACGGCGCAGCCTACCCGGTGTGGCAGGCACTGGAAGCGGAAGCCGGGAGGTATCTGCGATGAAGTATGCCGGAATGCCCTTTGGGATGTGGGCGCTGTTTGCCGGTTCCTTTCAAAAGCAGCTGAT
>NZ_QWGI01000084.1:0-1546 GCF_003435125.1 Clostridium sp. AM25-23AC | reverse complement strand
TGTTTGCCGGTTCCTTTCAAAAGCAGCTGATCGCGGTGCTGGGCTATGATGCAGACACTGCAAAAGCCATACAAAGATTCAAAACTACGTGTGGGATGTCCGGCGATTTATCTTGCTCACTAACTTGGTCACTGACTAAGGTTTTCTGACTACCAGTTTACAGAAAACAGAATAGAATCGTCTTCGATGCCTCGTTGGGAAACCAACGGGGTATTTTTTGCTCTGAATCAGACGATACATGGCACAGGAAAGGTTAGCTGTGTGCGTTTTCATATGCTTTTCGGATTCCGTCCGGCAAGCGGTCGGGAATCAGTGTCTTTAGTCTGTCCTCACTGCCGTCTTTGATTGCCTGCTCATAGTACCAGCATTTGAATTTCAGCATATCCAGAGTGCGGTTCATCTGCTCAAGCTCTGTCTCCATGTGCGACCGTTGTTCCTCAAATAGTGCCTTGCGTTGCGGGTAGGTGGACGGCCCTTCTACACACCAATCCATGAACTGCCGGATGTCCTTGATCTCCATGCCAGCTTTTTTCAGACATTCAATGACCCGGAGTGCTTCAATCTCCGTGTCACCGAATTTGCGGATGCCGGATACTCGTTCCATGTTCGGAAACAGCCCCTGCTTATCATAATAGCGCAGCGTGGAGATAGGCAATCCGAACATCTCTGCCACCTGTCCAATTGAATACATAAATCTCCCTCCAAAAATCTTCAAAAAATATCTTGACCTAAAGTTAGGTTTAGGTGATACCATGAGAATACCACAGAGAATATCAAAACGCAAGGAGTGTTCTACAATGAATAAAAAGATACTAATCATTTCTTCAAGTCCCCGTAAGGGCGGCAACTCCGAAACGCTGGCGGCAGCGTTTGCCAAGGGCGCACGGGAGGCGGGCCATCAGGTAGAAACTGTGTATCTGCGAGAAAAGCAGGTTGGCTTCTGCAAGGGCTGTCTTGCCTGTCTGAAGTTGGGGCACTGCGTCATCCAAGACGATGCCGTGGAAATTGCCGCCAAAATGCACGATGCAAATGTGCTGGTGTTCGCAACGCCCGTCTACTATTACTGCGTCAGCGGTCAGCTCAAGACGATGCTGGATCGTGCCAACCCATTGTTCGATACGGACTACGCCTTTACGAAAGCCTATCTGCTTGCAACAGCGGCAGAGAACGCACCGGAGACCTTTGCGGGCACAGAGAAGGCTGTGCAGGGCTGGGTGGACTGCTTCCCACGCTGTGCGCTGGTGGGCACAGTGTTTGCAGGCGGTGTGAACGGCGTGGGTGAGATTGCCGGACATCCTGCGCTGGAGCAAGCCTATCAGATGGGCAAGGAGGTGTGAGACATGGCAGTTAAACAAACGGCAGGCAGAGAGGCTTTGGGGGAATTTGCTCCCAAATTTGCGGAATTGAATGATGATGTGCTGTTCGGGCAGGTGTGGAGCAGGGAAGACAAGCTTTCCCTGCGGGACCGCAGCATTGTAACAGTGGTGGCGCTGCTGGCGCAGGGACTGACGGATTCGTCCTTTCAGTACCATCTGACAACTGCAAA
>NZ_QWGI01000083.1:1468-1802 GCF_003435125.1 Clostridium sp. AM25-23AC | reverse complement strand
GAGCGGATGACGGCCACGATCTTTTCCAGCCCCGGCACCTGTCCGGTATTGGCTGCCTCGTCCCACAGCACCCGCACATGATAGGGCAGACGCCCGCCATAGGTGTTGTCAGCCCGTTCACACAGAAGGTTGAACATCTGCGAAAAAGCGAGGGCAACCAAAAAGTTGTAGGTGGTGTCCGTGTCGCTGATAAGAAAGAACAGCGCCGATTTTTCATCCCCCAGCTTATCCAGCTCCAGCTCGTCATAAGACATGATCTCCCGAAGCTGGGGAATATCAAAGGGAGCCAGCCTTGCACCGCAGGAAATCAAGATGCTTTTGGCTGTCTTGCCGC
>NZ_QWGI01000083.1:0-1441 GCF_003435125.1 Clostridium sp. AM25-23AC | reverse complement strand
CCGCTGGCGAGCTTGTATTTCTTATACTGCCTCACGGCGAAGTGCTGGGGGCTGCGGCGTTCCAGCCCGTCAAACATATAGTCCACCGCGTTTTTGAAGGTTTCGTCATCCTCCCGGACTTCCATGCTGTTTATCATTTCCACCAGCGTATTCATGTTGCGTTCTTCCTCCGGCCCCTCAAAGACGATGTAGGACACAAGGGCGCAGTACAAGAGGGTTTCTGCTTTTGTCCAGAACTCGTCGCCCTCCTTGCCGTCGCCTTTGGTGTTGGCAATCAGGGCGGTAACAAATTTCAAAACATCGCTTTCTGTCTTGATATAGGCCAGCGGATTGTAGTGCATGGATTTTGAAAAGTCGATACTGTTGAACACCCGCACCCTGTATTTCTCCCGTTGCAGAAACCGCCCGCACTGGTCGAGGGTGCCGCCCTTCGGGTCTACCACCACATACGAGGAATGGGCTTGAAGGAGCTGCGGGGTCAACCAGAACCTTGTCTTTCCCGAGCCGGACGATCCGATGACACAGGCGTTTAGGTTCCGGGCATTGGCGGGTATCTTCGGACGGGTGTTCATGGTAAGGAACTCCGTCCCGGTCAGAATGACATTGTTCTGAAATTTAGGGTCAACAAATGGCTTTATATCTTCCTTTGTTCCAAAGCGGGCGGTGCCGTACTCCGCATCCCGCCGGAATTTTTTCGCCTGCCTGATCTTTGACTGTATCAGCAGATACATCCCAGCCGCACCGGCAAGGCCCACCAGCAGGTCAATACCTCCCAGCCCCGGCCAGTAGGTTTCAAAGGCTTTGGGGAAGGTATCAAGCATCCCCATGAGCTTTGTCCCGAAGTCTGTGCCGGGGGCGATCCGGTAGGCCGTCCCGATTTTGGAGAAAAACCAGAACACAAAGAGGTACGGCAGGTTTGGGAGCACATATTTTCTGATCTTGTCACTCAACGTCCGTCCTTCACCGCCTCTCTGGTCCGCTGCTTTTCCTTTGCCTGCGTCCTGATTTGCTCCGTGAATTTCCGAAGCTGACCGAGGATGGAAGCCTTGTCCTGCTCTTTGTTCAGCACCTTTGCGCTGTACTTCTGGAAGGCCGCCGTGATAGCGTCCGCCTGATTGGCTTTGAAAAACAGCAGGTAATGACCGGGGCTCACTTTATGGAAAGCGTAGTCCACATGGAACTCCTTCGCGATCCGGTCAAAATCCTTTGGGGCTCCCACATAGGGCATGGCACTTTTGCCGCCATAGTGGTTCATCAGCTTTTTCACGCTCTGGCGTCCCTGCGGGGTCAGCGCCTTCTGGTGGTGCTTTTGCAGCGCCCGAACCACCTTGCCAAGAGCGGCAGCCAGCACTTTTCCTGTGAGCTTCGTTGTCCTGATCGAAAGGGCAACCGTTTTTTGGTTTACTTCTTCCTGCATAAAACCTCCTTTCCGTCGGGGTTC
>NZ_QWGI01000082.1:0-1840 GCF_003435125.1 Clostridium sp. AM25-23AC | reverse complement strand
TGAATGATTATCCAACCATCCATCTCCTGCTTCGCGGCGATAGTGGTTTTGCAGCTCCTGATCTCTATAAACAGTGTGAGGAAAACGGAACAAGCTATGTCATCCGGCTGAAGGGAAACAAGGTTCTCCGTGAAAAAGCGTCGTTTCTTGCAGATGCACTTACCAGTCGGACTCAAAATAACAAGGTAGACTACGCTGTGGTTTACGGTGAATTCATGTACAAAGCTGGTCCATGGCCTTATGAAAGACGCGTTGTGTGCAAGGTTGAGAAGCCAGAAAACCAAATGGTTTACATGTATACCTTTATCGTCACAAACATGGATTCCTCACCAGAATACCTTATCAAATTTTACTGCAAAAGTAGTTCGTTCAGCAAGATATATCACATTCAAGCTGTGCAGCAGCTGTCCATATAAAGAAGAGTTTTATGACACCCTTTCTGCAATAGGTAAGCTGGATGTACAGCTGGAATAGCAACCGTCAATGGACCTTGACAGCATGATAATTGCTCAAAAACTCGTCATAGGGATTTTATACCCTTTTTTCTGACAAATTGAGAGAAGTTATGGCTGCATGGATCATTTTTTCAATTCATGGTGCAAGGTTTAGATTAGAAATTGCTCCGTGAATAATTCAGGATAAGTAGTCATTTTTATAAAAAGACAGTGAGTGCGTCTCTTGGAACAGAATGAATATATTCTGAATCCGGGAGGCGCTTTTTATATTTCATTAAAAATGTAAAGTTCGCGTGTTGAAAATGTAAAATGGGAATGATATAATGGTTAAAGCGTTAACTGCAAAATTGGATAATACAGGCATATTGACAGTATAAAGACATGAAGGGAGACGACAAAATGATCAAATGGAGTAAAAATTATCTTATGGGCATAGATAAACTTGATGAAGAGCATAAAGAATTGTTTCGGATATCAGATCAGATTTATAATAAAGTAATGGAGAGAGGAGATGATGCGAAGTACCGGTTATTCCTTATGAAGGAAACTCTGGAATATATGCTTAGATATTTTAAAAGGCATGCAAAGAGTGAAGAAATATATATGCGGGAGATAGGTTATGCCGGTTATGAATTTCATAAGATGCTGCATGACGAGTTTTATAATATGCTGCTGAAAAAAAAAGCAGACATTGTAAAGCGCAATGAATGCAGCAAAAAAGAGATAGCAGAACTTGTGGGAGATGGAATTGGATGGCTTTTGGAACATATAATAACAGAAGATATGGCAATTGTAGGGAAAGGAATCTCAGCCATATCTTCATACAATAGTGATTTTGAAGAGCAGCTGAAAAATGTGATCAATACAAATTTGATTTCATTTCTCAATGTTGCAGCAAATGTGAAGATTATAAATAGAAACTATCAAGGTGAAAACTTTGGAAAAGTTATATGCCAGAAAATGGTTTACAATCTGGGATCCCGCCAAATTGTAGTTATATCAGGCATTGAGAAAACATTTCTGATTCGTGTTGCTGAAATGATCTATGGGATAGATATTGAGGATGAGATGGATCTGGTTTTATATAGTATGCAGACATTTGGTGCAAATTTCTGGAGATCAATAGGACAATATTTTGTAGGCAATCATGATTTGCTTTCCCTGAGTTCAAACAGTTTTATTATTGCAAGGAGTATACCGGAAGAGCTGGATATGCTTAAGCCTGAGAAATCATTATTATTTGATTCTGATATGGGAAAATTTTTTATAGCTTCAAATGGAAAGATGTCAGAAATTGCATATTTTTAAAGTAAACCTGAATTATTCACGGCAAAGCCGTGATCGTGAATGATTATCCAACCATCCATCTCCTGCTTCGCGGCGAT
>NZ_QWGI01000081.1:335-1860 GCF_003435125.1 Clostridium sp. AM25-23AC | reverse complement strand
GCAAGTTTGGGATTTACAGAGCCGGACAAGCTGGAGGAAACTCTTGCGACTGTGATGGCGAATATCATCAATGATGTGGAAATGGAAGATGATTACGGGATTTTAAGGCATGAGGAAGGAATTGACCTTATGCCCGGCAATATCGAATTATCCGGTCTGGAGGTATCCTTGGTAAATGTCATGAGCAGGGAGCTTGTGATGCGTTCCTACATAGAGCAGGTGAAAGAGCGATATGATTATATCCTGATTGATTGTATGCCTTCACTTGGCATGATAACCATAAATGCATTTGCCTGTGCAGACAGTATCTTAATTCCGGTACAGGCGGCATATCTGCCAGTGAAGGGGTTGGAACAGCTTATCAAGACCATTGGTAAGGTGAAACGACAGATTAACCCGAAGCTGTCTATTGAGGGCATATTGTTGACCATGGTTGACAGCAGGACAAATTATGCAAAGGACATTAGTGCATTACTGATTGAGAATTATGGCAGCAAAGTAAGAATATTTGAGAATAGCATTCCGATTTCCGTAAGAGCTGCCGAGATTTCGGCAGAGGGTGTCAGCATCTATCAGCACGACCCGAAGGGAAAAGTGGCAAGTGCCTATCAGTCATTGACGGAGGAGGTGCTTGGCAATGAGTAAGGCAGGAAGTGCGGCAAAGGTAAAGTTAAACAGTTTTGATGATTTATTCGGTGCTTCTGATATGACAGCGGGCACCGATCAGGTACAGGAGATACCTCTTTCAGAGCTTTATGAGTTCAAAGGACACCCTTTTAAGGTGCTGGATGATGAAAAGATGCAGGAAACAGTGGAGAGCATCAGAAACTATGGTGTACTTATGCCCGGTATTGCAAGACCAAGGGCAGAGGGCGGTTATGAGATAATCGCTGGACACCGCAGAAAACATGGCTGTGAGCTTGCAGGTCTTTCCACCATGCCTATGTTTATCAGAGATTACAATGATGATGAAGCTACAGTGATTATGGTGGATACCAATATCCAGAGGGAAGATATTCTCCCAAGTGAAAAGGCAAGAGCCTATTCCATGAAGTATGAAGCCATGAAGCATCAGGGAAAAAAGGGAAAAGGAAGCAGCCTTGATGAAGTGGGAGAAGCAGCCGGAGAGAGTGGCAAGACGGTTCAGCGTTATATATGGCTTGCACGGCTGTCAGATGAATTGCTGGATATGGTTGATAAGAAAAAAATCGGTCTGGTACAGGGTGTTGACATATCCTTTCTGACAGAGCAGGGACAGGAATGGGTGCAGGGCATTCTTGAAGAAACGGGAGCATCTATATCGACTACCCAATCATCAAAGTTAAAGGAATATGGGAAAAACGGCGAGCTGACTCTGCCAATGGTAAGACTTATATTGGCAGAGGAAAAGCCAAAGGAAAGAAAAGTTACAATTAAGGCTGATAAAATCAGCAGATATTTTACGGAGGATTATTCCAGTGAGGATATAGAAAACATTATCTATCAGCTATTGGAAGAATGGCAAAGTAAGCAGTAAAGGAGGCAC
>NZ_QWGI01000081.1:0-325 GCF_003435125.1 Clostridium sp. AM25-23AC | reverse complement strand
TAAGCAGTAAAGGAGGCACGGTAAAGTGGGCGATACAATAAACTTTGATTATTATTACGGAATTGAAGCAGAGCAGTTCTCTTTTTATCGTGTTCCCCGGCTTTTGATTAAAGACGAGAGATTTAAGGGGCTTAGTAGTGATGCTAAGCTCCTCTATGGGCTGATGCTTGACAGGATGTCATTATCCATGAAAAACGGCTGGCTGGATGATGAAAGCAGGGCGTACATTATTTATACGGTGGATGCTATTATGGAAGATTTGGGATGTGCAAAGGCAACCTGCATTAAGATTATGAAAGAGCTTGATACCGAAAACGGAATCGGT
>NZ_QWGI01000080.1:0-2102 GCF_003435125.1 Clostridium sp. AM25-23AC | reverse complement strand
TCCAGCTTGCCATGCTTGCGGTAATAGGCGTTGACCTCCTTCATAATGAGCTGGGAGCGTTCCAGCCCGTCCAGCTTCTTCTGGAGCTTTTCAATCGCTGCCGGGTCATCGGCGCTGATCCCGCCCATGCCGGTGCTGCGTATCTTATCCAGCAGCCCTTGAATATGTCGCCATTCCTCCATGTTGCTGTCCCGCGCCCGGTTCTGTTTTTCCTTCTTTCCCACCGGGAAATTGGAAGGCCCGGCGATCAGCACAGAGGGAACCCTCGCGTCAATGGCAAAGCCCTGGTTCATGTTTTCGGCCAGCTTGCGGGCGTAGGTGTCTAACAGATGGTCGATCTTCTCATGGTACATGGGGTCCACCCGGGATTTCTGCTTTTCCGCTATGGCGGCGGCCTTGTCCACCATTGCCCGGTATTCCGCCGTTGCGCTCCCTTCCTTGTAGTCGGAAAAGCTGTTCATTTCTTTTGCCCGGCGGGCGGCTCCTTCATTGATAGGGTAATAGTTGATGGTATGCACCTCCTTTATGCTTCGGGCCATGCTGGCCCGAAGTCTTACCGTTCTTCATGGGAAGGCCCCGCCTTGTCCTTTTTCGGAGCGGGTGGGGCTTCTTGAAACCGTTTGAGTGTAGCGAGAATGGAGTGGACAGGCTCGGCCTTTTCAGGATAGGCAAATATCCGGTGTTCCGGCGGAATGTCCTGCGGCCCGTGGTAATACTCCTTGAAGCCCTCCGGGACTGCCGACACATACCCACCGGGAGCGAATACGCCGCCCTCGTTGATACGCACATCCCGCCCGTATGCCTCATAATCGAAGTAGTTCTGAATGTGCTCCGGTATGTCGATAGTCCCAAGCTCGTCGGCGTAAAGACGGCCCAGCCCTTCATCATCGGAAATATCCGGGTAAAAGCGGTAAAGGTCAAGGTTCTGCGTCAGGTTTATCAAATCCTTCACGCTCCTTGTGTGGTTTCCCAAGACAAGAGCGGCTTCAAAGGTTTCCAGTCCGCCCTTATCCCGTACTTCCAGCAGGGCGTGGCCCAGCTCGTTCAGCTCGTCGATGTTCTCACATTCGTAGAGATGATCGTAGAGCCCCAGCACATCGCTGTCAAAGCTGGTAAAGAACACTTCGCTGTACCGTTTCCCGTCTATCCCGATTTTGGCAAGGGCGGCCTGCAACTCCTGTGTCGTCATGGGGAAATGTACCGTTGTCCCTACCTCGATCCCCATTAAGGGGTACAGGGCTGTATTGGTTATATAGGCTTCAAACATGGGCTCATTCCTCCTTTCCGGCCCGGTCAGCCAGCACCTCATAAATCCCGGCCATAATGTAATCGGCGCAAGGGAGGGCAATCGCATTTCCCAGCGCCTTGTAGCGTTGCAGAGGCCGGATCTCCATGCCGTCCGCCCCGTACTTTGTCCAGCCCTCCGGCAGCCCCATCAGCCGTTCGCTTTCCGTTTCCGTCAGAAAACGGATACAGCCGCCCTTCGGGTCGCCCTCATACCAGAAGGCAAAGGGCGTTACATCACTGGCTAAAAGAGTGGGAAAAGGGTCAGTTGGTAATCCGAAGCTGTTTCGGAAGGCCGTTTCTTCCTGCCTTTTTGCCGCTCCCCGCATACGGAAGCACTGAAAGGGGTGGGTGACTGGTATCTGCCGCCCTGTTTCAAAAGAAGCTGTTCGATCTCCTTCGGCGGCGGTCCGCCCGCCCTCTCCGCAAGGCGGAGGAAGTGGGAGCATTGGACGGGGCTTAAATAGTATGTCTGCGGCACGTCTGCCTCCAAAATCCGCCACGACGAAAATCCGCTGCCTTCGTGCCAGCCTTCGGGAGCCTGCCCAATACTGGGCGTCCATGAGCCGCCAGCACACATCAGGTGTTCCCCCTCGCACCATTCCGGCGTTTCCCCATCTTCCCGAAGGAGGCATTGGAACTTCGGTGTCCGAGAAGGCGGATAGGACGGCTCTAAAGTCCATCCGGTCATTTGTAGAAAACGCTCCCATGACGTTTTCCCAAACAGCGATAGCTGGATATAGGTTATCAGTAGCATCCCTCATTTCCTGTATGATACGAAACGCCTGATAGAACAGGCTTGATTTTGCCCCGGCAAG
>NZ_QWGI01000008.1:0-146570 GCF_003435125.1 Clostridium sp. AM25-23AC | reverse complement strand
TCGCCAATTTATATTGCGCTGGCGACTTCTGGGCGCACACATTTTCCAGAAATGGTTTCTGTTGAAGGCGGACCATAAGGACCCTGGAGTCAGGAAGCTCGAGAAATTCCATAAAACAGTTCATTGCGCGGATCCTCAAATTTACGGTGTTGGGCTTGTACCTGTCGATGAGATAGCATTTATAGAGCATCAGATTGTCATGTGTGATTTCGGGGTACAGGGAAAGAAAATGCCTGGCAGTATAGAGATAGGAACGGATCGTCTGGTAAGATTTTCCATTCCGGAGCAGCCACGCTTCGAACCTGGAGAGTTTTTGACGGGCCGTTTCAGAAAGACGGTCTGTGGGAAGAGCAGTTTTTCTCATAGTATTATCATACCTTTCTGTTTTTGAAAGTATTTTATCGCAGGAAACAAAAAGAGCAAGAGAAAACTGGAGAAGACGTTGTTGATGGGGAAAGGAAGGAGGAAAAGCAAAAAATCCGTCGGAGACATAGGATATCTCCGACGGACGTTTATATAAGCTGTATATGATTGGAAATGAACAGACAATGCTTTTGGGAAATGTTCGGTGGCATTGCGCTGCCCGGAAGGAAATTGGGTTGCTTAGTTCTGGAAATCTACAATCGCGTTTCCCTTTTTATCATATCGAACAGCATCCTTATCAAGTGTCAGCGCATCAATGGCGTCAAGGTACGCCTTGATGGACGGATACTGCGGCTTGTAGTTGGCGATGATCTCTTTCGCGGTCACGGCATTGTTGGAGAGCAGGGCATCTACGAGGAAAAGCTGAACCTTTGCCGCGTTCACGCACATACGGTTCGGATCGGTGATCTGGAAGTCGATGCCATGGAGAGTGCCGACAGCGCCGCCTGCGTTGATCTGCACGCCCGGCATTACGCAGGTGACATCGCCGAAATCGGAGGAACCGGTGCTCCAGCCGTTGTAGTCGAAGACAACTTTCTTTCTTCCGCAAAGTGCCACGCAGCAGTCCTCAGCCAGCTTCATGAATGTCGGATCATGATACTCCGGAGCGTAACCAGGGCGGTCGCTCAGCTCAACGCCTGCGCCCATAGACAGTGCGGCACCGGTCAGCGCACGGTTTACCTTGATATTCTCGCGTTTGATCGCCTCTAAGGATTTTCCACGGACATAACTCTCGATCTTCATCTCATCCGGGATAATGTTTACGGCGCAGTTTGCGCCCATGAGGATCGGATGGAAGCGGATCGTATCTTTCTCCTGGAATGTCTCACGGAGGTCGTTGCATGCCTGGAGACCCAGCATAGCGGCATACTCCGCGTTGACTCCCATATGAGGAGCTCCGCCTGCATGGGCAGATTTTCCTTTGTAGCGGATATTTTTCGCTATACATCCGTTCATTCCGAGCAGTGCCTGAAAGTCAAGGTCGGTATCTCCGTCCTCGTTAACGCTGGATCCCTTTGTCATGCCGTGAACCATCATGGCCATGTCGACGCCGTCTAAGAGACCACGGTACATGAATTCGGTCTTACCGCCGTTGTACTTGATGATGCCTTTCTGGCGGAGTTCCTCACGGAATGCAAGCTGGATCATCTCCTCGGCCGGAACGACAACGAGGCGGATGGATCCGCAGAGACCGTCGAGGGCGTGGGGCTGTTTCAATGCGGCTGCGATTCCTAAAAGTGCAGCGGACTGGGCGTTATGTCCGCAGCAGTGGGTCATTCCATTTACGGATTCCGGATGGTTCGCGATATCGAGGGCATCCAGTTCACCGAAGATCGCTACCTTTGGTCCCGGTTTTCCTGTCTCAACATCGGTGTAAAAGCCCGGAATGTTTCCGGCTTTGACGAGTGTGTATCCAAGTGCCTCGTATTTCTCTGCGAGATAGTCGTGGGCCTGCCACTCGGTGTAACCGGTCTGCGGATGAGCCCAGATCCAGCGCTCTGCGTCGAGGATGAGCTGTTTTACGGTATCTACGTTGTTTACGATCAGCTGTTGTCTGTCTGTCATGGAAATACCTCCTGAAATATGTAATATTGGACGGAACCAGGCGCTGTACGGGAGCATCAGGTCAAGCCCGGTTCATCTTTAAAAGCTCGATCAGCGCGTCAGTGTGTTCCTTCGTTGTCGCCCAGCTTGTGGCGATCCGGATCACGGTATGGGAGTCATCATATTTTTCCCAGAAGCTGAATTCCGCCTGCTCTTCCAGACGGTGCAGGACTTCGTCCTCCAGAATAATAAAGATCTGGTTTGTCGGAGTCTCAAGGAAGAACTGGTAACCGTTTTCCTTTAACGCGGATTTTATCGCGGCTGCGCAGTCGAGGGCGGATTCCCCGATATGAAGGTACAGATCATCTGTGAACAGGGTATCGAACTGGATCCCCAGGATGCGGCCTTTCGCGAAGAGCGCTCCGTGCTGCTTTATGATCGTGAAAAAGTGCGGGATCAGCGCCGGATCCGGGATTACGACCGCCTCGCCGAAGAGCGCTCCGCATTTCGTTCCGCCGATGTAGAAGACATCGCAGAGTTTCGCAAGATCCTTTAATGTTACGTCATTTTCCGGGGAAGCGAGAGCGTAGGCAAGTCTGGCGCCGTCCGCATAGAGCGGGAGATGGTACTTACGGCATGTCTCGCTGAGGGCGGTCAGTTCTTCCAGGGAATACAGGGTTCCGTATTCCGTCGGCTGGGAGATATAGACCATGCCCGGCATGACCATGTGCTCATGGTTATCATCAGATAAAAAGGTGTCCATATAAGAGGTGACCTGGGCAGCTGTGATCTTTCCATATGTATGGGGCAGCGGGAGCACTTTATGTCCGCCGAATTCGATGGCACCGGCCTCATGGACTGCGATGTGACCGGTCTCCGCACAGAGAACGCCCTGATAGGAGCGGAGAAGTGCGTCGATGACGGTAGCGTTTGTCTGGGTTCCGCCCACGAGGAGATAGACTCCCGCATTTGGAGCACCGCAGGCTTTGCGGATCTTATCCCGGGCAGATTCAGAGAACTCGTCGAGACCGTACCCGGAAGTCTGCATCATATTTGTGGAGAGCAGCTCATTCATGATAGCCGGATGGGCGCCTTCCATGTAATCGCAGACGAATTTCAGTTTTTCATTTGCCATGTTAAAAACCTGACCTTTCGTGTTGTCTGACTCTATTATACAGATGGCATATTGATGTGTCAATGCAGGAAAGTGTATGAAAAAAATCTGAAAACACTGAGGGAAATATAGGGATTCAGCTGATGATGGCGATAAGAGCGGAAGCCAGAATCCAGAACTTTTTTGGATTGAACGGAGACAGGAAAATCCGCACATAAACGGGTCCCCCATGAAATAGAGTATTATGAAGAGCGGATTTTCGGGGAAACAGAGCATGAAGCAGAAAGTGATAGAGCCGGTTCTCGGCATATGCCTGCTCGCCATGGTGGTCATGGCGGTGAAATATGGGAGTATTCGTGTGACGGGGAGCGGTGACGCCTACATAAAAGAGACACCGGTGGTGGTGGTCGATGCCGGACACGGCGGAACAGATCCCGGCAAGGTTGGAGTCGACGGGAGCCTGGAGAAAGATATCAACCTGGCTGTGGCGGAGCGGTTGAAAACGTACCTGGAACAGGATGATGTGAAGGTCATTATGACGCGGGAGACGGACACGGGACTTTATTCCGAAACGGACAGCCGGAAAAAGATGGCGGACATGAAGAAACGGTGTGAGATCATTGAGGAGAGCGGCGCGGACCTTGTGGTCAGCATCCACCAGAACAGCTATCACGAGGAATCCGTCTCTGGCGGACAGGTATTCTATTACCGGGATTCGTCAAAGGGAAAGGCGCTGGCGAAGATCCTGCAGGACCGATTTGACTATGTCCTGGGGGACCAGAACCGGAGACTTCCGAAGGCGAATGCCAATTACTACCTCCTTCTGCATGTGAAATGTCCCATCGTGATCGTGGAGTGCGGATTCTTAAGCAACCGGAAGGAAGCAGCGCTTTTAAACAGCGGGGAGTACCAGGATAAGCTGGCATATACGATTCATATGGGGATCATGGAGTACCTGAATAAGAAGCAATGAGATAGGAAAAATGTACAAATGAAGAGAAATAAGATTGTTATATTATACAAAAAAGGTCCACCTGTTTTTAACGATCCGATATGGCATTTAAAAGTTCAATATGCTATGATTCTTTTACCAATTGGGACGGAAAAACTGCTTTTCCAGGTGGCAGAAGGAAAAAAGAAACGTTCCACACGGTCATCTGGACTGGAAGGATAAAAAATCCACCGGAAACACGAATATTTCCGGCGGATTTTATTATCAGAATTACTCAAGTACAAGCGTACCGTCGCCCTCAGCACGGATCGCGGATTTGAAGAACTCCTCAAATGCTTTCTCCAGGTAGGCCATATCCTTGGAGCCTGCAGTCTCATACGGGGAATGCATAGCTAACTGCGGAAGTCCGACGTCTACAGTGTTTAAGGAAACCTGCGCGTTGGAGATATTTCCGAGAGTGGAGCCGCCGAGGATATCGGAACGGTTTAAGAACTCCTGGTACGGAACACCTGCGCGCTCGCAGAGGCAGCGCATAACAGCTGCGGAAACAGCGTCTGTTGTGTACTTCTGGTTTGCGCTGTGCTTGATTACGAGACCGCCGTTTAAGTAGGTGCGGTTTGTCGGGTCGGTCTTGTCAGCGTAGTTCGGATGTACGGCATGTCCGTTATCCGCGGATACCATGAAGCTGGAAGCGAGGGACGTGAGGTACTCTTCCTCTGTTCTTCCAAGGCTGCGGTTGATGCGGCGGAGAATGTCGTAAAGGAATGTGGAGCCGGCGCCCTGTTTTGTGCCGCTTCCTACTTCCTCGTTGTCAAATACGGCAACGACCGGGATGCAGCGGTCGCTCTCACTGTTTAAGAGAGCCATTGTGGACGTGAATGCGCACTGGAGATCATCAAGACGCGGAGCGGAGATAAACTCGCCGTCGCAGCCCCATACAGTACCTTCCATACGGTTGTAAAGGAAGAGGTCCATTCCTTTGATCTGGTCAACGGAAACGCCTGCCTCCTCAGCGATCATCTCTTTGAATGCCTTTCCGGAATTGCTCATGCGGTATAACGGAAGCATATCTTTCTGGATGTTGTACTTGTAACCGTCGTTTACTTCACGGTTCATGTGGATTGCGAGGTTCGGGATCATGAGAAGATCACGGTCAACGTTGATCAGTTTTGTTGTGAGACGGTTGCCGTCTTTTACGATGATGCGTCCTGCAACGGAGAGAGGTCTGTCGAACCACGGTGCGCAGAGCATTCCGCCGTACTTCTCAACATTTAATTTTACATACTGGTTCTCGATGTTCATCTCAGAAGACTCTTTGATCTTTAAGGTCGGGGAGTCGCTGTGGCTTGCCGCGATATGGAAGCCGGAATAATCCTTGCGGGATACCTTGAATGCGATGATCGCGGACTGGTTGCGGGTTACGAAATACTTTCCGCCCTCAGCGAGATTCCAGGTATTGCCCTCAGCGAGACGCTCGAAGCCTGCCTCGGTCAGGTAGTTTGCCAGTTCATGAACAGCATGGAAACCGGTCGGACTCTTTTTGATAAAAGAAAATAATTCCTCATTCAGATTCTGAATCATGTTTTTGTTACTCCTTTCGATAAATAACCCCTGTAAGTCATACTACATTATATAAAAAAAATGCAGATCAGGCAAGCTCGCGCTATGATGTGCGCAAGTGTTAAAATATGATTTCTGTTATAATTCTGACGTTTTTCTGAAATTTACGAAAAAGGTCTGGAAGAGGTACCTTTATTCTCAGTTTCATGTTAAAATATGGGCATGAGTAGCTGCGAAGGTATGGAACAGTTACAAATACGATCAATATGGTGAGAAGATCACTGGGAAAAGAGGGGAACTTATGGATTGGAAGAAGATCAGACAGGCAGTCCGCACGGTGCTGGCGGCTGTATTGATCTGCGCTGCATCGGTGGGAATCACCGGTGATCCGGCATATGCGGCGGATATGGGCGCAGTTTACGGAATTTATGAGCATGGAACCGGTTGGAGTGGGTATCATGGTGACAGCAAAACAGCGCGTGCTGGAACCGGAAGCTATGTGACGGCGATCCGCGCCAGCCTTCAGGGACAACCTGAGGGAATGAGCGGCACGCTTTCTTACCAGGTGAACTTAAGCGGAAGCGGATGGCTTTCCTGGCAGGAAAATATGACTCCGAATGGAAGCACCGAGACAGATATGCCGTTAGAAGCGGTCCGCATGGCATTTATCGGACAGCTTGCGGAGAATTATGATGTTTATTACTCTGTATATCAGAATGGCTCCTGGACAACTCCGGTGAAGAACGGGGAGACTGCGGGAACCGAAGGACAGGGACTCCGTGTGGATGGTCTCTGGGTAACGGTGACGGGAAAAGGTGCGGAGGTACCGGAAGGCCCGAATGGAAAGAGCGTTGACCCGACAAGACCGATGGTTGCCCTGACCTTTGATGACGGTCCGTCGAAGTATACGCCCCGGATCCTGGATTCCCTGGAAGCGAACGGCGGAAGAGCCACATTCTTCATGGTGGGCAACCGAGTTGCGTCCTATGCGTCTACCGTAAAGCGCATGGCAGATCTCGGATGCGAGACAGACAGCCATACCTGGGCACATACATATCTGACAGGAATGTCTGAGGGAGAGATATTACAGAGCTTAAATCAGACACGCGATGCCATTGTGGCAGCAGGCGGAAACGCGCCGAAAGGTGTCCGCCCGCCGGGAGGAAAGATCAATGATGCCAGTAAGGCGGTTCTCGCAAAGGCTGGAATGCCGTCCATCATCTGGTCCGTGGATACCCTGGACTGGAAGACGAGAAACGCGCAGCACACCATCGACACAGTTCTCAGACAGGTGCAGGATGGAGATATCATCCTGATGCATGACCTCTATGAGCAGAGCGTCATTGCGGCAGAGACGCTGATTCCTGAACTCACGAGAAGAGGTTACCAGCTCGTGACAGTCAGCGAGATGGCAGAGCTCCGCGGTGGTATGGCGGCAGGACAGTCTTATGGACATTTCCGCTAAGAATAAAAAATATTGCAGTATGAAGCAAAATGTGATATTCTGTTAACGAACAAATAAATATCGTTCTTCGGGGCGGGGTGCGATTCCCCACCGGCGGTATAGTCCGCGACCTGCGAAAGCAGCTGATTTGGTGAGATTCCAAAACCGACAGTATAGTCTGGATGAGAGAAGAAATTGTATGACAGGAGTAGTTCATTCAAGCCCCGGACTTTTTCAATGGTCCGGGGTCTTTTTATTTACATGGACAGGGAATCATCCCCCGAGTCCGTGTGAGCCGGCAATCCTGCACAGCAATTCCTTGTAACAGAAGAACAACAAGTACAAGGAGGAACATTATGAACCAGAACAAAGTATTAAGTGTCAGAAATCTCGTGCTGATCGCCATGTTCAGCGCACTCGCAGCCGTATTGGAGACGATCCAGGTGGCGGTTCCGTTTGCACCGCCGTTTTACAAGCTGGACTTCGCGGAGCTCCCGGTACTGATCGGCGGCTTTGCCATGGGACCGGCCCAGGCAGCTCTGATCGCGATCGTTAAGAACCTCTTAAAGCTGCTCTTAAACGGAACAAGCACTTACTATGTCGGCGAGCTCGGAAACATCATTGGAAGCTGCATGTTCTCCGTACCGGCTGCCCTGATCTACCGCAGACATAAAACGAAAAAGACCGCTATGGTCGCTCTCGCTGCCGGTGTCATCTGTGCTATCGTCGGCGCTGTATTCGTAAACTGCGCGATCACACTTCCGTTCTACGCAAAAGTTGCTTTCGGCGGAATCGAGAACATCATCGCAATGGGAACAAAGATCAACCCGGCAGTTACAAACCTGTATACATTCGCGATCTTCATGATCGTTCCGTTCAACCTTGTAAAATGCGGACTGAACGCGATCGTAACAGCACTTGTATATAAGCATGTCAGCGTGATCATCCATGCAGGGGTTCACAGAGAAAAGAAAACTGAAAATACGGCGGCATAACATCTGAAATGGGAGATTCCCCCGGGATAGAGACGGCGAAAGCCGTGTCTGCCTCGGGGGACTTACAATTTATGTGAGAAGTGAGCAAAAGCCTGCGCAGGCACAAAAGTGAGCGCTGGCAGGTGGCAGAAGTACTTGACGGATAACGACCGAAATGAGATAGTGAAGCGGCAATGACTTAAGAAACGGAGAAAATAAAATGGTAAGATATTATAATGAACTGACAAGACTGGAAATGGAACAGGTCGACAAGGACGAGACGGTGGTCATGATCCCGGTGGGAGCGTTGGAACAGCACGGAAACCAGTGTCCGCTGGGTACAGACGAGATCATCGCGGAGGGAACGGCGAGACGGATCAAAGAGGCCTTAGACCGGGAGATCCCGGACTATCCGATGCTGATCTTTCCGCTGATCCCGGTGGGACTCAGCACGGAACATGTGAACTTCTGCGGTTCTGTCACCTTAAAGCCGGATACCTTTTATCATGTTCTCTACGACATCTGCAAAGGCCTGGCGCATCACGGATTCAGGAAGATCGCAATCTTGAACTGCCACGGCGGAAACTCCCCGATCATCCAGGTCTTAAGCAGGGAGGTAAGAAGTGAGCTCGGAATCGCCGTATTTATCATCAACTGTGGCGCATTCTTCGGAAACCAGGCGGTAAAAGACACTGTGACACCTGGAAATATCTGGGATTTCCACGGCGGTGAGATGGAGACATCCATGGTTCTCGCGGAGCGCCCGGAGACAGTAAAGCTGGAGACCTCCGAGGCGGGAATCCCGAGAAAGTTCATGGGAAACAAGACATTCACCGTATATGGCCCGATCACTCTTGGCTGGGTTTCAGAAGAGTGGGAGACCGAGGACGGAAAGCCCATCGGAATCGGCGGCGATCCAAGCGGGGCGACGGCGGAGAAGGGCAGCCAGATCTATGACAGCTTTGTGGAGTCGATCCTTTCAGGGCTGAAAGAGATCAGAAAGTGGAAAGACTAAGGCACTGTTTCAGAAAATAGTGAAAAAGTGCTGAGAAACCGGTGGACAGATCATTATTACAGCAATATTAAGAAGAACAGAAAAATTGAAATGAATGGAAACGATGCCGGAAAAGCCTGTAAATCCGCCGGAAATCTGTTGCAACCATAACTTTCATGTGCTAAACTGAATACGCAATTGAACAAAGTAAGGTGCTGCGGTTTTATGCAGCACCTTTATCATTACGCGGCAGGCCACAGCGATACCGCCGCATGAGCGTAAAAATGGGAAACCGTATAGAAGAAACACAGGTTTTCTGGACATTTGAGTAATAGAATCGAGAGTGCAGAACATGAATACAAAAGTAGTTCGTATCAAAGAGGAAGAGAAGACAAGAGAGACGCTGGAAAAGAATCCAGGGCTTTTAGAGGCGGCTGAGATCTTGAAAAACGGCGGTCTCGTGGCGTTCCCGACGGAGACCGTTTACGGCCTTGGTGCCAACGCGTTGAATGAGGAAGCGGCAAAGAAGATCTACGCGGCAAAAGGACGTCCGTCCGACAACCCGCTGATCGCCCATATTTCCTGTATGGAAGAACTTCCGGCGATCGTGAAGGAGATCCCGGAGGCGGGCCGGAAACTGGCTGAAAAGTACTGGCCGGGTCCGCTGACCATGATCTTCCCGAAAAAGGACATCGTACCTTACGGAACCACCGGCGGTCTTGATACCGTTGCGGTCCGTATGCCGGTGGATCCGGTGGCAAATTGCCTGATCCATCTCGCAGGTGTTCCGATCGCGGCACCGAGTGCCAACACTTCCGGAAGACCGAGCCCGACAAAGGCGGAACATGTCATCGAGGACATGGACGGAAAGATCGAGATGATCATCGACGGCGGCGCTGTGGGAATCGGCGTGGAATCCACTATCGTGGATGTATCCGGCGAGATCCCGACACTTCTCCGCCCGGGCGCGATCACCATTGAGATGCTGCGTGAGACGTTGGGCCAGGTGGATATCGATCCAGTGATCTTAGGACCAGTCAGCGGCGATATCAAGCCGAAGGCGCCGGGAATGAAGTACCGCCATTATGCCCCGAAGGCGGACATGACACTGGTGGAAGGCGACATGGACAAGGTCGTTGCCTACATCAATGAGCAGACAAAGAAAGCGGAAGCAGAGGGAAAGAAAGTCGGCATCATCTGCACCGAGGAGAGTCAGGACATGTACCAGGGCGGAAACCTCGAGGTGATCGGAAGCCGGGAACACGAGGAGACGGTGGCCCACAACTTGTTTGCAGTTCTGCGTGATTTCGATGCCAGAAAGGTTGACTGCATTTTCTCCGAGAGCTTTTCCAAAGACCAGCTCGGCCAGGCGATCATGAACCGCCTGTGCAAGGCAGCCGGATATCATATTGTGAACATATAAAATTGCAGGAAGGCCTGCGCTTGCTGCGGTGGCTGCAGTAAAGGCAAAAGTACGATCAATTAAAATGAGAAATGGATTTTACCCGTAACTGTGAGAGCGTTGGGCAGTTACATATATGAAATGGAGGACGATCTATGTCAGAAAAGAGAAACGGATACATTACCTGGGACGAGTATTTCATGGGAGTTGCAAAGCTTTCTGCCATGCGCTCCAAGGATCCGAACACACAGGTCGGCGCGTGCATCGTGAGCGAGGACAACAAGATCCTGTCCATGGGCTATAACGGATTCCCGAAGGGCTGTTCCGACGACGAGTTCCCGTGGGATAAGATAGACGAGGATCCGTATAATAGAAAATATTTCTATGTGACACATAGTGAGCTGAACGCGATCTTAAACTACCGCGGCGGCAGCCTGGAAGGCAGTAAACTCTATGTAACACTGTTCCCGTGCAACGAGTGCGCGAAGGCGATCATCCAGGCGGGCATCCAGACCATCGTTTACGAGAGCGATAAGTACGCGAACGACGCGTCCACACGGGCATCCAAGAGAATGCTGAATGCGGCGGGTGTGCGCTATTACCAGTACAACCCGACAGGCCGCAAGATCGAGTACCGGGTATAACGGAGGAACGGATGAAATTTTTGCTGGCGGCGATCAACGCCAAATATATCCACTCGAATCCGGGTGTCTACAGCTTGCGCGCCTTTGCACGGACGAAGATTCCGGGGGCGGATATCGAGATCGGAGAATATACCATTAATCACCAGATGGACTTAATTTTACAGGATATCTACAGGAGAAAGCCGGATTTTATCGGCTTTTCCTGTTATATATGGAATATTTCCTACATCATGGAGATCGTCCGTGATGTGAAGAAGGTGCTGCCGGAGGTCGAGATCTGGCTCGGCGGACCGGAAGTATCCTATGACGCGAAAAAGGTGCTGACCAGAGAACCGGATGTCTGCGGCGTTATGCGCGGGGAAGGTGAACTGACATTTACGGAACTCGTGCGGGCGTATCTGAAGAGAGAAGAATTGTGCGCAGCAGCAGGGGATATTGATAGCGGATCAGAGATGCAGCGTCAGGAAAAGACGCTGGTCAGTGATGAAAACACTTGGCAGCCGAAGGCTGTAAAAGCTGAGACTGGCGATCGCAGAGGTTTAGACCTAGATAACATTCCGGGAATTACCTACCGCGCTGAGAGCGGCGAGGTCGTGGAACGTGGTCCCCAGCGCCTTCTGAGCCTGGATGAGATCCCGTTCTACTATGACGATATGGCTGGATTCGAGAACAGGATCGTCTACTACGAGAGCAGCCGCGGCTGCCCGTTCTCCTGCAGCTACTGCCTGTCTTCCATTGATAAAACCGTGCGTTTTCGGAGTCTGGACCTGGTACTCCCGGAACTGCAGTTTTTCCTGGACCACAAGGTTCCACAGGTCAAGTTTGTGGACAGAACCTTCAACTGTAAGCGGGATCACACGTTAGGAATCTGGCGTTATCTCGTGGAACATGACAATGGGATCACAAACTTCCATTTCGAGGTCTCCGCGGATATCTTCGATGAGGAGGAACTGGAACTTATCGGAAAGATGCGCCCGGGGCTGATTCAGCTTGAGATCGGTGTCCAGTCCACAAACCCGGATACGATCAAGGAAATCCACAGACACATGGACCTTGTGAAACTAAAACAGGCGGTGGACCGGGTCTACGATTACCGGAACACCCATCAGCACCTGGATCTGATCGCGGGACTTCCCTATGAGAATTATGAGTCTTTCATGCGCTCCTTCGACGATGTCTACCGGATGCGTCCGGACCAGCTTCAGATGGGATTCTTAAAAGTATTGAAGGGCTCTTACATGGAAGAGCAGGTCGCGGCATATGATCTGAAATACCGGGGAATTCCGCCATACGAAGTCCTTTCCACGAAGTGGCTGCCCTACAGCGATGTGATCCGGCTGAAGGGCGTGGAGGGCATGGTGGAGGTCTACTACAACAGCGGACAGTTCCCGGCAACCATGAAACTGCTGGAAAAGAAATTTGCGCGGCCGTCGGAAATTTTTACGAGTCTGGCGGAATATTATGAGAAGAACGGACTGACAGGGATCAGTCACAGCAGGCTGGCGCGGTATGAGATCCTTTATGGATTTTTAGAGGGAAAAGAAGCTAAAGTGGAACAGAGCACGCCTGCAGCAGAAAACCTGGCAGGAACGGAGCAGAAGATCGGCGTGAAAGCTGCAGAAACAGCAGTAAAACCGACACTAGCTGACTTCCGCGACAGCCTGATGTACGACCTCTATGTCCGCGAAAACATCAAGAGCCGCCCGTCCTTTTCCAGTGACCAGTCCCCATACAAGAAAGAAGTGCGGGAATTCTTCATGGCGGAGGAAGAGAGTCCTCAGTGGCTTACGGACTATGCGGGATTTGATTCGAAGCAGATGGCGAAAATGGCTCATCTGGAACATATGGAAGATGGAACGTTTGTATTGTTTGATTATAAAAATCGGGATCCGTTGTCAGGAAACGCCAGAGCAGTCCGCTTCCGGTATGACCGGAAGGGAAGCCGGATGGTGCCAGCAAAACCAGCACGGATATGAAGAAAATTGTGCAGATATGTGATGATGCAGTGAAAGTAAAGATGGAGAACAGACATGGCAGATGAAATGATAAATTCTTATGTCGCCCTGGATCTTGAGACGACGGGCATCGGTGCCCGTCACGAAAAGATCACGGAGATCGGCATGGTGAAGGTGATCGACGGTGAGACGACGGACACTTACCACACTATGGTAAATCCGCACCGGGAGATCCCGAAGCGGATCGTGGAGCTGACGGGGATCACTGATGATATGGTGAAGGATGCACCGGGAATCGAGGAGATCCTGGATGAGGTCCTGGCCTTCACCGAAGACCTCCCGCTTCTCGGCCACCAGATCATTTTTGACTACGGCTTCCTCGTACAGGCCGCAGTGAACCAGAAACGGAAATTCGAGAAATACGGGGTCGATACACTGAAACTCTGCCGGTATCTGATGCCGGGGGAGGAAAAGAAGAACCTGAGTGCCGCGTGCGCGTACTTTGCGGTTACCCAGGATACGGCACACCGGGCACTTTCCGATGCCTATGCCGCCCACAATCTATACCAGGAACTGAAAAAAAGGTTTGGCAAAGAACGCCCGGAACTCTTCACTGCCAAAATGCTACAATATAAGGCAAAAAAGGAACGGACGGCGTCGAAAAGGCAAAAAGAACACTTGCAGGATTTACTAAAATATCATAGAATAGACATAACTGTCGAGATCGATCACATGTCCGGAAATGAGATATCCCGGATGATCGACAAGATTATTTTCCAGTATGGAAGAATCCCGGAAAATGCGAAAAAACAGGGATAGTTTTCCGGAACCCTGAGAAAATGAATATTAGTGAATATAGTTCGGAATGAGTTACAGCATATGGCAGCCAGGACTTTTTGATCTGGAATGCGGAACATCGGTAAAATCTGATGCAGTTTGCTCAGGGCATGGGCTGTAACCGGAATGGAAAGCAAGAAGAGGTGAATGTTGTGTTTAACATGAATAATAAAAAGACAAGAAAGATTTTCTCTACCATCGTAATCGTATTAGTTGTACTCGCAATGGTAGTGCCGATGGTCCTCGGCTCCCTTCTTTCTATTTTTTAATCGTGACGGGCTGAAGCCCCAAAATCTATCAGGCATCAGGAAGATATCAGTGAGGAGAAAAGAATGAAGAAAAATGTGTGGATCGCAGGCATGACGGCGATTTTAAGCGCCGGACTTGTTTGGCTTGCCCCGGTTTTCACACTGGCAGATGAACGGATCCCGGACGGGGTCTCTGTTGGAGCCGTCAGTCTTTCCGGACTTACGGAAGAGGAAGCCGAAAAGCAGATTGAGAGTTATGTAAATGAAAAATTAAATCAGGATATCACGCTTGTGGTAAACGGCACGGAGGCGAAGTCCGACGCGCAGACCCTTGGCGTCGCCTGGGATAACCAGGATGAGGTAGCTGAGGCCATTCAGGGGACGGAGCTCAAGGGAAACCTTGTAAAGCGGTATATGAAAAAGAAAGACCTGGAGGTAAATCCGGTGAAGATCGAGCTGGATCTCTCCGTGGACCAGGATAAGGTATCTTCCTTTGTATCCGAGAAATGCGGTTCCGCGGTGGCGGGTGCCGTTGACGCGACGATCACAAGAAAAGACGGAAAATTTGAGATCACTCCTTCAAAAGAAGGTCTGGCTGTTGATATGGATGCGACAAAAGCGGCTCTCAACGAGGCGTTAAACAGCGAAAATACGGATGCGATCCGGGTGGAGGCGTCTGTGACCGTTAAAAAGCCGAAGGTGACAGAGGAAGATCTCGCGACGATCAAGGATGTTCTCGGAACATTCTCCACCAGCTTTGCGACAAGCGGTGCGTCCCGTTCCACAAACCTTGCGGTGGGTGCAGGAAAGATCAACGGACATGTGCTGATGCCGGGCGAAGTGCTCTCCGGATATGAGTGCATGCATCCGTTTACACTGGAAAATGGATACAAGACGGCAACTGCTTACGAAAATGGCAAGTCCGTTGACAGCATTGGAGGCGGTGTCTGCCAGATCTCAACGACACTCTACAACGCGTCCTTATACGCGGAGCTTGAGATCGTCCAGAGACAGAACCACTCCATGTCCGTCAGCTATGTAAAGCCGTCCATGGACGCGGCGATCGCCGGAACTTATAAAGACCTTAAGGTAAAGAACCCATATGATACTCCGATCTACGTCGAGGGCTATACCAAGGGAAAGACCCTGACCTTTACGATCTACGGAAAAGAGACGAGACCGTCGAACAGGACTCTGGCATTTGAGTCTGAGACGCTTTCCACGACACCGTCCCCTACCCAGGAGATCCAGGACCCGAGTCTCCCGGCAGGAAAACGCGTGAAAGTGGAGTCAGGACATACGGGATTAAAATCGAAATTGTATAAGTGTGTCTATGTAGGTGGACAGTTACAGGAACGCACTTTATTGAATTCTGACACATACAACGCGTCAAAGACTGTTTACCGCGTAGGTACAGGAGTCGCGGCTCCGGCAGAGACAACACCTGTGGCCCCGGCAGCACCTGCGGAAACGGAAGCTGCGGCCCCGGCAGAGACAGCAGCGCCGGAGACACAGGCGCCTGAAACCGCGGCCCCGGAGACAGCCGGACCGCAGCCGGGCGAGAACTACGGCCCGGGAATGAGTGCCCAGGCGGGAGAGAACGCGGCTTAGGCCGCATAGAAAAGAGACCGGAATCATGAGAAAAATTGAGCGCGAACCCAACGGAGCTGGGATCTTTAAGCCGGGACAGGATCTGGTAGTTGCAGGAACTGTCGGAAAAAACGGTGTGAAGGCGGCTCTGTCGGCAAAAGAAAAAGAGATATCAGCCCGATTCCCGGAGTGGTTTGTCAAACGGATCCGGGAGCAGGCAGATAAAAAATCAGAGCTGACTCCGGAGATGCTGAACGCCTGCGGTGCAGGAGAATGGGAAGAGATTTCGGAGGGCGGCATACTGGCCGCCCTTTGGGCCATATCGGGAGCTTACGAGCAGGGGATTTCCTTTGAACTGAGGAAGATCCCGGTGGCTCAGGAGACGATCGAGATCTGTGAACTCTTTGACCTGAATCCGTACAGACTTTCATCGGGGGAATGTCTCCTGATGGCAGTGGAAAACGGCGGGGATGCCGTGAAGCTCCTGAGTGAAGCCGGAATCCCGTCTGCAGTGATCGGCAAAGTCGAAAAAGGGATCGCCAGAAAAATGGTCGGGATCGGAACGACCGGATTTCTGGAACGACCGGCACCAGATGAGATCCGGAAGCTTACGGATGCAGCTTCTGGAAAAGAATGATAGATGCAATGAGGAGGAACAATTATGCGTGAAAAAATTTTGGCGATCATTGAAAAGAACAGCCGAATTGATTTAAAGGATCTGGCCGCCCTTCTGGGTGAGAGTGAAGCAGCCGTCGCGAATGAGATCGCGGAGATGGAAAAGGAGAACATTATCTGCGGTTATCACACGATGATCAACTGGGATAACACAGGTGATGAGAAAGTGATCGCTCTGATCGAGGTGAAGGTAACCCCGCAGAGAGGAATGGGCTTTGATAAGATCGCGGAGCGCATCTACCAGTACAGTGAGGTGACTTCTGTATATCTGATGTCCGGCGCCTTTGATTTTACCGTGATCATTGAGGGCAAAACGATGAGAGAGGTCGCGCAGTTCGTATCGGAGAAGCTGTCACCGATGGATTCGGTCCTCAGCACAGCGACACACTTTGTCCTCAAGAAGTATAAAGATCATGGAACAGTTATGTGCGGTAAGGCAGAAGATGAAAGGATGATGATTACACCGTGAGAAACCCATTATCAGATAAAATCGTATCGATCCAGCCATCCGGAATCCGTAAATTTTTCGACATTGTGAGCGAGATGAAGGACGCGATCTCCCTTGGTGTCGGTGAGCCGGATTTTGATACTCCGTGGCACATCCGTGACGAGGGAATCTACTCTCTGGAAAAGGGACGGACTTTTTATACCTCAAATGCAGGTTTAAAGGAATTAAAGATCGAGATCTGTAATTATTTAAAGAGACGTTTTGATGTAGAGTATGATTATAATAAGGAAGTTATGGTCACGGTCGGCGGCAGTGAAGCCATTGATATTGCTCTCCGTGCCATGTTAAATCCGGGGGATGAGGTTCTGATCCCTCAGCCGAGCTATGTTTCCTACACTCCGTGTACGGTTCTGGCTGACGGTGTGCCGGTTACGATCCAGCTCGAAGAAAAAGATAAATTCCGTCTTACAAAGGAAAAACTACTCGAGAAGATCACACCGAAAACGAAGGTTCTGATCCTTCCGTTCCCCAATAACCCAACCGGATCCATCATGGAGCCGGAGGATCTGGCGGAGATCGCGAAGATCTGTATCGAAAAAGACCTGTTTGTTATCTCCGACGAGATCTATTCAGAGCTTACTTATAAGGGACAGCACTGTACGATCGCCGCATTCCCGGGAATGAAGGAGCGCACCGTTCTGATCAACGGCTTTTCAAAATCCTACGCGATGACCGGATGGCGTCTTGGATATGCGTGTGCGCCGGAGCTGATCCTGAAGCAGATGTTAAAGATCCACCAGTTTGCGATCATGTGTGCACCGACGACAAGCCAGTATGCTGCGGTCGAGGCATTAAAAAACGGAGACAAAGATGTAGCTGAGATGCGGAGCGCATACGACCAGAGAAGACGTTATCTCGTGAAGGCACTTCGTGATATGGGCTTTGACTGTTATGAACCGCAGGGCGCATTCTATGTGTTCCCGAGCATCAAGAAGTTCGGAATGACCTCTGATGAGTTTGCGTTAAAGCTGCTGGAGGAGGAGAAGGTTGCCGTTGTTCCGGGTACCGCATTCGGTGACTGCGGCGAGGGATATTTAAGAATTTCCTACGCGTATTCCCTGAATGATCTGAAACGTGCTCTTGAGAGGATGGAGCGGTTCGTGAAGAGACATCTGAATGATGCGAAATAAATGGATGCTGTGATTGTGCGCTGAGCGGACGGTCATGTAAAATACAGTTCCCCGGCTTGATCATGAAGGTGGTCGGGCCGGGGTTTTATATGTCTGCACCTCATATTTCGTGAGAAAATCCGGATTGCTGACATTAGTTCTGAGTGATCGTGGAAAGCGGAAAGCGGCAGACATGACAGGAGAAGATCAACAATGAATATCGTATTATACGAGCCGGAAATGCCGGCCAATACAGGAAATATCGGGCGCACCTGTGTGGCGACGAACACGAAGCTGCACCTGATCGAGCCGCTGGGATTTAAGCTCAGCGAGAAGCATTTGGTCCGGGCAGGGCTGGATTACTGGGATAAGCTGGACGTAACGGTTTACAGCGATTACCAGGATTTCTTAAAGAAGAATCCGGGGGAGAAGATATACATGGCGACCACAAAGGGTGAGCATGTATACACGGATATTCCCTATGACCCGGATGCCTACATCATGTTCGGGCCGGAGAGCCGTGGGATCCCGGAGGAGATCCTGGTGGAAAACCGTGAAAACTGTATCCGGATCCCGATGTGGGGCGATATCCGGTCACTGAATCTCTCGAATTCAGTTGCGATCGTGCTCTATGAGGCGTTACGGCAGAACGGATTTGAGAAGATGACGATGGAAGGACATCTGCATCATTTACACTGGAAAGAATAATTGAAAAATGATAGAGCGCTTATTGTATACAAGATACGAAGCAGTTCCGCCATGGATTTCCGGCATGTTTTGGAGACAGCTGGGGAAGAGATAAGCGTTTTATAAAAAGGGGAAAGCGAGAATACAATTATGATGAATGAAAAATGGGAAGAACAGTTCCGTGAACAGATCCATGGATTTGTCGAAACAATCGAGAAGTTCGATAAGGGAGAGATCGACCGCAAGGCATACAAGGGAATCTCCGGTGGATTCGGAAGCTATGCACAGCATGATCCGTCAAAGCACATGCTGCGTCTCAGAATGGCAGGCGGGAACCTGACGGAAAAACGTCTGGAGTTTCTTACCGAGGCAGTGAAAGATTACGGTGTGGAGCTTATGAAGCTCACTACATGTGAGACCGTGCAGCTCCACAACCTGAAAGCAGAGCAGGTTCCGGTTCTCATGGAGAAAGCCATCGCGAGTGAAATTTACAGCAGAGGCGGCGGTGGAGACAATCCGAGAAACATCATGATGAGTCCTCTCTCCGGCGTGCAGAAAGGTGAGGCATTCGATGTAAAACCGTATGCGGAGGCAGCGGCAGAGTATCTGCTCTCTATTGCTGGCGAGATCCACATGCCGAGAAAGTTAAAAGTAGCCTTCAGCAACGGTGCGGATGATTCCGTACACAGCGCCTTCCGTGATATGGGATTTATGGCAAACCCGGATGGAACCTTTACACTTCGCATCGCGGGCGGACTCGGCGGCGGCTATAAGCTGGGAATCCTTGTGGATGAACATGTCGCGGCGACGGAGATCCTTTACTATATCCGTGCCATGATCGAGACATTCTGCCAGCATGGAAATTATGAAAACCGCGCGAAGGCCCGTACCCGCTTTATGCAGGAGACTCTGGGCACTGATGGTTTAAAGGAAGCGTTCCTTGAGAATGTGGCAAAGGTAAAAGAAAAAGGCGGTCTTGACCTTCATGTGGAAGCAAAGCCGGTAACAAAGAAAGGCAGCGGCGAGATTTCCGGAAAGCGTGTAGTCGCACAGAAACAGCCGGGACTCTATGCGGTGGCATACCACCCGATTGGTGGATGTCTTCCGGCAGGAAAACCTGCGGAGCTTCTTACTCTTGTAAGAGAGATCCCGGACGCAGAGTGCCGGATCGCTCCGTATGAGACGATCTACATCATCAACCTCACTGCTGACGAGGCGGAGAAAGTCCTTGAAGCGACAAACGACGGCGCTCAGAGCACTTTTGAGAACAGTGTAGCCTGTATCGGTGCTGCAATCTGCCAGCAGGGTGTAAGAGACAGTCAGGCGGCGCTCAGAGCGGCTGTGGAGGCAGTCCGTGAGGCCGGGATCCCGGACGGAGCGCTTCCGAGGATCTGTATTTCCGGATGCCCGTCCAGCTGTTCCGGACACCAGGCGGCAGCCATCGGTTTCCAGGGAGCGGCAAAGTCTGTTGACGGAAAGCCGGAGTCCGCGTTTAAGATGTTTGTAGGCGGAAGCGATAAGCTGGGTGCCGCAAAGTTCGGCGAGGCCGGAGCTGTGATCTTAGAGCGCGATCTGCCGAAATTCTTCGTGGACCTTGGAAAAGCCGTTGCCAGCCGGAACATGAACTGGGAGACATGGATCGTGGGGCATGAGGATGAATTTAAGGCGATTGTGGAAAAGTACGCTTAAGAGGAAATCATACGTGGAAAAGTGGGAAAATCCGAGAATGAAAGTAAGCAGCAGAGGCAGCGAAAGCTTTCGTTCAGAGCCCGAATTCATATAAGTAAAAGAGGGCTTTTTAAGAAAGTACGTAACTATTCAGTACCTTCATAGTTACGTGCAAAAATCCATTCCAGATCAGCTTCGCTGATGGGATTTTTGCTTTCCAGCCTATGTTTTCTTACGGTCAGCGCAGCAAGTGCGCAGACCTACTGAACAGTTACGAAAGTACTTCATATTTGAATAACAACATAAAAACGGTCGACAGCGAAAAAACTGTCGGCCGTTTTTTTACATCTCAATCAACTGAAACTCCACCTGTCTGGCCCGCAGCATCTGTGCTTCCCGGCGATGGCATGTGAAAATAATGATCTGGCCGCCATAGGCGGAGGCGAGCCATTCCAGTGCCGTCTTCAGGCGCTCATCATCATACTGTGTAAAGCTGTCATCGAAGATCAGCGGGAAGCCGGAGCCGGATCCCTGGAGAAGCTTTGCGGCGGCGAGACGCAGGGCGAGATAGACCTGGTCCATGGTTCCGCTGCTGACGTTCTCGAGGGGAACCAGCTTTGTCTTCGTGTTTAAGAAGACATTCAGATTCTCGTCGATGCTCATGCTGTCATAGATCCCGCCGGTGATTCCGGTAATGTACTGGGACGCTTCTTTATTCAGGTAGAGTCCGAAGGAATCTCGGATTGAGGAGGAGAGATCTGCCATAGTCTCCTGGGCAAGATCGATGGCGACGATCTCATCGTGGATCCTGTCGTTTTCCGCCAGTGTCCGCTTCAATGCCTTCGCCTTATTTTTACAGTTGCTCAAATGCTCTAATTTCTTCTCAAGCTCCCACTGGGTCCGCTGCTGTTTCTCGATCATCTCGCTGCAGCCGGCCTGTTTCGTCTGGAGATTGCTTAAATCTTCTAAGAACTTCCTGATCTCCGTCTCAGACTGGGCAACCATATCGCAGAGTTTTGAGAACTCGCCCATTCTTGCCCGGAATGCGTTCATGGCGTCCTCAGACACCGCGGAATCGCCGAGATGTCTCGCGAGAAGCGCGCCAAGTTCGGAGGAGGTATTGTCAAACATTCTGTGGTACTCTTTATCTTTCTGGCGGATGACCAGGGAGATGATAAAAAAGATTACAGCCGCCGCGGCTGCCGCACCGCAGACCGGAAGATAGGCAGTGAGGTTGAAATATCCAAGTGCTGCCGCAGCCCCCAGTCCTGCGATTCCGAGAACCGCTGTGAGGCCGGAAAGAACCTTCCTGAACTTCTTGTTACACTCCCCATTCAGAGTATTATATTCGCTGTAAAGTCTCTCCGCGTCGGAAGACACGGCATCCACGGACGTCCGGTCTGTAAAGCCGTTGTCAGACAGCACCTTTTTTCCATTCGCCAGCTTCTCGTCCAGATCCTTTTTCTGCGCCTGGGTATTGTCGATCAGGCCCTTGACCTGGGTCCGCATATTCTGGTAGGCGGCGAGCTGGTTTTCGTATTCCGGCCCGGCGATCTCCGCCTCCACATTCCGGATCTCCGCGAGAAGAGCAGTAAACTCCCGGCTCGCCTCCGGGATCAGACCCGCCTCGAGGGAACGTTTCTGGTTTCTCAAAAACGCAGTCGCTTTTGTGATATTTAAGGAAATATTGCCGGTGGTGTTCATGTTGGCAATATAATTCTTTAATTCCGTCACCATCCCGTCCTCGGTGGCACTCTTTAACTGACCAATACTGATGGTGTTGTTGTACATGGTTTCGGTGAGACCGTCAAGCAGGCTGGAGACAAATGCAGGTGTCGCCTCTTCCTCCAGTCCTTTCGTCTCATTGATGATCTTTAAAGACTTATTTTCCTTCCGGAACCGGCGCTCGATGCGGTAGATGGTTCCGTCCTTTTCCAGTCTCAGCCATCCCTCATATGTTCCGCTGTTCTCCCAGGGCTCGTACTTTGTATACAGATCATTCTTTGCCGCCCGTCCGCGCCCGCGCTCGATGCCGAAGAGCATGCCGCGGATGAAGGTGTGAAGCGTGGATTTTCCGGCTTCGTTCTTTCCGTAGATAATGTTGATCCCGTCGTTGAAGGAGATGGTCCGGTCATGAAATTTTCCGAAACCGTCGATATGTAATTCGAGTAATCTCATGGCTGGCTCCTTTCATCTTTTGTCATAAGCAGGGCATGAATTCCATAGTACAGGGCTTTCTTCTCCACCGGACTCATATCATCCTTCATGAGTGCCTGGATATAAAAGCCGATCATGTCGCTTGGATGTTCCGCGAACAGTGCGTGGAAATCATACTGTGGCTCCGACTCGTCCAGGATCTCGATAATATTCCACTGACCGGAGAGAAAATCCAGGTCAAAGCTGATATCCGGGTCCCGCATACCGCGGATCCGGAAGCGGTAGATATTGTTGGCACCGCGCTTGCGGATCTCGTCGGCGATGATCTGGGAAAGCTCGGTGTTTGTCGTCTGGGGCGTCACATTGACCACGAGCGGGATATACTGGGCCTGGCAGACTTCCTTAAACTGCAGGGAGGTCACATGTCCGCTGGTGGTGTCGATCTCGCCGATAAAATATCCGTGAGGTCCGGTCTCCGTCATGTCAAGCGGTTCCGGGGAACCGGCGTACGCCATGCGGTTTTCCAGAAGAATCTCCGGTTTGTGGATATGTCCCAGGGCGATGTAGGAGAACGGGGATGCTGCCAGCGCATTCCGATCAAATGGGACATGTTTCGCGTCACCGCCGTGGAGCATGAGAATTCTGGTGCGTCTCGAGGCCGGCAGGGAAATATTGTCGGCTTTCGCCTCGGTGATCTCGGCCGTGTGGTAGCTGAAGCCGTAGACCTCCGTGTTCAGTTCCTCGAAATAGACGGAAGAGAGGTTCTCGTCCATCAGAAATGTGACGTTCGGCGCCCAGGTGAAGCTCAAGAGGGCGGAACTCTTCCGGATCCGGTCATGGTTCCCGGCGATGATGACAACGCGGGTTCCCGGAATCGTGGAGAACAGGTAGTTGACCTCTTTCAGATCCCGCGCTAAGGGCTGGCGGTGGAATAAGTCACCGGAGATCAGAAGAAGGTCCGCGCGGGAGTCCCTGGCGTCCTCGATGATCCCCTGGAACGTCAGACGGATCGCCTGTTCCCGCTTTTTGCCCCAGGGCTTATCGCTGTCCGGGATCATGCCCCAGTGGATATCGGCGGTGTGAATAAATTTCATACATTCCTCCATGGTGTATGGATTGCAGATACACTGCGATCCAGTATCAAGGTAGTGGACTATGAAAGTCCGCAAAAACGTGTTTCTCAGGTTACCGCGGCAGTTCGGTCACCAGGGGATCGCCGCCGCGTAAAAGTGAAAAGGAGCGCAACAGATCTCTGTGCGCTCCCTTGCGGCTGCCTTGCATCGAAAGGACGCGGCGGGCTGCTGTTTTCATTATAATTCGCAGTTATTAACGGTACGCGGGAATGGAACTACGTCGCGGATATTGCCCATTCCTGTAAGGTACATTACGCAGCGCTCGAAGCCGAGACCGAAACCGGAGTGGCGGACACTGCCGTATTTTCTCAGATCGAGGTAGAAATCGTAGTCTTCCGGCTTTAATCCGAGCTCGTTCATGCGGGCAAGGAGCTTCTCGTAATCGTCCTCACGCTGGCTTCCGCCGATGATCTCGCCGATACCCGGAACGAGACAGTCCACAGCGGCAACGGTCTTTCCGTCCGGATTTAATTTCATGTAGAACGCCTTGATCTCCTTCGGGTAGTCGGTAACAAATACCGGTCTCTTGAAGATCTTTTCTGTCAGATAGCGCTCATGTTCTGTCTGGAGATCGCAGCCCCAGAATACCTTGTAATCGAACTCATCGTTGTGCTCTTCAAGGAGCTTTACAGCCTCTGTGTAGGTAACGTGGCCGAATTCGGAATTTAATACGTTGTTTAAGCGGTCGAGAAGTCCCTTGTCGACGAACTGGTTGAAGAAGTTCATCTCGGATGGAGCGTTCTCGAGAACGTAACGGATGACATACTTTAACATGCCTTCAGCGACAGCCATATTGTCATCGAGATCTGCGAATGCCATCTCCGGCTCGATCATCCAGAACTCGGCAGCATGACGGGTCGTGTTGGAATTCTCAGCACGGAAGGTCGGTCCGAAGGTATAAACATTGCGGAATGCCATTGCGTAGGTCTCAGCGTTTAACTGTCCGCTTACGGTAAGGCTTGTATGCTTTCCGAAAAAGTCCTCGCTGTAATCAACTGCGCCGTCCTCAGTCTTCGGAATGTTATCGAGATCGAGAGTTGTTACCTGGAACATCTCACCGGCACCCTCACAGTCACTGGAGGTGATTAACGGAGTGTGGACATAGACGAAGCCCTGCTCCTGGAAGTACTGATGGATCGCGTAAGCGATCAGGGAACGCACGCGGAATACAGCCTGGAAGGTATTGGTACGCGCGCGGAGGTGCGGGATCGTACGAAGATATTCGAAGGTGTGGCGTTTTTTCTGGAGCGGGTAGTCTGCGCTGGAAGCACCCTCAACGGTAACTTCTGTTGCCTGGATCTCAAACGGCTGCTTTGCCTCCGGTGTTGCCACAAGAGTACCTTTAACGATGATGGAAGCGCCGACGTTTAATTTGGAGACCTCAGCGAAGTTTGCCATTGTGTCATGGTAAACGATCTGTAAGGTGTCGAAGCTTGTACCGTCGTTTAATACGATAAAGCCGAATGCCTTGGAGTCACGAATGCTGCGGATCCATCCGCCGACAGTGATCTCCTTATCTAAATATTTCTCACGCTCTTTAAAGAGCTCTTTGACTGTTGTCAACTGCATGATTCTTCCTTCTCCTTATATCTCTCTTCTTAGCTTAGATAAATGTGCAATCTGGTATTAGTATAGCGTATTTTTTATGGGGATTCAAGGTGAAATGGGCATAACACGGGGGTTTTCGGGAGTTTTTTAAAGGCTTCCCGAGCAGAAATTACAGAGTCCATCAAGATTTGTAAGTAAAATAGAAATAGAAAAATAAGTTTTTATAGAAAAATCCCGAAATATCGACTATAATAATAATAAAATAGCACACGGGAGGGCAAACGAATGAATATTTACGATCGGATCAAGACCATGAGCGATGAGATGGCAGGTGACCTTACAGCGCAGAGACGTGACTTTCATAAGTACGCGGAGCCGGGCTGGTTTGAGATGAGGACATCGTCCATTATTGCGCGGAAACTGACAGAGCTCGGATATGAAGTGCTTGTCGGAGATCAGGTCTGCAAAAAGGATTCCAGAATGGGCGTTCCGTCTGAGGAAAAGTTAGAGGAACAGTATGAGCGTGCCGTTGCCCAGGGAGCGGATCCGGAGTTTGTTAAGTACACAAAGGGAGGAATGACCGGTGTGATCGGAATCCTGCGCTGCGGCGAGGGCCCGACGGTTGCCATGCGGTTTGATATCGATGCCCTCGGCGTATTCGAGGAACATGATCCGAGCCACAGACCGGCGAAGGAGGGATTTAACTCCGTAAATGAAGGCTTCATGCATGCCTGCGGACATGATGGACATGCCACCATCGGTCTCGGTGTGGCGAAAGTTCTGATGTCTATAAAGGACCAGCTTCACGGAACAGTAAAGCTGATCTTCCAGCCGGCGGAAGAGGGCGTCCGCGGCGCGAAATCCATCGTTGATAACGGACACCTTGACGGTGTGGATTACATGATCGGCTCTCATGTGACAAATAAGAAAGAGGACGATCCGGCAGTGGTAATTCCGGGAAGCTATGGCTCTCTCGCAACGACAAAATATGATGTGATCTTCCACGGAAAATCTGCCCATGCGGGCGGATCACCGGAGGTTGGACGGAATGTCATGCTGGCAGTCGGAACGGCGATCTTAAACCTTTATGCGATCCCGCGTCACTCCGGCGGTGTGTCCAGAGTAAATGTGGGAACCGTTGTCGCCGGAAGCGGACGGAATGTTATCGCGGACGAGGCGAAGATGGAGATCGAGGTCCGCGGTGAGACCACCGAGATCAACGAGTACATGAAAAATTACGCAGTGAACATTATCGAGAGCGCGGCAAAAATGCACGGATGCACCTGTGAGATGAAGCTTATGGGCGCGGCAAACTCTCTGGCGAGCAGTGAGGCGCTGATGGAGCGGGTGAAGAGAGTCTGCGAGGAAGATCTCCATCTGCCGGTTGCGAAGGAAATGAGCAGCAAAAACGGCGGCAGCGAGGATGTCTCCTATATGATGAACCGCGTCCAGGAACAGGGCGGACAGGCGACCTTCATGCGCGTCCTCACCCACGAAGCCGGCCCGGGTCACAGCCGTATCTTCGATATCGACGAGCAGGTTCTTCCGAATGCGGTGAAGATCTTCTGCGGTGTGGTTTATGACATTATGCACTAATGGGTGAGAAGTGCATGCGATAAAAAGTGACAGATAAAAAGAGCTCCGGCCAATTTGCCGGAGCTCTTTTCATAAATGCGAGAAGGCACTTTTATGCCATGATCTTACGGAACAGGTCTTTCAGGTCCTCTACGCTGGCATCCTTCGGGTTGCCCGGCGCGCAGGCATCTGCATATGCGGACTCTGCAAGGAACGGAAGGTCTTCCTCTTTGATCGCCTCAAGGACAGACGGAATTCCGACATCCGCGGAAAGCTTCTTGACAGCGTCAACAGCAGCTTTCCGGTATTCGTCCTGAGACATGGAATCAACATTTGCAACGCCCATTGCACGCGCGATCTCACGATATTTTTCGCCGGTGCATTCCTGATTATATTCCATAACGATCGGAAGCATCATTGCGCAGGCAACACCGTGCGGGGTATCATAGACAGCACCGAGTGTGTGTGCCATGGAGTGGGCGATGCCAAGACCAACGTTGGAGAAGCCCATACCGGCAATGTACTGACCGAGAGCCATTCCCTCGCGGCCTTCCTTTGTGTTTGCCACAGCACCGCGCAGGGATTTTGAGATGATCTCGATGGCTTTCAGATGGAACATATCGGTCATTTCCCAGGCAGCTTTTGTTGTGTAGCCTTCGATGGCATGGGTCAGGGCATCCATACCGGTGGAAGCGGTAAGTCCCTTTGGCATGGAGGACATCATATCCGGGTCAACAACAGCAATGATCGGCATGTCATGCGGGTCAACGCATACAAATTTACGCTTTCTTTCGATATCGGTGATAACATAGTTGATCGTAACCTCGGCAGCAGTACCGGCTGTTGTCGGAACGGCGATGATCGGAACACACGGTTTTTTCGTCGGTGCAACACCCTCAAGACTTCTTACATCCTCAAATTCCGGGTTTGCGATGATGATGCCGATCGCTTTGGAGGTATCCATGGAGGAGCCGCCGCCGATGGCGATCAGGTAGTCAGCGCCGGATGCCTTAAATGCTTCAACACCGTGCTGGACATTCTGGATCGTCGGGTTTGCTTTAATATCGGAGTAGAGCTCGTAGTCAAGACCGTTTGCGGTCAGAATGTCGGTTACTTTGGCGGTAACCTTGAATTTTACGAGATCCGGGTCGGAACATACGAACGCCTTTTTAAAGCCGTGGGCTTTCGCCTCGTTCGCGATCTCCTGAATCGCGCCTGCTCCGTGATAAGATGTCTGATTTAACATAATACGATTTGCCATGATAAAAAACTCCTTCCATGAATACTTGAACTCAAAAGCTTTCTGTGCCTTTGTTATTATATTAACAAATTCGAAGGGCAAAAAGAAAGTTACAGAAAAGGCCAAGTGTAACACTTCAAGGAAAATCGACATATTGCAAAAGAAACGCACGAAAAAATTGTGCAAAATAACAATAGATCAGGACAGCAGATGAAGCTCAAGAAACAGATCCCGCAATGCTGCCGGCATCGCGCGGACGAGAAGACCGGCAAACTGGGACGGGGTCAGGTCCATGCCACCGAGAACCCACTTTACGGTCATGGTGATCGAGCCCTGACAGTACATTTCCAGAAGAAAATGGATCTCAGGGCTGGCCGGTCTGCCGCTTTTTTCCCGGATCAGATTTTCATAAAAGGCGAGGATCAGCTTAAAATCATGCTCCCGCAGGGAATTCTGCCTGTCATAGCGGAAGGCGGCGGCAAAAAACGTCTTTTCCTCCTGAATATATGTAAATTTTTTCTCCAGACTGTCAAGGACCGTCGTCCCACGGCCCATATGTTCAAAGGAGCGGGCGAGGAGCTTGTCGAAATACCAGTTGATCAGGTCATATTTATCAAGAAAATTCCGGTAAAAGGTCTGGCGGGTGACGCCGCAGCGCTCTGTGATCTGGCGGACAGTGATCGCATCGACCGGAGTTGTCTTCATGCATTCCTTCATGGCTGCGGCGAGACGGTATTTTGTTTTTTCCCCCTTCATGGCAGGCGTGCTGGATTCGATCATTAAAAGCTCCTTTCTACGGTATCGCGACCGGTGCTATTGTATTCAGTAAATTCTATCATATTTTTCCCAAGGGAGAAAGTCTTTTTGCTCCGGTTAGCTCCCTCTTCAGATATCATCGGGAAGCGTTCAAAAAAACCCCGTATTATCCGCGATCGAGTCACGCGGATGATACGGAGTTTTTGTTATACCTGAATGAGCTTCAGATGGCTGAGCCCAAAGGCAGACCGGTTTTTATGAGAGACCGATCACAACGGCAAGGATCACAGCGATGGATCCGAATGCAAACAGGACAGCCTGGAATTTGATCTGGAATTTTGCCCATTTGCCCCAGTCGAGCTTTGCTGCGGCCAGCGCGCCTAAGAGACAGCCGGAGGTCGGAACGATGAAGTTTGTGAAGGCGTCACCAAGCTGGTACGCAACAACAGCAACCTGTCTCTCGACACCGACAAGATCGGCGAGAGGAGCCATGATCGGCATGGTAAGGGCAGCCTGTCCGGAACCGGATACAACGAAGAAGTTGAACACGGACTGGAAGATATACATAAACCATGCGGAGATCACCGGCGGGAAATTCTGCATTCCGTCGCTGATGCTGTGAAGGATCGTATTTAAGACTGTACCGTCGGTTGCACTTGTGCCACCGAGGATGATGATAATACCCTGCGCCATTCCGACACACATTGCAGCGCCTAAAAGATCGGCAGCACCGTGGTCGAAGGATTTTGCGATATCATTTACTTTCATGTCATTCAGCTTGAATACAACGCCGATGATACCGGAAACGAGACCCATCACGAAGAACTGGGAAGCGATCTCCGGGATATAGTAGCCCTCGCTTATAACACCCCAGATCGTCCATACCATGCAGGCAGCGACCGTGAGGAGAACAAGCTTGTGGCCGAGAGTGAACGGCGGCATCTCTTTGCCGTTCTTTGCGAATTCTTTTCTGTATTCCTCATCAGACTCATATGCAACGGAGAGCTTCGGATCTTTCTTGATCTTTACCGCGTAGCGCATCGTGAAGACGATCGTAAGTCCTGTGAAGAAGATCCATAACGGGATACGGAACCATGCGCCGGACATGACCGGAATACCGGCAACACCCTGGGCAACAGCCAGTCCGAACGGATTCTGCCAGGAAGAACCGAAGCCGATCTGTGTAGATACATAGGAGCACATAATTCCGACAACTGCGTCATATCCCATTGCGATAAACATTGGTACGAGGATCATAACGAACGGGATTGCCTCCTCACCCATACCGAAGACCGCGCCTCCGAGGGAGAACAGGACTACGAGGATCGGGATCAGAAGGATCTCGCGTCCGTTTGTCAAAGCGATGACCCGCATAATGCCGCTTTCTATCGCGCCTGTCCGGAGAACGATACCGAAGGCACCGCCTACGACCAGAATGAAGGCGATGATTCCGACAGCGGTACCATTCTTATCGCCGACGGTCATACCCTCGAATACATAGTTTAAAATTCCCTGACCGCCAAAGTCCTCGGTTCCGAAGAGCGGAGCTGCTTTGGTCACTTTGTTTCCGTTTTCATCCAGAATATACTGGAAGCTTTCCGGATCCAGAACGGTTCTTGTTTTTTCCACGCCGTTCTGCATATACGTGATTTCTTTTGTGTCGTATTTACCCAACGGGATAAATACGGTGAGCAGAGCCGCGAACAGAATGACACCAAAAATGATGATGTAAGTGTGCGGCATCTGGAAGCCCTTTTTTTTCTCCATGGCTTATCCCCCCATAATTGTATTCTCTGCCTGTGAAATCCCCCGCACAGGTAGTGTATCTACTATATTAACATAAATTCTGTGATACGTCATTACTCTTTTCCTTTAATCCTACATATTAATAGTTGCTGTACAGGGGTAGGAATTTTCTGAACTGAAAATTCCGTACAATACAGTGGTGGCAGTGGATTTTGCCGATTCGGAATGCGAAGCATCGGCAAAATCAGTTACTGTTTGCGCAAGGCGTGAACAGTAACTATTAATAGGTTTATACAATTTCGAATCAGCATTTTTGGTACTTATGTAACCAATCAGGAACATAGGTATTGTATTGCGTATCATACAAAAAGAAAAAAATGTCAGAATATACACAAAATTGGGATTGAAAGGATGAAAAGTTTGTTCACATCTTCTAAAAAGTATGTTATAATAGAGTCACCATCTAAGAAACTAATGTATGGGACAAAAAGAGCAGCAAGAGGTGATATCATGGTAAAAAAAGAGATGATAGCGATGCTGTTGGCAGGAGGACAGGGAAGCCGCCTCGGTGTATTAACACAGAAAGTGGCAAAACCGGCCGTCTCCTTCGGCGGAAAGTACAGAATTATTGATTTCCCGCTCAGCAACTGCATCAACTCTGGTGTTGATACTGTGGGAGTATTGACCCAGTACCAGCCCTTACGTTTAAACGCGCACATTGGAATCGGTATTCCGTGGGACTTAGACCGCAACGTCGGCGGCGTTACGATCCTGCCCCCTTACGAGAGAAGTAAAGGCAGCGACTGGTATACAGGAACCGCGAACGCAATTTACCAGAATCTGGAGTACATGGAGTCCTACAATCCGGAATACGTTCTGATCCTTTCCGGCGACCACATCTACAAAATGGATTATGAGGTCATGCTGGAATATCACAAAGCGAATAATGCGGATGTCACGATTGCCGCTATGCCGGTGCCGATCGAGGAAGCAAGCCGTTTCGGAATCCTGATCACGGATGACAACAATAAGATCACGGAATTTGAGGAAAAACCGGCGAACCCGAGAAGCAACCTCGCTTCCATGGGTATCTATATCTTCAGCTGGAAGGCACTGAAGGAAGCGCTCATCAAGCTTTCCGAGGAGCCGGGCTGTGATTTCGGAAAACATGTGATCCCGTATTGCTTCGAGCAGGGCAAACGGATCTTTGCATATGAGTACAATGGTTACTGGAAAGATGTCGGAACTCTCGGCTCCTACTGGGAAGCAAATATGGAGCTCATCGACATTATTCCGGAATTCAACCTGTATGAGGAATACTGGAAGATCTATACAAAGAGCGACCGGATCCCGCCGCAGTATATTTCCGCGGACGCGAAGATCACAAAGTGTATCATCGGCGAAGGTTCCGAGATCTACGGAGAGGTAACGAACTCTGTGATCGGATCCGGCGTAACGATCGAGAAAGGCGCTGTAGTCAAAGACTCCATCATCATGCAGGACAGCGTGATCGGTGAAGGCGCGGTGATAGAAAAAGCGATCGTGGCCGAGGACGTAAAGGTCGGCGCCGGGGCGCACCTTGGTGTTGGTGAATATGCGCCGAGCAAATATGACCAGAAAGTATACCAGTTTGATCTTGTGACGATCGGCGAACACTCTGTGATCCCGGAGAACGTAAAGATCGGAAAGAATACAGCAATTTCAGGTGTGACGACCGCGGAGGATTATCCGGACGGAGCGCTTGAGAGCGGCGGTTACATTGTAAAGGCAGGTGGAATCGTATGAGAGCAATCGGTATTGTTTTAGCAGGCGGAAACAGCAAGCGGATGCGCGAACTTTCCAATAAGAGAGCGATCGCGGCGATGCCGATCGCGGGCAGTTTCCGAAGCGTGGATTTTGCGTTAAGCAATATGAGCAACTCTCATATCCAGAGCGTTGCCGTACTGACACAGTATAACTCCCGCTCCTTAAATGAACATTTAAGCTCTTCCAAATGGTGGGATTTCGGAAGAAAACAGGGCGGAATGTATGTATTTACTCCGACGATCACGGCGGAGCACAGCGACTGGTACCGCGGAACAGCAGACGCGCTCTACCAGAATCTGGACTTTTTAAAGAAAAGCCACGAACCATATGTAGTGATCGCTGCCGGAGACGGTATCTATAAGCTGGACTACAATAAGGTCCTGGAATATCATATCGAAAAGAAAGCCGATATCACGGTTGTCTGCAAGGACATGCCGGGTGATGTGGATGTGACACGTTTCGGTATGGTGAAGACGAATGCCGACGGACGGATCGTTGAGTTTGAGGAGAAGCCGATGGTGGCTGATTCCCACACGATCTCCTGCGGTATCTATGTTGTCCGCCGCCGTCAGCTGATCGAACTTATCGAGCGCTGCGCGAACGAGGACAGATATGACTTCGTACAGGACATTCTGGTGCGCTACAAAGGTCTCAAGCGGGTCTATGCGTACAAGTTAAATACATACTGGAGCAACATCGCTTCTGTCGATGCTTACTACCAGACAAATATGGACTTCTTAAAACCGGAAGTGCGCAATTACTTCTTCAAAGAGTATCCGGATATCTACTCCAAGGTGGATGACCTTCCGCCGGCAAAATACAATCCGGGCGCAGTTGTGAAGAACAGCTTGGTATCCAGCGGCTGTATCTTAAACGGAACGGTAGAGAATTCAGTTCTGTTTAAGAAGGTCTATATCGGAAACAACTGTATCATCAAGAATTCGATCATCTTAAATGACGTGTATATTGGGGATAATACCGTTATCGAGAACTGCATCGTTGAGAGCCGTGATACGATCCGGGCGAATACGACGTATATCGGAAAGCCGGACGATGTGAAGATCGTGATCGAGAAGAACGAGAGATATACCCTGTAAAAAGGGTGCCGCAGTTCGGAGACGGGATATTCCGGACGGTGCGGCAAAGGCTGAAAGACAGGCATTCAAATATTGACTGGCCGGTGATTACATAAAATCTGCGGGGAGCGCAGATGGGGGAGGTTATTATGCAGGTAACAGATGTACGTGTGAGAAGAATTGAGAAAGAGGGAAAAATGAAGGCGATCGTGTCCATCACACTGGACAACGAGTTCGTGATCCACGATATCAAGGTCATTGAAGGGGAGAAAGGCCTGTTTATCGCGATGCCGAGCAGAAAAGCTGCTGATGGCGAATACCGCGATATCGCCCATCCGATCAATTCCGGAACACGGGACATGATCCAGAGAGTGATCCTCGACAAGTACGAGACAACCACACTGGAGGAAGCGCAGGCAGTTTAGTTTTCCGGGAAACTTGTCCGGAGTGACAGCCTGACGCAGGTCCTGCAAAAAGATATAGCCGCAGAGAGCGGCTTGTGAATGGGGAAATAGAAAGTCCGCCGAATCGTGAAAAGATTCGGCGGACTTTTTTCGCGTATTATGATCTCTTATACGATTACATAAGTCCCGGGATCAGAAGCGGAACATATACGATCATGAAGAATACGATGATCAGTCCGATCAGGTACGGGATAACAGATTTGGAGATCCGCTCGATCGGAAGTCCCGTGATACCGGAAGCAACGAACAGGTTGATGGCAACCGGCGGTGTGATCATACCGATGGCGATACCAACTACGAAGAGGATTCCAAAATGTACGGTGCTGATGCCCATGGCCTTGACAAGCGGCAGGAACACCGGAGAAAGAATGATGATCGCGGAGGAGGTCTCCATGAAGACTCCTGCGAGCAGGATGATCAGGGAGATCAGGAACATGATCACATACTTGTTTGTGGAGATTCCCAATACTCCGGACGCAATGGCCTCCGGGATCTTGTAGTTTGCGAGAACCCAGCCGAACGGACCGCTGCATGCGATGATGATCATGATAACGGCAGATGTCTTTGCACTTCCCTTCATGATCTCAACGAGACCCTTGAAATCAAGGTCGCGGTAGATAAAGAAGGAGACGAAGATCGCGTAGATGACTGCTACGGCAGCCGCCTCAGACGGTGTGAAGTAACCGGAGAAGATTCCGCCGAGAATGATCAGCGGCATTAAGATTCCCCAGATCGCTTCCTTGAAGGTGTGGAGCACGTTTCCGACAGAGAACGCTTTTCCCTTCGGGTAGTTGAACTTGCGCGCCTGATAGAGGGAGATCGCAACGAGGATCACGCCCATTAAAATTCCCGGGACAAATCCGTTTTTGAAAAGAGTGTTTACGCTGTCCTCAGAGATAACGGCGTATAATACCATCGGAACGGACGGCGGGATAACGACACCGATGGTTCCGGCAGCTGCGATCAGGGCAGCGGCGGAATCTTCACGGTATCCACGTTTCTTTAACTCCGGGATCAGTGTTGCACCGACAGCGGCTGTTGTGGCGGCACCGGAACCGGAGATCGCCGCGAAGAACATGCCGGCGAGGACGGATACGATGGAAAGACCACCCTTTAACATACCAAGTAAGGACTCGGCGAACTCAACGAGCACCTTGGAAACTTTTCCCTTTGCGAGAAGGTCGCCGGCAAAGATGAAGAAGGGGACTGCGATCAGGGAGAAAGAGTCGGTGCTGGCGAACATACGCTGCACGAGGATCAGGAGCTTTACATCGCCTTTTAAGAGGACGAGGAGAGCTGCCGCCGCGATCGCGAATGCGACCGGAACGCCGATCAGAAGCAGAACGATAAAGGAAATGAATAATAATGCTGCCATGTTATGCCTCCTCCTTTCCAAATAAAAGTCCAAGAACCGCGTCAACCGCGTGTACGAGCATGAATCCGCATCCTACCGGAATGCAGAGGTAAATATATTTCATGGGAAGACGCATCGCTGCAGACAGCTGGTTTCCCTGTTTTCCGAAGTATTTCATACCATAGATGATCACGACAACAAAAAGAACTGTGCAGACCACATGGACGAGAAGTTTTAAGACTTTGCTTAATGCGGCCGGAACCATATCCTGAACGAAGGTGATGGAGATATGGCCGCTGTGCTTGTATACACAGCTTGCGCCTAAAAATGATGACCAGACTAAAAGGTAACGGGTCGCTTCCTCACTCCAGGAGAGGGCGGTGAATGCCATACGGCAGACGATCTGTGCGCCGGTGATAACGACCATGGCGCCGAGCATGACAACGATGATGTAGGAACAGATGGTGTCCAGAACATCGCTGAGTTTGTGAAATCCCTTAACGAAAGCCAACGGTGTTTCCTCCTTTGAAAACCGAAACAATTACATGGAAAGTGCTAAAGCGGTTCTGATTTACAGTACGCGAGTAGGAATTTTCTGAACTGAAAATTCCATACAATACATCAGTGGTAACAGTTCCGGCTGCCCGGGTTTCCCTGGGCAGCCGAAGAACCTGCTTTAAAAATCCCATTGCCGGGGCAATGTTAACGGATTTTAGCACCGAACTTTAAAATCAAACAGCTGCGAAATTACTTTAATGCGTCCTGGATTCTTTTGATGTAATCAGCGTAATCCGGGTAAGCGTCATATACGCTCTGAACAGCTGCACGGAAGCTGTCTACATCCGGGTTCTCGACGACTTCCATACCATGATCCTTGATCTCCTGGAGCTGGTCAGCTTCCTGATCTGCAACCCACTGGCGCTCGTACTCAGCAGCTTCCTGTGCGGATTCCTCGAAGATCTTCTGAACATCTTCCGGTAAGGACTTGAAGAGGTCGTTGCTCATTGTGATGATCGCTGTGGAGTAGGAATGACGGTCAAGGGTTACATACTTCTGGGACTCCCAGAGCTTGTAGGAGTAGATAACGTTGATCGGGTTCTCCTCGCCATCGATGGTGCCCTGCTGAAGAGCTGTTAAAGCGTCGGACCATGCCATCGGAACCGCGTTTACATCAAGAGCCTTGAAGGTAGCTGTGTAAACGTCGTTCTCCATGACACGGAGCTTTAAGCCTGCAACGTCAGCCGCGTTTGTGATCGGCTTCTTGCTGTTTGTGATGTTACGGAAACCACGCTCTGCGTATGCGAGACCCTTTAAGTCAGCATCCTCAAGTGTTCCAAGGAGCTCTTTACCGATCTCACCGTCGAGGACTTTGTAAGCTTCCTCGTTGTTTGCGAACAGGAACGGCATATCGAGAACACCCATAGCGCTGGAGAAGTTTACGAACGGACCGCTTGTGATGATACCCATATCAAGAGTACCCATCTGCATGCTCTCAAGCATGGTACGCTCGTCGCCGAGAGCTCCGTTCGGATGGATCTCGATCTCGTAGGCGCCGTTTGTGCGCTCTTTTACGAGCTCAGCGAATTTCTCAGCGCATACCTGGAAACTATCCTGCTCGTTTACGGTCGTACCAAGCTTTATTACGGTTGCGTCTGTGTTTGAAGTCGCTTCCTTGCTCTCAGCAGCGGAAGAATCAGCGGCAGCGGCTGTTGTCTCAGCGGCAGCAGCAGTTGTCTCTGCGGAATTGCTGGAAGAGCCACAGCCTGCCATGGAAAGAACCATAGCGCCTGCCATAACGGCGGATAATAATTTTGCACTTTTTTTCATAATGACCTCCTAAAGTCTTTTAAGAATAGATGGATTATAAGTATATATCTTAACTGCCCCTCGCAGATAAGAAACTAAGGAATTGATGGTGGTGTTGGCAAAGTGTGCGAAAGGAGATTGCTCCGCACTGCGTGCTCCCGCAATCTCCGCCGGCATTCGTAATCCGGGCTTTCGCCCTGCTTACTCATGCTGGCTTGGTTGTCAGATGTACAGATAGCCCTGCGTGCAAGCACGCGGTCTGTCTGTCCGCCTGACAACACTTTCGGGGCAAAAAAAAACTCCTGTCTCTTATTTTTTAAGAGACAGAAGCGAAACTTCTGCGGTACCACTCTTATTGCTGTCAAAAAACAGCCTCTCGATCCCGTCGTTTTTCAAATATGAAAAATTAACAGGCAACACGTTAACGGGTGTAAACCGAACCAGCCTACTTGGAACACTTTCAGTGGTTAGCTCCGGGAGGATTGTCTGTAACGCGGTGTCTGCAGCTTTTCACCAGCCAGCTGCTCTCTGAAAGACCTTCGTTAAGAGCGTTCCCATCATCGCAAGGAATATTTAAAACTGCCCTTTATTATAGTCACAGATTTTCAAAAGTCAAGAGAATTTAAAAAAATAAATCGCGTATTGTGAGAAAAATGTGCTATGATAGATCGTATAGTAAATTTATTTCATAGGAGATATTCCAACAGGTTATTATAGAGAATGGAGGAGGAGAATGAAACCGACCGTCAGTATAATTGTTCCTGTCTACAATGCGGAAAAATTTCTGAACCGCTGTGTGGACAGTATTCTCGGACAGGAATATAGAGATTTTGAACTGATCCTCGTAGATGATGGGAGCAGAGATATGTCAGGCTCGATCTGTGATGCGTATGCGAAGACGGATGAGCGTGTGGTGGTGATCCACAAAGAAAATTCCGGGGTTTCAGACACGAGAAATCAGGGAATTGAAAGGGCAAAGGGAACATATCTCCAGTTTGTGGACAGTGATGACTGGCTGACGCCGGATGCGACAAAGCTTATGGTCCGGGCGGCAGAGGAACATGGCTGTGATATGGTGATCTCCGATTTTTACCGCGTCGTTGGGGATATGGTATCCAGAAAAGGGGACATCGAGTCAGACTGCGTGATCGACCGGGAGGAATTCGCGTCGTTTATGATGGAGAATCCGGCGGATTATTACTATGGAGTGCTGTGGAATAAGCTGTACCGGCGCGATCTCGTAAACCGCTTCGGGATCCGGATGGATGCGGAGATCAGCTGGTGTGAGGATTTTATGTTCAATCTGGAGTATGTCCGCTATGCAGAGACATTCTATGCGCTGAGGACACCGGTGTATTATTATGTAAAGACAAAAGGTTCGCTGGTGAACCAGAAGATCAGCATCACGAAGACTGTGAAAATGAAGCTTATGATGTTTGAGTACTACAACAACTTTTATAAGCATGTGCTGGACGAAGAGGATTATGAGAAAAACCGGCTTCAGGTGTACCATTTTCTGGTGGATGCAGCGAAGGACGGCTTTGTTTTCCCGGCATCGATCCCCGGAAACCGGAAGCTGGGAGAGGAGCGGAGCAGTGCGCTGCAGGAGGTGATTTCCGATGATGGGATCATTGTGGATAAATACCGGGACCGGAAACTTCTGGAGAGATATCTGGAGTCGGCGGCATTGAAGCATGATATGACAATGGAGGAACTTTCTCTGCTTTTATATCTGAAGGATGCAAGCCATGAACTGAGCAGAAAGAATCTTGCGGATCTTATGGATCTTAGCCGCGGAGACCTCGCGGTGGCGGTTCAGCGGCTGTCCGCGAAAAAGATGGTTGAGGTAACGGAGCTTCCGAGAAGGCGGGGAACAGAACGAAAGATCCGGCTGGAACTTCTTCCGGCATCAGAAGTTGTGATCCCGGATCTTGAGGCGGCGGAGAACGATTACTATCAGGCGAAGTTTGGAAATTTTACAGAGGAAGAGATCAGACAGTATACGCTGCTGGCACGGAAAGTGCGGGAGAACGAGATGAGTATTTTGCAGCGGGGATAGGAGAAGGCGCATTCGCGCGAAGCTGCGGACTGCGTCAGGCAGTCGTACTGGTGTGGAAATACAACGGATAAACATCAAAAATATGGAGATAAAGATGAAAAAAGAAAAAGCTTGCAAAATCGTATTCAGTGACATCGACGGCACGCTGCTGACGTCGGACGGACAGATCACGGAGGGGACGAAGGAGATGATCCTGAATCTTGAGAATAAGGGAATCCCGTTTATCCTGACTTCCGCGCGGTCACCGGAAGGCGTGCGGGTCATTAAGAGAATGCTGGGGAACCATGCACCGATCATTGCGTTCTGCGGTGGACTGATCCTCGATAACGACGGACATGAGATCTACAGTAAGACGATTCCGTTAAAACGGGCACTGGAACTGAAGGCGATGCTGGATAAGGATTTTCCGGCTGTTGCCTGTAATACCTTCGGCGGCGAGAAGTGGATCGTGGATGACCGGGACGATTGGAGAGAGCAGCGGGAAGAGAAAATCGTGGGATTTCCGGCTGAAATTGGATCTATTAAAGATACATTTGAAACAGAAGGCGGAATTCATAAATTTCTCCTCATGGGAGATCCGGACGTGATGACAAAGCTGGCGGCGGTTCTGGCGAGAGATTTCTCTGATCTTCAGTCCGCGGCATCCAACCCGGAATATCTGGAGATCACGGCAGCGGGCGTGGAAAAGTCGGAAGGTTTGAAGACGCTCTGTGGAAAACTCGGAATTTCCCCGGAAGAGGCAGCGGCCTTCGGTGACGGCGAGAGCGATCTTTCCATGATGCGTGCGGCAGGATTTGGCGCGGCGATGGGAAATGCGCCGGAGAATGTGCGGAGACGGGCACCGATGGTGATCGGGAAGAATGATGAGGAAGGGCTGCTGAAGAGGCTGAAGGAGATATTTAAGGACTGAGAAAAATTGAGATTTCGAGACGGATGAATTCTGCCAGGCACTAACGTGCCAATGATGCGCACTCGCGCGAAGATGTAGATTGTCGCAAGTGACCGCACGAGGCGCGAGAATGTGCCAAGGTACATCCTTTTTTAGAGTTCTTGCAGAACAGAAAAACAATACAATTGAAAAAAACACAGACAGCATATGCAATATGGAAGACAGGATGGTAAGGCTATGAAAGGGAAGATTTTAACAGGCGCGGGGCTGCTGCTGATCGCGGCGGCTCTTCTTCTTACTGTTTATAATATAAGAGAATCAGACCGGGCCGGAGCAGAGTCAGAGGAGATGGTGGTCCGGATGGAGTCACTGACAGCAGCTCTGCCGGAGCGGCTGGAGACGGAGAAAAAGGAACTGGTGCCGGAATATAAGAAGAATCCGGAGATGGAAATGCCGACAGTGGAGGTAAATGGACAGGAATGTGTGGGGATGATCGAGATTCCGGCGCTGGGGCTCAAGCTTCCGGTTATCAGCGAGTGGAGCGACGCGAAGCTCAAAAAAGCGCCGTGCCGCTACAGTGGTTCTGCGTACTTAAAGAATATGATCATCGCCGGACACAATTACCGCACCCATTTTTCTGGCATCAAGCGCCTGAATCCAGGTGATTCCGTGGTGTTTACGGATGCGGATGGAAATGTGTTTTCCTATGAAGTGACGGAAATTGAGACGGTCGGCGGCTATGACATCGAAAAGATGGAGGACGGGGACTGGGATCTGACGCTGTTTACCTGCACGAATAAGGGGAAAGCGCGGGCGGCGGTGAGATGCAGGGAGATCGAAGAATAGAGAGGAGTGAGAGAAATGTGTAAGGCGATGGAAGACCTGAGAAATGAGAGCTATGCGGGAGGGCGTGAAAGCCAAGCTAAGGATACGGCGGTTCGAATGAGCGAAAAGGGAATTTCGGTTGAAGAGATTGCCGAAATCGTTGGATTCAGTACAGACGGGGTTAAGAAATGGATTGTAACAGAAGTGTAGGAGAGTGGTGTTGATTTTTAAGAAGAGCATTTTTAGTTGAAGCGTTATTAAAGGAAATGGGGTATGTGTACGGAAACAGGGAAAGCACCTTCGGAGAAGGTAGGCTTTCCCTGTTTTTTTGCTGCAATGCATCTGAAAGAAGCTGCCGATGGCAGGTCTTGCAGATAAAATATTATTTTTTGTAGAAACAGTTCCCGCCAACGATCTTGTAGGAAGAGTAGCTGCCTGTTGAGGCGTGTTTGGCGGATTTGAAGTAGAGATAGTCGCCGATATTGTTGGAACCTGACAGAGCATCTTTGGTGGCTTTGATGCAGGACTTGGACGGACCCTTTGCCAGGTATTTGTCCAACAGGCCGGAGGACGCGCCGGGGAACTGGCCATCGGCGTAGATCACGTCGGAGATCGTTTTGCCCCATTTTCCGGATTTTACACGGTTTACAATACAGCTTGCTACAGCGAGCTTATCTTCATAGGAATCGTCACCGGCCTCCATGGCCACGCAGGCTGCCATCAGGTAGATCTCATCTTCGGTGGCGGAGATTACATAGGACGGTGCCGCAGAGGTTCCGTTTCCGGATGCGCTCAGCGCCGCGGACTCTTCCTTTGCGTCAACAGCGGCAGCAGGAACCGGGCCGATGGAGGCATATTTACTGGAAATATAGCCGTTTGTGTCGGCGGAGAGCTGGACCTTTGTCCAGCCGTCGGATTCACTTAAGACAGGGAAGGAATCCCCTTCGGCCGCCTGTTTTAAGATTGCGGAATCTGTGGACGGAATCTCGCGGACGTTCAAGGTCGTCGCGGTGATCTTCGCGGATAGAAGACCGAGTTCCTTCGCCAATGGCTCGATATCTGTCCCAAAGAGCAGATATTTGTCACACATCCATCCCTCAATTTTTCCGGAACGGACCTTCGTCCAGCCATCTTTCTTCTCTAATACGGTTCCGCCCGCTCCACGGTAGCACTTTCCGACGATCTCTCCGTCCGTGGACGGTTTCGTCCGCATATTTAACGGTTCACTTGTCACATTTGCCACGGCAAGATTGTCGTAGGCGGATGCGGCGAAAGATGGAAGAGTTAAAAGTGCAGTGGAAAGGAACAGGACAGACGCGGCAGCGGCCGCTTTTAAAAGAAACTTCTTTGAAAAGTCAGAAATCAGATTCTGTAATTTTCTCATGCCAAATCTCCTCATATCAGTTGAATGTCCCGGTTATATTGCGGGAATTATTTCAAATATTACAAAACTATTACGAAGAAATTATAGCAAAAATGGAGAAATTTGTCAAATCAGCATTCCCATTGATATTTCTTGAGATCCACATGTATCGCGTCCTTCAGCTCTACGCCTTCCTGCCGTAGCAGAAATGCCTGTTCCGGCCAGCCGGGGACGAGGCGGCCGGAGTGGTTTACGACACGGTGGCAGGGGAAGTCTCCGTAGTTTGAGGCGTGGGAGAGGACCCGGGCCACGAGGCGGGAGTTTTTGTCCCTGCCGATGAGGCGGGCGATCTGGCCGTAGGTGGCGACGGTTCCCTCGGGAATCTCCCCGACTACGGACAGGACCTCGTATGCGAAATCTTCAGTAAAACGGGCGGATGGTGCCATGTTACTGCACCTCCTTCTGCTCCTCCCACATCTTCACCGGCATGCCGTTGACTTCCACGTTGTCCTCAACGGCAATTACAAGACAGCGGCGTCCACCGATGAACTTGGTTTCTACGAGATCGAGACGGTCCGGGTTGACCTTAATATCCACATCCGGTGTCTTCACGGCAAATTTTCCGGTTCCGGTGATCGCCGGAACGAGGATCGCGGTGTTCTCCCCAGCGGCTTCCTCGTAGACTTTATCGAAGTGCTCCAGGCGCTCCGGCTCCACGCCGCTCTTTTCCAAAAGATCTTTGACTTCCGGCTTTGTGAGCGTTAACGGAATCTCATCCTCTTTATGTTCCTCCGCAAGCTCCGTGAGATTCTCATGGATCTGGCGGACAATCTCATAGTCGCACTCTTCGCCGAGAGTATCCGTCAGGATCTCCTGGAACGCTTCTTTCTGGGACTTGAAGGAGATCGGCGTCGGCGCGCCGAGGCAGGCATCAATGAACTCAGAGTGGAGCTCCTCCGGATTTTTTGAGAAATACAGGATGCTGTGAATATCGCTGCTGCGGTCATTAAATGCAGGAAACAGGAATCCGGTCATCGGAGTCTGTACCCACCAGTCCCGCGGGCGCTCTTCAATTGCGTTGGTCGCTTCATTATAAGAAAGACCGGGCTCGGAAAGCTTTACCGGGCAGATGCAGCAGAGGATATGGTTGTAGACCTCCTCAGATGCGTCGAACATTTCCTCATTGTCGGACGCTTTCCCCGGAACATCGTAGGCGCTGTGGATCAGGATAATATAGTAGTTTTCGCCGTACTCGTAATTTTCGATTATCTTATTATAAAAGGTATCCACGGTCTCATCGTCGGCGAGCTTCTCATCGCGGAGTTTCATGAGAAGCTCGTGGGCGCTGTCCGGACCTTCGTCGTGAATAGAGTACTCCAGGTTGTGGAGATTCTTTCCGATTCCGCCGGAGAGGGCTTTTTTGAAGATCTCGTAGTATTTAAAGATCTCCTCCTCGGACAGGGCGAAGAACGCCTCCTTTAAGGTCGTCTTGATCTGCTTTTCGGCATCGACGTAGCATCCGCAGATGCGGGTGATGGCGTTGTTATCCTTCTTAAACTGTTTCTTGATTTCTGAAATTTCACGTTTATTCATAATATGTATCCTTTTCAAATAAATCTCCAGCTATAAACGACGTTCTGTTTAATTGTAAAAGTAATAAAAATGAAAGTATGGCTGGAGAGAAAATCATTGATGATCGATGGATCCTCTGATTGACAGCGTCGTGCAGCTGTTGCGCTGAGCACAGGGGAACGAAAGGCAGCTGAAAATAAATAGCTGTAGAGATATCTACTTATTTAATATCTTCTCCGCATAATACATCGCCGCCACATGCACCGCCTGCACGAGTCCGCCTTCCGTCATCAGCTTTCGCGTCTCCCCGGCGGACATCACAACGATCTCCAGATCCTCGGTGGCATCGAGATGCTGCCCGCTGACCCTCTTACAGTCTGTGATCAGATAACAGTGGGCAAAATTGCTGATACACGCCGCGTTCGGCGCGACCTTGCAGAGAAATACCGGCTCACTTCCGGCATAGCCGGTCTCCTCGAAGAGTTCCCTTGCAGCCCCGGCTGCGGGATTCGCATCTGTCGGCTCCATGCATCCGGCAGGAAGCTCCAAAAGGATCTGTCTCGTTCCATGGCGGTACTGGCGCACGAAAACGAAGTCCCCGTCAACGGTGACGGCGACCACGACAACAAAATCCGGCACATCATTTACATAAAACGGAGAGATCTTCGTGCCATCCGGCAGTGCGCAGTCATCGGCGTGAAGATCGATCCAGCGGTCCTTTACGATCGTCCTGGATCCGTTGCAGATCCACGGTTTAATAGACATAACCTTTTCCTCCTAAATCAGGACAAATATAACCTAAAATCCAGCCTGCGCAAGAGGACAGACCAATTTAACGAATTGCCGAACCGGCAAAATGCCCAGGCAGACAAAAGATGACGGAGAACAGAGTACCATACTGCGATCAGTCTCACTATAAAGCGATTAAACTTTCATCATCCGGCACATAAATATTTCCGCTGTAATAGCGTTTTCCCTCACTCTTATAAAGCCGTTCCCGACCGGCAACATTGCTGTCCTCCGTGTGCCAGAGTACGAGGTTCGGGATCCCCAGGGACTCCGCCAGTTCACAGGCATCCTTCACGGTGCTGTGGTGCTTCTCGTACGGCTTCCAGATATCCCGCTCCGCATAGAGGCAGAATGCCTCGTGGAGCAGCCAGTCGCTACCGCGGACATACTTCTCACAGACCGGATTGTACGGTTCATCCCCGGCACAGGTGAGCTTTCTTCCATTATTTAATGTCAGCGTGAATCCGAACTGTTTTAACTTCGTGGAGTGGATATCGAAGAATGTCACGTCGTAGCTTAAAATATGGCGGGTCTCGCCGTCCTTCACTTCCTCTAAATGGATCCGGTTGCCGATCATGTTGTAAAATTTATCCTGGATCGTCAGGCGGCAGAGCGTCCTGATCGTCTCGATAAGTTCTGAATGGCAGTAGATATAGGTATCTCCGACATACTGGTCCTTTTTCATCTTTGTGGCGATCATGCGGACCATCCAGACGATGCCTAAAACATGGTCCGTGTGGGCGTGGGTCACAAAAATATGGTGGATGTGCTCTAACGGAACCTGCATGTTGTCCAGGATCTTTAAGATCCCGTTTCCGCCGCCGGCATCCACCATGAAATATTCATCCCCGTCTCTGAGGGCGAAGCATGTATTGTAAAGATTTGTGACCGTCGCGTTTCCGGTCCCAAAAACGTAGAGAAGTTCGCTGTTCATAAGAAAAATCTCCCTTCTGAAGAGTACATTGACTGCGCAGAATCTGCTTCCTGGGCAATCCAAAGTGGGTTACTGTACACGGGTAGGAATTTTCTGAACTGAAAATTCCGTACAATACAGTGGTGGTAGTGGATTTTGCCGATTCGGAATGCGAAGCATCGGCAAAATCAGTTACTGTTTGCGCAAAGCGTGAACAGTAACCAAAGTGAAGGTCCGGTCCCCGGTGTCATCCATTCTTTTGTTGAGTTTTGAATATGAATATGTTACTATAAAATAAATGGAAAAGCAATTCCCAGGCGGTTAAATTTTTAACCGGCAAGGCGGAAAGATCCGGCGAAAAACCCAGCAAAAATGCGGGAAAAACGGGACCAGGAACGGCAGGAGAAAATTTACGCGCCTGGAAAAACGCAGGGAGGAAAACAAAGACAATGAGAGATTTGGACTACTTGAAGCTGCTTGCAAAAGAGTATCCGACAGTGAAAGCGGCATCCAGTGAGATCATCAATCTGATGGCGATCCGCGGACTTCCGAAGGGAACCGAGTATTTCTTCAGTGACCTGCACGGCGAGTACGAAGCATTTATCCATCTGCTTCGCAGCGCATCCGGTATTATCCGTGAAAAAATATCGGAGACCTTCGGCTATGTGATCTCGGACGAGGAGGAGATCGCCTTAGCGAATCTGATCTACTATCCGGAACGGAACATCCGCCAGATCCAGAAAGAGGGAAAATTCACAGAGGACTGGCAGAGGATCACGATCTACCGCCTGGTGCGCATCTGTAAAGAAGTATCCTCGAAGTTTACACGATCGAAGGTGCGTAAAAAAATGCCACCGGCATTCGCATATATCATCGACGAACTTCTTCATGTGGACTACAACGATGACAACAAGAAAGTTTACTACGATGAGATCATTCACTCCATCATCGACATCGAGATGGGGGACCAGTTCATCAGGGCGCTCTGCAACCTGATCCAGAACCTGACTGTGGACAGTCTGCATATCATCGGCGATATCTTCGACCGTGGACCGCGCGCGGACATTATCATGGACGAGCTCATGCACTTCCACGATGTAGATATCCAGTGGGGCAACCACGATATCTCCTGGATGGGCGCAGCCACAGGCAATCTGGCCTGCATCTGTAATGTGCTCCGGATTGCGATCCGCTACAACGGATTTGACGTTCTTGAGGACGGTTACGGAATCAATCTCCGCCCGCTGTCCATGTTTGCGGCGAAGGTCTACCGGGATGACCCGTGTGAGCGGTTCCTTCCGAAGATCCTGGATGAAAATATCTATGATGCGGTAGACCCGGGACTTGCGGCGAAGATGCACAAGGCGATCACAGTGATCCAGTTCAAGGTGGAAGGTCAGATCACGAAGCGCCACCCGGATTACCAGATCAACGACCGGATCCATCTGGAACATATCAACTTTGAAAAAGGAACCGTAAATATCCACGGGAAAGACTATAAGATGCTGGATATGAACTTCCCGACGATCGATCCGCAGGACCCGTTAAAGCTCACGAAGGAAGAGCAGGAACTGATCAACAGCCTGGCACTTTCCTTCCATCACAGCGAGACGCTTCACCGCCATATCCGTTTCGTGTATTCCCACGGCGCGATGTACAAGCGGTGCAACTCGAACCTTTTATATCACGGCTGTATCCCGATGAAAGAGGATGGAACCTTCGAGGAGCTGAAGCTCAAGGGGATCATCTACTCCGGAAAACGTCTGCTTGACTATATCGAGGATGCGGTGAAGATGGCATACTTCCTGCCGGATGATGATCCGACGAAGGACTGGTACCGTGATTTTATGTGGTATTTATGGTGCGGTCCGAAGTCTCCGGTATACGGAAAAGACAATATGGCGACCTTTGAGAATTACTTTGTCGCTGACAAGGCAGCCGCGAAAGAAAACATGAACCCGTATTATAAATTGTGCGAAAAAGAGGAATTCTGTAATAAGATCCTCAAGGAATTCGGACTCCCGATCGAAGGCTCCCACATTATCAACGGCCATGTCCCGGTAAAATTAAAGGACGGCGAGAGTCCGATCAAGGGAAATGGAAAGCTCTTCGTTATTGACGGCGGACTTTCGAAGTCTTACCAGCCTAAGACGGGAATTGCGGGCTACACCCTGATCTTCAATTCCCACCACCTTGCCCTGGCGGAGCACAAGCCTTTTGACCGGAACCATGAAAACACGCCGAAAGTCATGATCGTAGAGAAGATGAAAAAGCGTGTGATGGTTGCGGACACGGATACAGGAAAAGAGCTTGCGGCGAAGATCGCGGACCTCAAGGAGCTCGTGGCAGTGTACCGCGGCGGCATCATTAAAGAAAAACTGGAGTAAAATTACATGAACAAGGACGAATTTTTAAGACGCCTGGAGGAAGCACTCTCGGGTGAGGTCCCGGCGTCGGTCATCCGCGACAACCTGAATTATTACGCGGATTATCTTTCACAGGAGTTGGGAAAAGGCCGTACCATGGATGAAATTATTGAGGAGATCGGCGAGCCGAATATCGTGGCCCGAACGATCATCGATTCCGCTGAGGCGGCGGGAGAGACCGGAGACGGTTATGGAAGTTTTGAGGACGCGTCCCCGCGGGGCGATGACAGAAGAAGCACTTACAGCCAGGAAAGTTATCAGAACGGCTCCGCGCCGAATATCCATTATTTCGATCTGAATAAGTGGTACTGGAAATTAGCCCTTGTTGTGATCCTGTTCCTTGTGATCTCTGTTGTGTTCAGCATTATGGGCGGCGTGTTCTATCTTCTGATCCGGTTCTCTGGACCGATCTTAATGTGCCTTATTATTTATTGGCTTGTTAAGAACTTCCGTGGCAGGTAATAAAACAGATATTAAGAAGAAATGAACAGGCGACCGTGAATGCGAGCTGCAGATACAGGCACAGAAAATGGCGGATCAGTTCATGGATTTAAAGACGAAAATGTCCGAAAAACCCTGATTTTACTGAAAAAATCAACAGATTACAGGATGTTACAATTGAAATAAGTTATGTAAACATGTGCGGCGCTCTCTGCGGGGGAACGCCGCATTTTTGGCGGTTTTTGCCTAAATTATTAAGAGTTTATGAATTCCTTCATATGTATTGACAAAAGTGGCTGTGAGAAATATAATTTGTTCGTAACAAGATTTAACATATTTGTAACAAACATTACAAATCATTAAAGTTTAAGATAAGAGGACATCAATGACAAAAAAACTTTTCAGAACTTTAAAAATCACCTGCTTATGTATGGCCTTAACGGCAGCCCTTCCGATCGTTTCCTTCGCGGACGAGACAACAGCAGCTGTAAAAGAGGACAAGATGGTCGTAAGAATCATCCACCTCGATGAAAACGGAAACCTGTTGGAAGAGGACAAGCAGACAGCGACAGAAGAAACAGAGAGTTCTGAAGAGACGACAGATAAAGAAGAAGCAAATGCTGATGAGGCAGACTCCGATGAGGAGGAAGCGGCTGAGGCAGAAGCCGACGAGGCAGAGGCAGAACTTGAGGCAGCTATCGAAGTTGAGAATGATCTCCGTTCCGAAATTGTTACATATGCGCTCCAGTTCGTAGGAAACCGCTACAAATACGGCGGAACAAACCCGAATACTGGTGTTGACTGTTCTGGATTTACCTCCTATGTAATGCGTCACGCAGCAGAAGTTGAACTTCCGCATTCTTCCGGCGGACAGTCTCGTATGGGCCGCCAGGTAAGCAGCTCCGAGATGCGCCCGGGCGATATTATCTGCTACGGATCCGGAAAGAGGATCAACCATGTTGCTCTCTACATCGGAAACGGACAGATCGTACATGCCTCCACAGAGAGAACCGGAATCAAGGTTTCCAGATGGAACTACCGCACACCGGTGAGAATCGTAAATGTACTTGGCGATTAACCTGAAAATTGGATAAAGGATAAAAAGGATTAAAAAAGTGCTCTTTACAGCAGATCGTTAGGATTGCTGCAGAGAGCATTTTTTTACTGCGATGCATTCGAAAGAGGTCGTCAGCAGCAGATTTATACTATCTTCTCTGACGGTTCCCAGCATGAAGAATAAGCTTAAACACTCCTGCCTGTTCCAAGGTTTTCGCCACGAGGAAGAAGATCAGGGAGTCCACCGGCCACTGGATCAGGTTCTTGATGGCGCGGGCTGGCAGAATTGCTAAAAATCCCTTTCCGTTTAAGAGCGTCAACCAGTAAGTGCCGAGGACGATGTTGCAGAGAACGATCACCACGAGCTTTGCCGTGAGGATCCGCGGCAGGGAAAGGTTCTTTTTATAGAAGAACAGGCCGTAGATAAACGCCGCAAGCATCGCGTTGAACGTAAAGCCCGGCATAAATCCGCCGTCCGGCTTCAGCATAAACTTGATCACATCCATAGCGCCGCCGAATAATCCGCCGACGACCGGGCCGAACAGATAATCCACCAGCATATTTGGGATCGAACCAAAGCCGATCTTTAAGTTTGGTGTGATCTTAAAGGAGTAGTATCCAAGTACAACGGACAGCGCGCCGAACATGGCGCAGGTAGTGATGGTGGTGACCTTCTTGAATTCACGGGATGATTCAAAAATCCTGGAAAAGAGGTCGTTCGAGCTTTTTTGCATAAAAAATACCTCCTTTGCAGATTCTCGGACCACAACAGGAGATAATAGACGGAGCTATCTTCTGATGCAGCGGGATGCGATATGTGCACCGCGGGAAATTCCCTTCGTCCTGCCAGCAACTCCCTGTCTGGCGGGCACTTGACGCGCACACGTCTACTCTGCATGTTTGTTTGATTTTCAGGGCGGTCAGCGCCCCTGATGCAATTACAGTATCATGAATGGTGCGGAATGTAAAGGGTGAAATAAGGAAAAAACGGCAGAAAGGCGAAAATCAGACGGAACATGTACCCGGAAAACGCAGGTGGGTCGAAACGATACGGCCGAAAAGCTTTTTTGACGAAAGAATGTGGAAAAAATTTACGTAATTTCGGTGTTTTGATATATATACTTTTTGAAAACACTGATTTATAATACAGCAAGTTCGTTTGAAACATGTAGACCATGGGAAACGTATGTCAGAGAGTCAGGAAGATTCAACCGGAACCATGATTTACAGAACATAAAAACTGAGTAAAATGACACAGGAGAGTTACATATGCAGAAAAGTGAGGTAAAGGATCTGACAGTCGGATCGCCAATGAAGCTGATCTTAAGCTTTGCAGTTCCGATGCTGCTGGGATTTCTTTTTCAGCAGTTTTATAACATGGTAGACACGATCATTGTCGGAAAATGTCTGGGGGTATCGTCCCTGGCGGCAGTTGGTTCGACGGGTTCTATCAACTTTATGATCATCGGTTTCTGTACCGGTGCCTGCAGCGGATTTGCGATCCCGGTGGCGCAGAAGTTCGGCGCGGGTGATTATACGGGAATGAGGAAGTTCGTGGCGAACGCCGGATGGCTCTCAGCGGTGTTTGCGGTGGTCATGACGACGATCGTCGGACTGCTCTGCATGAACATTTTACAGTGGATGAATACGCCGGAGGACATTATCCAGGGCGCCTATGATTACATTTTTGTGATCTTCCTTGGAATCCCGGTCACATACCTCTATAACATGCTGGCGGGCATCATCCGAAGTCTGGGCGACAGCAAGACACCGGTCTACTTCCTGCTCCTGTCCTCCCTCATGAACATCGGTCTCGACTTTTTTACGATCCTGGTCCTTGGCATGGGCGTTGGCGGACCGGCTCTGGCGACGGTCATCTCCCAGGGAATCTCCGCGGTACTGTGCCTGATCTACATGATCAGGCATTACCCGATCCTTCATATGAAAAACGGCGAGTGGAAGCCAGACGGAAGAATGCTCGGCACCCTCTGCAGTATGGGAATCCCTATGGGACTCCAGTATTCCATCACGGCCATCGGCAGCGTTGTGCTCCAGACGGCGGTAAACTCCTTAGGTTCCATGGCGGTTGCGGCGGTATCCACAGGAAGCAAGGTCAGCATGTTCTTCTGCTGTCCGTTTGACGCACTGGGCGGAACCATGGCGACCTACGCGGGACAGAACGTGGGAGCGAAGAAGCTGGACCGCGTGAAAGAGGGACTGAAGGCGGCGAGTCTGATCGGAATCATTTACTCCGTGATCGCATTTGTGATCCTGTTCTTCGGTGGAAAGTATATCGCGCTGCTCTTCATGGACGCGGACCAGACGGAGATCATCGGGCGCGTGGCGATGTTCCTTATCGGAAACAGCATGTTCTACATACCGCTTACCTTTGTGAATGTGGTGCGTTTTACGATCCAGGGAATGGGATTCTCCACATTCGCGATCCTCGCGGGTGTCTGCGAGATGGCGGCGCGATCTCTCGTGGGCTTCTGCCTCGTTCCGGTATTCGGCTTCCTTCCGGCATGCTTTGCAAGCCCGTTAGCGTGGATCTTCGCGGATGCTTTCCTGATCCCGGCGTTCTTCCACTGTATGAAAAAATTAAAAGTTCTTTTCGGGGAAGCTGCATAATCGTTCGGGAACGGACCATACTAGAGGATGCAGCGGCGGAAAATGTCCGCGGCTTGAAAACCACTCTAGGAGGTACGAAAAAATGGCAAGAAACAGCTATGATATGGACGACAACATGAAGAGCAGCGAGTCTGAGACCTACGATAAGACAAAGAATCAGAGCAGAAACAGCCAGAACCGTTCTGAAAACAGCAGCCAGAATCGCACAAGAAACAGTTCCAGGGACTCTATGGATAATGGCAGAAACTGCAAGAGATAAAAAGATGTGGATGTGAAGACAGCACACATTCGCAGAATATGATGAAAGCGGCGGCAGGAGCAGAACCTGCCGCTGTTTTTATGTAACAGGGAATTCCTGGGAAATCCCTGTTACATAAAAAGGCACTAACACGCCAAAGATGCGCACTCGCGCGAGGATGCAGATTGTCGCAAGCGACCGCGCGAGGTGCGAGAATGTGCCAAGGCACATTTTTTGTGTGTAATAGTGTACATAGAACCTGTCCGGACCGCCCGGCATACCTTACATTAAGGATATGTTTCAGGAGAAGGTATATGTTTCGGACGATTTCGGTGCAGCAGTTGGAGTATCTTCTGGACGGGGAGCGGACATTCACCTTGTTGGATGTGCGGGAGCAGAGGGAATATGAGGCAGGACATCTCCTGGGGGCTGTGAACCTGCCTTATGAGCGGCTGGATGAAGTGGAGGCGGAGATTCCGAAAGACCGCCCTGTGGTCATCTACTGCGCCTACGGGGGCCAGAGCCTGCTTGCGGCGAGGAAGCTTGCAGGGTGCGGGTATGACGCGGTGAATGCACTTGGGGGACTTCATTATTATAGAGGGAAGTATTATGTGAGATGTAAAGAGTAGCACATTCTTGCACCGAACGCGGTTATCAGTGATAAGCTGCATCCGGGAGCCAGGCTTATTGTATAAGCAGTTCGGAAAAAATGCGGAATGTAAGTCTGCTTTGAGGTTCGGCAGGGATTGACAGAGACGCTGCAAACCCTTAAAATTAAATGGAATATGACCATTTGGCGTAAGTCGTGGATGGCGCGAAACTATGAAAATACAGTAACTGCTAAGATACCAGGCAGTTACATGACACATCAGAACGGAGAAAATCAGATTGAATACATTTGAATTGATCGTCCCATGCCATTTCGGCCTGGAGGCAGTGATGAAAAAGGAGATCCTGGACCTTGGATATGAGGTCAGCCAGGTGGAAGACGGGCGTGTGACGTTTATCGGTGATGCGGAGGCGATCTGCCGCGCCAATATTTTCCTCAGAACAACGGAGCGCGTGCTCTTAAAGGTCGGAAGCTTCCACGCAGAGACCTTCGAGGACCTGTTCCAGGGAACCCGCGCGATCCCGTGGGAGGAATATCTCCCGAAGGATGCGAAATTCTGGGTTGCGAAAGCTTCCTCGATCAAGAGTAAGCTTTTCAGCCCGTCTGACATCCAGTCCATCATGAAAAAAGCCATGGTAGAGCGTATGAGAAAGGCGTACGGGATCGAGTGGTTCCCGGAGAACGGCGCGAGCTTCCCGCTCCGTGTCTTCCTTCACAAGGACACGGTGACAGTGGCTCTCGACACCACCGGCGAGTCCCTGCATAAGCGCGGCTACCGCACACTGACGAGTAAAGCACCGATCACGGAGACGCTGGCGGCGGCTCTCATCATGCTGACCCCGTGGAAGAGCGACCGGATCCTCGTGGACCCGTTCTGCGGAAGCGGCACCTTCCCCATCGAGGCGGCGATGATCGCGGCAAATATGGCACCGGGAATGAATCGTGAGTTCCTGTCCGAGGACTGGAAGCACCTGATCCCCAGAAAATGCTGGTATGACGCCATGGACGAGGCGAACGATCTCGTGGACCTCTCCGTCCAGACGGATATTCAAGGATATGATATCGACGGTGATATCGTCCGTGCGGCGAGAGCGAACGCGAAGGCAGCAGGAGTGGATGAGCTGATCCATTTCCAGCAGAGATCCGTCAGCGACCTGAGCCACCCGAAAAAGTACGGCTTCCTGATCACGAACCCGCCGTACGGTGAGCGAATTGAAGATAAAAAGAACCTGCCGGAGTTATATAAGACCATCGGCGAGCGCTTCGCGGCGCTGGATTCCTGGTCTGCCTATATCATTACGGCTTACGAAGACACCGAGCGGTATTTCGGTCGCAAGGCGGATAAGAATCGGAAGATCTACAATGGTATGATGAAGACCTACTTCTACCAGTTCTTAGGACCGAAACCGCCGAGAAAGCGTGAGGACAGAAGAGAAGAGAGATAACAGACCGGCAGCAGACACATAGAGATGACAAAAAAGCCGATTGCAGGCAGAAACGCAGGTAAGCGGATATGAGAAGTCGAAGAAGAAAAGGGCGCAGAAACAGAGACGGCCTGTGGATCTGTGGGATCGCGGTGCTGGCAGCCGGGGCTGTCTTTACAGCGAGGACAGAGATCCTGGATCTGGTAACCACAGAGATCGCCTTTGTGCTGGATCCGAAACAGGAAGGCGGAGAGAAAGAATCTGACCAGGATATTGCGGAGCGTGTGGAAAGCACGGACGGGGGTAAGGAAACGCTGACAGATGGCGGCGTGGATCTGGCAGAAACAGATGAAGCGGGAGCTGATCCTGACCAGAAGAATACAGATGCAGGAACGGAGGCTTCCGGCAGCGGAAATTCGGATCCGGAAGCCATAGAACTCCCCTCATCCTATGACATCCGTGAGCATCGGACCGTCTCCGTCTCCGACCAGGGAGATCTTGGCACATGCTGGGCGTTCGCGGCGTTAAAGGCGGTGGAGACCTCTATGCCGGAGTCCATGGCGGTGCCGCTCTCGGCGGACCACATGTCGATCCACAACAGTTTTGGGATCAGTCAGAATTCCGGCGGCGATTACAGTATGGCGATGGCGTATCTTTTAGCCTGGCAGGGACCTGTCTCCGAGGAGGATGATCCCTATGGGGACAGCACTTCGCCGGACGGCCTTGCACCTGTCTGCCACGTCCAGGAGATCCGGATCCTGCCGGAACGGAATTACGACGCGGTAAAACGGGCGGTGTATTTATATGGCGGTGTCCAGACGTCCCTCTACCTCCCGTCAGAAAACCGGGTGAGTGATGAGGATGTCTGCTACAAAGGCAGCGAAGAACCGAACCATGACGCGGTGATCATCGGATGGGATGACAACTATCCGAAAGAAAAATTTGCATCGAACCCGGAATCGGACGGAGCGTTCCTCTGCGTGAACAGCTGGGGAGAGAACTTCGGAGACGGCGGCTTTTTCCATGTGTCCTACGAGGACAGCTGGATCGCGGAGAGCGGAATCTCCTACTGCGGCATCGGACCGGCGGACAATTTCGACAGGAATTACCAGAGCGACCTCTGCGGCTGGACCGGGCAGATGGGATTCGGCGAGCCGGAGGCCTGGATGGCGAACGCGTATACAGCGGAGTCAGACGAGATGCTGGAGGCGGTGGGCTTCTACGCTACGGCACCGGACACGGAGTATGAAGTGTATGTGTTTGACGGGGACAGCTTCCGTGAACATGTGGAAAATAATGTGAAATTCCAGACGGACAGTGGAAAAGTCCTGGCATCCGGGACACTGCCGGATACGGGATTTTATACGGTGAATCTGGCAAAGTCCCAGGAACTGGATGCAGGCGAAATGTTCGTTGTGGCGGTAAGGATCCGCACGCCTGGGACGACGCAGCCGGTGGCGGTGGAGTATGCTGGGGGCGGACGGACCGGAAATATTGACATAGGCGACGGCGAGGGGTATATTAGTTTCGACGGCTCTTTGTGGGAACGGACGGAGACATCCAAGAGATGCAACGTGTGCCTGAAGGCCTACAGCCGGAAAATTGGAAAGTGAGAGATACATGGAACATAAAATTGTTTTTGCAACATCAAATGCCGGAAAAATGCGGGAGATCCGCGAGATTTTAAAAGACCTCGGGGCGGAGATCCTGTCCATGAAGGAAGCCGGTGTGGATATTGATATTGTTGAGGATGGAGATACATTCGCGGCAAATGCGTTAATTAAGGCAAAAGCCGTGTGGGAGAAGACAGGCGGGATCGTTCTGGCAGATGACTCCGGTCTTGTGATCGATGCGTTGAACGGGGAGCCGGGCGTTTACTCCGCGCGCTACATGGGAGAGAAGACTTCCTATGAAATTAAAAACTGGAACCTGATCCACCGCCTTGATGGTGTTCCGGAGAAAAAGCGCACGGCGCGTTTCGTCTGCGTGATCGCGGCAGTTCTCCCGGATGGAAGAACCCTGACAGCGGAGGGAACCATGGAGGGTGTGATCGCCCATGAACCGGCTGGCGCAGGCGGATTCGGCTATGACCCGATCCTGATGCTGCCGGAGTACGGAAAGACATCGGCGGAGATCACCATGGATGAGAAGAATGCCATCAGTCACCGCGGAAAAGCGCTTCGGGCGATGAAGAAACGTCTTGCAGAAGAGATCGGAGAATAAAGTATGAAAATTCTGATCGTGAGCGATACCCACAGAAGAGATGGAAATCTCAGGGAAATTATTGAGAAACAGTCCCCGTTCGATATGCTGATCCACCTGGGCGATACCGAGGGCAGCGAGGCATATTTTAAGGAATGGGTAAATAATGATAACTGCGTGATCCGCGTGGTGCGCGGAAATAATGACTTCTTCTCCCAGACAGACAGGGAGAAGGAGATCTCGATCGGAAAATACCGGGCATTTCTGACCCATGGCCATATGTACGGCGTATCTTTCGAGCTGGAGACGATCAAGGAAGAGGCGAGAGCCAGAAAAGCCGATATCGTCATGTTCGGACATACCCACAAGCCGCATCTGGAGTACTGTCAGGACGGGCTTGTTGTATTGAACCCGGGAAGTCTCTCCTATCCGAGACAGGACGGAAGAAAGCCGTCCTACATGCTGATGGAGCTTGATCGGAACGGTGAGGCACATTATACGGTCTGTTATGTGGATCAGGACAGGGATATTCCGTCGGGACTTTACTAGGCGGGACCGGAAATAATTGGCACAAAACAGATAAAATCAGAAAGCAGTTTTCGAAGAATAAGTTCGGAACTGCTTTTTGTATGAAATCAGATAGCTGCCTGCGCAGAAAGTGCGTATGCAGCCAATTGTAGAAGAAATGCCGCCGGAACAGAGATAGTGGAGGATTCAGCCTCGAATAAAGCCTCGAATAAATAAAAAAAGTGGTTGACAATCCAACCTATCTACGGTATAATTTTAAACGCATTTAGTGAACTTTTGTTTTTAAATGCTTTACGAAATCCCCGGGGTGTGGCTCAGCTTGGCTAGAGCGCCTGGTTTGGGACCAGGAAGTCGCAGGTTCGAATCCTGTCACCCCGATTTTTATCGAAAAAAGATAAAAAACTTGTTGACAAATGAGTGGATATGAGATATAATCTACTGGTCAGCGAAAAAAGAAAAATTTTCCTGCGGGTGTAGTTCAATGGTAGAACACCAGCCTTCCAAGCTGGATACGTGGGTTCGATTCCCATCACCCGCTTTGCTTTTGCGAAAAAGCATAATGAGTCTGTAGCTCAGTTGGATAGAGCAACGGCCTTCTAAGCCGTGGGTCGGGGGTTCGAATCCCTTCAGGCTCATTTGAAATCAAGTGTGATTTCGAATTTTATATTATGGTGGGTATAGCGCAGCTGGTTAGCGCGCCAGATTGTGGCTCTGGAGGCCCAGGGTTCGAATCCCTGTATCCACCCGTATTTCCCTGGGAAGCAGTTCCCGGGGCTTTTTTGTATTTTATGAAAGGTTAGATTTGAAGGAAGATCTGGACGTATGTGCGGATGCAGTGGAACATTGTCGGGAAAGCATTCTGAAGATGATTCAGGAAATAGAAAATGAACTCAATGAAAATGAAAAAAGCTGAATTTCCATAATAGAAATTCAGCCTTTTCCGCTGGGCCAGCGGGATTCGAACCCTCGAGTGCAGGAGTCAAAGTCCTGTGCCTTACCGCTTGGCGATGGCCCATTGCCATAACATTAGTATTCTATCATAAGACTGAAAAAAAAACAAGCAGAGGATTGGCAACTTGCCATCTGGTTTGCCATATGCTGATCTGGATGAGAAAGCGCATGGCAGAACTGTAACTATGGTTTGACAGGAAAGGAATATAGCAATGACAGAGGAAAAAACAGCAAAGGTTGTGGAAAACACAGAAAAAAACGGATCAGTCTGTTTAAAATCGAGAGGTGAGCTGGCGAGAGAATTGTTCCGGGAAGGTTACAACTGCTCTCAGGCGGTGACACTGGCGTTTGCGGATGAACTGGAGACGCGCGGAATCAGCAGAGAGATGGCGGCAGGCCTGGCGTCCTCGTTTGGCGGCGGCCTCGGAAGACTTCGGGAGGTATGTGGCTGTGTCAGCGGAATGGCACTGGTCTGTGGGGCTCTGGAAGGCTATACAGACCCGAAAGCGGCGGCGGAGAAGCAGGATCACTATAAAAGGATTCAGAAGCTTGTAACGACGTTTAAGGACGAGAACGGCAGCTATATCTGCAGGGAACTTTTATCGGGGATCAATTCGGATACAACTCCGGTTCCGGAGGCGAGAACGGAGAGCTACTATAAAAAGCGCCCATGTGCAGAGCTTGCAGCCTGTGCAGCGGATATTCTGGAGAGACACTTGGAAGAACTACAGAAATAGAATTGAATTTCCGATCTTGAGAAGAAAAGAACTCATCTCTGAGGTATCATTATGGCAACAAAAAATGACCCGCCGCAAAAGCGACGGGTCATTCTGCCGTTATATTTTACACAATAAGCTTTGTAAGCTGCTATACTCTGAATTAGAGGATTCCAGCCGGAAGAGCAACGCCTACGCCCGGTCCGAACGGAAGTCCGATCATCATCCAGATAACAACTACGATGATCCATGCGATCTGAAGAACGATGGACATCGGGATCATATTGGAGATCAGAGTACCGATCTTGAGATCCGGAACGTACTTTGTCTGAGCAACACTTAAGATCATCCAGATATATGCGGACATCGGTGTCCAGCAGTTGAACGGGGAGTCACCAATTCTGTAAAGTAACTGTGTGAAGCCCGGATGATAACCGAGGAGCATGAACATCGGAACGAAGATCGGAGCGAAAATAGCCCACTTCGCGGAACCGGAGGATACGAAGATGTTGACGAAGGAGCAGAGAAGGATGAAAGCTACACAGAGCGGAATGCCTGTGAAGCCAGCAGCCTCGAGTCCGTCAGCACCTGCGATCGCAAGGAGTGTACCAAGCTTTGTCCAGTTGAATAAGCCCTGGAACTGTCCACAGAAGAAGCAGAACAGAACGTAGGAACCCATACCGGCCATCTGCTTTGACATTGCCTTGTTGACATCAACAGCGTTCTTGAATGTGCCTGCAGTGAAGCCGTATGCAAGACCGCAGAGGCAGAACAGAACGAACAGGATCGGGATCAGGCCCTTTAAGAGCGGGGATCCGATAAACGCACCGTTCTCGCCGGAAAGAAGACCGGTGAAGAATCCGATTGCAATGATGATGATGTAGATAATCGCGGTAAGAGCTGCAGCATTAAGACCTTTCTTCTGCTGCGGAGTAACTTCTTCAAGTTTTGCTTCTCCGGCACCCTCGTATTTTCCGAAACGCGGCTCGATCATATGTACGGAACAGAATCCGATAACTGCTGCACAGAGGAAGGTGGAGAAGATCATGAAGAACCAGTTACAGGTCGGGTCAACCTGGAATGTTGTATCCGGGATGAATGCCTTGATCGCATCGTTTGTAAGACCCTGTAACAGAGTATCAGTACCGGCAACCATCAGGTTTGCTGTGAAACCGGCCTGAGCACCTGCGTAACCAACCATCATACCAACTACCGGGTGCTTGCCTACGCCCATGTAAACGATGGCAGCCATCGGCGGGATAACGACCATAGCGGTATCGGAAGCGATGTTACCAACGGTACCAACGAATGCGATTACGTACGGGATCATAGCTGCAGGAACGTTCTTTAAGGAACTGTTCAGCATGGAGATCAGCATTCCGGACTCCTCACAGAGACCAATACCGAGTGTCATGGTGATAACCAGACCTAACGGAGCGAAGCCTGTAAAGTTCTTTACCATGTTGCCTAAGATCCAGTCAACGCCGTCTTTGGAGAACAGGTTCGCAGATGTTACGACCTCTCCGGAAGCCGGGTTTGTAAGGGCAACGCCCATTACACTGAAGATGCAGCCGATGATGGCTGTGATAAGGAAAAGCCAGCAGAACAGAATCGCTGGCGGCGGCAATTTGTTACAAACTTTTTCGATACCATCAATCAGTTTGTCCACGCCGGTTTTCTTAGCGGTAGTGTTTTCACTCATTTGAAAAACCTCCTGTAAACTTAATTTACGGGATCTAAACCCCCGAGATCCCGCTTGCATGGATATTATACTATAAATGGTTCGAAAAAGCTATATGTTTTTTATAAAGTGTTTATAATTTTTATTTTTAGATTAGAAAACTGAAAAAAAAGCCGGAGATTTCGCCAAATGGAATGATAAATATTTGGTAAAAATGCACAAATCAGGAAATGGCGATTATGAGAAGATTATTGCGTTTATAGTGGTTTCATGTTAAGATAAAGTATCGTGCATGAAACGTGATGACAGATAATAAAGGAATCCTGCCTGACGGATTCAAAAAAGACTGTCAGTGGCAGCAAGTGCCAATGTGCGGTTAATTGAATACCTGGGAGGATATAATATGTTTGGTGGAAACTTTCAGACATGGAAACTTCATTCGGCGCAGGACTATTTTATGTTCTTTGCCTACATTTTGGCCGGTGTGATGGTGTTTTGGCTGATCGCGAAACACATGAACAAACAGCGGAATCACGAAAAGGCTGTAGAAAAGGTCTCCGCGCGGCTGAAAAAGATCTGCGGAAAGCCCGGTGAGGTTTTAAAGAACGCGACTTTAAATCTGCCGGAAGGAAAAATGACGTTTGACGCGGTCCTTATGGATAAGAGAGGCGTTTACCTTGTAAGAACTTACGGCTGGGGAATTAAGATATACGGAACTCCGGACGGAGCAATGTGGCGGCGAGAAGACGCAAAGAGAAAAGAGGAGTTTGAAAATCCGCTTCTGGAGCTGAAAAAAGGCGCGGCGGAGATCACAAAGGTGATGGAAGAAAACGGAGTTCAGAACCTGAAGGTGATGCCGATGGTCGTATTTGCGGACAACTTCCAGACTCCGGAGCTGTATCTCGGATATGGTTCTTTCTCCACAACGTATCAGGAATTAAAGAACTGGTATAAAAAACAGTCGGGCGTAAAAGAAGTCCAGTACGATTACGATAAGGTTTCTTCTATTATAAAAGAACTTGCAAAATAAGAAAACGGAAGATGAAGAAAACGGGCAGTTCCGGAATGGAGCTGCCCGTTTTTTGATAAATCTGTTATGTACTGCCGAAAGTTTTAAATGATACCAACCGGAAGAGCAGAACCAACACCCGGTCCGATCGGAAGACCGATAAGATACCAGATGATGAAGAAGATCACCCAGATCACTTCAAGGATAACAGCGATCGGAAGAAGGTTGGAAATAAGAGTACCGATCTTTATATCCTTCATGTACTTTGTCTGTGCGGTTGCAAGAATCATCCAGATATACGCAGACATCGGAGTAACTGCGTTTGTCGGGGAATCGCCAAGTCTGTAAAGTAACTGTGTAAAGCCCGGATGGTAGCCAAGGAGCATGAACATCGGAACGAAGATCGGTGCGAAGATCGCCCATTTTGCGGAACCGGAGGACATGAAAATGTTTACACAGGTTACAACAAGGATAAAACAGATAAATAATGGGATTCCAGTAAAGCCTGCGGACTGAATAAGATCAGCACCGCCGATCGCAAGGAGTGTACCAAGCTTTGTCCAGTTGAATAAGCCCTGGAACTGTCCGCAGAAGAAACAGAAGGAAACGTAGGAGCCCATTGCTGCCATCTGCTTGTTCATTGCTTTACTGATGTCGCCGGATTTTTTGAATTTACCGGAAGCGAAGCCATATGCGATCGCACAAACGGAGAAGAATACAAACAGGATCGGGATCAGACCCTTTAAGAGCGGAGATCCAACGAAGGCACCGTTCTCAGCGGCTAACGGACCGGTAAAGAAGCCGATTACGAGGAGAATGATATACACGATGGCTGTGATTGCAGCGGCACGGAGTCCTTTGCTTTCTTCGCTTGTCAGCTTTTCAATCTTTTCATCAGTATTGCCTTCGTATTTTCCGAAACGCGGCTCTACAACCTTTGTACAAACAAAACCGATCACGATTGAGCAGAGGAATGTAGAAGCAATCATGAAGAACCAGTTACAGGTAACATCTACCTGGAAAGTTGTATCCGGTAAAAAGCCCTTGATTGCATCGTTTGTAAGCCCCTGAAGCAGGGAGTCGGTACCGGCAACCATCAAGTTTGCGGTAAAGCCGGCGTTCGCGCCTGCGTATCCACAGATCATACCAACGACCGGATGTTTTCCTGCACCGATATAGAGGAGTGCAGCAAGCGGAGGAACGATGATGTTTGCGGTATCGGAAGCAATATTTCCAATCGTACCGACGAATGCGATGAGGTACGGAATAAGAGCCGGAGGAACATCGCTCAGACATCCCTTTAAGAGGGACATTATCAGTCCGGACTCCTCACAGAGACCGATACCGAGTGTCATGGTGATTACCAGACCAAGCGGTGCGAAACCAGTAAAGTTCTTTACCATATTATTAAGGAACCAGTCAAGTCCGTCTGCCGAGAAGAAGTTCTGGGAAACAACGGCCTCTCCGGATGCCGGGTTGATCAGGCTTACACCGGCTACGGTTGCGATCGTACCGATGATCGCTGTGAAAAGGAAGAGCCAGCAGAACAGGATTACCGGATCGGGAAGTTTGTTACATACGTTTTCGACTACGGTCAATGCCTTGTCGAGCCAGGTCTGCTTTGTTGCAGTATTGGTGTTTTCGCTCATACAGAAACCTCCTGTGATAGTAAAAGTACGAAATAACTGAAAAAACAGGAAGATTTCCAGCAATTTCGCCGATGAAGTAAAAAGTTAATTCTTTGCTAAGAATGAAAAATATTAACTTTTTATAAAACGATTATATATCTTTTGTAAATAACTGTCCATACCTTTTTTTGTTTAGTCAAATGTTTTTACAGCTCATATTATTAATACAATTCAAATAAATTAGAAAATTCAGACAAAAACAAAATGGATCCAGAGAGATCCGGTCAGGAAACCGGATAAAGCTGAGGTATTTTCTTGCGGAGATGGCAGATCCATGTTAAGATGATTGAGTAAGATTTGCGATGCAGGGCCCGGAAAAGAGGTCTTTGCAGCAGGAAAAACAGGAGGGGTTAGCAGATGATTAACGAAAAGAGACTGCTCGACACATTCATTGGCTACGCGATGATCGACAGCGAGACAAAGAATGAGAAAGCGATGGGGGAAAAGTTAGTTGAGGATCTGAAGACACTCGGTCTGGAAGTAAAGACCGATAAGGCCGGAGAGGGGTTCGGATCCAACGGATTTAACGTATGCGCATATCTTCCGGGAACGATTCCGGGTGAGCCGACGATTATGTGTGCGCACATGGATACCGTGACTCCGGGTAACGGGATCAAACCGTTGATCGATGACGGAATTATCCATACAGACGGATCTACGATCCTTTCCGGTGATGACAAGTCCGGAATCGCGGCGATCATGGAGGCTGTCAAGGTGATCAAAGAGCAGAATCTTCCGTGCCGCAACACAGAGATCTTATTCACCATCGGTGAAGAGGGCGGAATGAACGGCGTTAAAAATATGGATCTGTCCATGATCAAAGGCAAAGAGGCAATGGTATTCGATGCCAGCGGTGATGTTGGAAAGATCTTAACCTGCGGACCTGGCCAGATCAAGATCTTCGCGACGATCATCGGACGTTCCTCCCATGCAGGACTTGCTCCGGAAGAGGGAATCAGTGCGATTCAGGTAGCGGCAAAGGGAATCGCAAAGATGAACCTGCTCCGCATTGATGAGGAGACGACCTGCAATATCGGTACCTTAAAGGCTGAGTACGCAACCAATATCGTTCCGGAAAAGGCTGAGTTCGTGGCAGAGGTGAGAAGCCGCAACCTCGATAAATTAAACGCGCAGGCTGCCCATATGCAGAAATGTTTACAGGATGCCTGTGACGAGATGGGCGCAAAGCTTGAGATCGAGTTAAAGACAAACTATGTAAGCTTCAATGTTGCGAACGACGATCCGATGGTACAGAGAGTGTTCGAGTCCTGCAAGCGCATCGGCTGCGAACCGATGACTGCAAAGGGCGGCGGCGGAAGCGACGCGAACGTAATGGCCCTTCACGGAATCAAGCCGATCGTTCTCTCTACCGGTATGACGAAGGTACATACTACGGGCGAGACGCTGAAGATCGAGAACCTCAATAGGTGCGCGGAGCTTGTTCTGGATCTGATGACACACTAATGAATAATAGAATAAGATTTGCGGAATATATAAAAAGAAGGCAAATAGATTACAGGGCAGCCGATAAAAGGGCTGCTCTGTTTTTAGGTTTAACAGGAGATTACGATGGAACGACCAGATAAAAAAGGCACTAACGTGCCCTAAGATGCGCATTCGCGTGAAGATGCAGATTGTAGCAAATACCTGTGCTGGGTGAGAGGACACGTCGATTGATTTTCAGACATGAAAAAACTCCGGTTCTGGCATACCGGAGTTTTTTCACACAAATACTAAAAAAGGGGGATGTATGAGTATCGAATATATGTCAATTCCGGATCCTTGTGGATCCGAGAATTATGTTTAGTCGAGTCCGGCATAAATGTGCGCGCATTTCATTTACCTGCCGGCCCCATTTTTATATATACCTGATCAGGCGCTACACGCCTCGTCTTTCGTTTTTATAAAACGCTTCGTGATGTTTTTGCTGATTGGTATCTTTTATGATACAAAGTATACAGGAAGAATGTGACGGAAGTATGGAGAAACTCTAAAAGGAAAATAAAATAAGTGGAGATTTTCTAACGAAAAAATAACCATTTCTTTAGAATTTGTTTATTGTCATGAAAAAGGAGCCGTGGTATAGTTCTGATGCAGTATAACAGGTGGCTGTATGCCGGAAAATCCCCTGAGTACCCGGGGAGATGTCTGCGGGGCAGATACCGGAAAAGCAGATGATTCCTGGAGCACATATAAAAGAAGAATCCGGGAGCACATATAAGATCAGAGGAGGAACTTTTAATCATGAAGAAACACGTTTTACTGTCGGCGGCGCTCTGCATGACAGCGGTGATGGCGACCGCATGCGGATCAAAACATACACAGACACAGGAAAACGCAGCAAAGACAACGACAGAAGCTGCCGATGCGGAAACGAAAGCGGCGGACACGACAAAACCGGATCTTTCCAATGTGGATCCGAAGATGGCGGAAGGTCCGGGAGCGTTCGAGACAGATGAGAGCTCTGAAGGTGTACAGGTGGAGGAGATCTCCGGTGAGGAGCTGGCGAAGCTCCAGAGTGAGGTGGCTGCAAAGCTTGAAAAAACGGATTACAAGTCTTACGCAAAGGAGCTTGTCGAGATCGTGAAGAATAAGGATATGGAAGGCCTTGCGGACCATATTGATTTTCCGGCGTTTATCTCCTGTGTGAAGACAAACGGCGGAATGGTGGATACAAAGGAAGATTTCATGAAACTGGACCCGGCGGAGATCTTTTCCGATGAGATGGAGGCAGCGATCGGAAAGGTGGATGTTGATACCCTTGAACCGGTTATGGCAGGAATCGTTCTGGGCGACGGTGTTCCGAATATCATCCTCGGCATTACCGTGGACGGAGAACTTGCGATCACAGGAATGAATTACTGAAAATCATGGGCGGACCGATGGATCCTCTACATAAGAAAATAAAGTCTGAAGAAAAAATGAAGGGACATGGAAGTAACTGTGTCTCTTTTTTCTATATATAAATATAGAAGAAATATGAATCAGATCTGGATTTACCCGGAAAATCATTCGGCGATTTTTGGACAATCATCCAACTGTGTCCAAATATAGCAAATTATTGACAAAAGAATTCATGAAATATCTGTAAAGTCGATGCGTAGAAATGGACAAATCCGCAAATATTTAGTATAATGGCGGTATGCGTTACGCGGTAAGTGAGGTGGGAGAAAATGCGTCAGAAAAAAAACGGACTTGAAAACCTGGTGCTGATCACCCAGCTCGGACTCAATGTTGTGACACCGGTCCTTATCTGTGTGCTTCTCGGAAGCTGGATCGATAAAAAGACCGGACTTCATACCGTTCTGATCTTCCTGATCCTGGGTGTTCTCTCGGGTGGCCTGAGTGCATATAAGATGGCGAAGCATATCATAGACAGAGAGAAAGAAGACGAAGACAGGGAAAAGAAAGGGCAGGTAAAGCAGTGGGAGAGCCGTTTCGGAACCGGAGACGGGACCGATAAGCCGAGAAGATGGCGGTGAACGCCCGGATCGATCAAAGACCCGGCGGCGATGAAGGGCTGGACGGACCGAAAGCCGGGATTCCCTGAACGAAAGCGAAGCATGAGACAGCAGGTGGCTGTCTCTCGAAGCGGACAGCTATGACAGCAGAAAGGGTGAAGCAGCAGTGAGTGATAAGACAAAGAGACAGGTAGTGGGAATGAGCATCGGGATTCTGATCCATAATATGATCTTGCTTCTCATCTGCCTTATTTTTTTCCGAACCGTTCCGGTGATCGCCGGAGTGCTGATCGGAGCCGCGGCGGCGGAGGTACTGCTCATCAGTATCGCGAGATCCACGGAACTCTGTGTGGAATCGGCTGATGGGGCGTACAGCAGCAAAAAGATGGTGATCCATTCGCTGATCCGCAGCCTGTGCGCGGTAATACTGGTGTGCCTTTTATGGAAATTTACGACGATCAACCTTTTAGCAGTCGTTCTCGGCGCACTGGGCTTGAAGACCGGAGCTTATGTGTATCCGGTACTTCAGAAACGAACCGACCGTATGGCCTGAGCTTCAGGCCTGACGGATAGAGCCTTATACGCTGCTGTTTTGGAACAGACAGCAGTCTTTCAAGAGTCTTAAGGAAAGGAGGAAAAAGAATGAGTGGTGGCAGTGGTGCTGATTTCATGATCCACGGGATCGTGAAATACCATCTCTTCGGTCATGAACTCTGGCTGACGACAACAACGGTCGGAATGACGATCGTTACGATCGTTCTGCTGATTCTGGTGATAGCCGCGAACCGTGCATTAAAACATGCGACGGATGTACCTGGAACATTCCAGAATATCATCGAATTCGGTATGGAAATGCTGGAAAATATGACCACAGGGATTCTTGGCAGTTCAGCGAACCGGTTTGCGAACTATATCGGAACAATTTTTCTGTTTATTCTGTTCTGCAACCTGAGTGGTCTGTTCGGCCTGAGAACGGTTACTGCCGACTTTGGTGTTACGTTCCTTCTTGGTCTGGTTACGTTTGCGATCGTACAGTACCAGGGAATCAAAAATCATGGTGTCGGACACTTTACGGGACTGTTTCAACCTCTCCCGGTGCTGTTCCCGATCAATCTGATCGGTGAATTTGCGAATCCGATCTCGATCTCCCTTCGTCTGTTCGCGAACATGCTGTCCGGAGTTATTATCATGGGTCTCTGGTACGGAATGATGCCGGTCTTATTAAAAATCGGTATTCCGGCCGCACTTCATGTGTATTGCGACCTGTTTTCCGGGTGCATCCAGACATACGTATTCTGCATGCTGACTATGGTCTATGTAAATGATAAACTGTAGGAACGCAGGGCGGAACAGGGAAGGCAGGACCCCATCGACGCAGTCGATCGGAAAGGATTTTGCCTGTAGCTGCGAATGACAGCTATAAAATTTTTTTACAGGAGGTTTTATCTATGAATATTACAGGACAGGATTTGATCCATGCTTGCTCAGCAATCGGCGCCGGTATCGCGATGATCGCCGGTATCGGACCTGGTGTTGGACAGGGTATCGCCGCTGGTTTCGGCGCATCTGCAGTCGGCCGCAACCCGGGCGCGAAATCTGATATTACATCGACCATGCTTCTTGGACAGGCCGTTGCTGAGACGACCGGTCTTTATGGTCTTGTTGTTGCCATTATCCTTATGTTCGTTAAGCCGTTCGGTTGATCCGGATATGGGAACAGAAAAAAACTTCCGGGTATGCGCGGAAGTTTGTAAAGGAGGCGAGATGAGACCTTGGAACGGTTAATAAATTTTGACCCTCAATGGATCAACGACATTGTGATCACGGGAATCAATATTTTTATCCTGTTCTTTGTAATGTCGTATTTCCTCTTTAATCCGGCGCGTGAAGTACTGGAAAAAAGAAGAAAGCGGATCGCAGGCGATCTGGAAACGGCAAAGACGAGCCGCGAAGACGCGCTCGCGCTGAAAGCAGAGTATGAGGATAAAATAAAGTCCATCGACAAAGAGGCGCAGGAAATTCTCGACGCAGCGAGGAAAAAAGCGAAAAAGCAGGAAGCTGATATCTTATCGGAAGCGAGAGAGGAAGCAAACCGCATCGTTGACCGGGCAAACCGGGAGATCGAGCTGGAGAAGAAGAAAGCGCTTGAGGACATGAAGACGGAGATCGTTTCCATTGCGTCCCTGATGGCAGAGAAGGCAGTTGCCGCTTCCATGGATGTAAAGATCCAGGATTCCCTGATCGAGGAGACTTTAAAGGAAATGGGTGAGAGCACATGGCAAAGTTAGTGTCAAAGGTCTACGGCGACGCGCTGTTTGAAGCTGCCATGGAGCGGGATATGCTGTCGCCCGTATATGAGGAAGTACAGTCACTGCAGACGATCCTCATGGAGAATGCAGACCTTGTACAATTTTTGAACCATCCGCAGATCATAAAAGAAGAGAAGTTAAAGGTTGTGGAAAATATCTTTAAAGGAAGAGTTTCTGATGACCTGATGGGATTTCTTGAGACCGTGATCGAAAAGGGACGGCAGAAGGAGCTCCCGAAGATCCTCGACTATTTTGTGAATCGTGTAAAGGAATATAAAAAGATCGGTATCGTAACTGTCACAAGCGCGGTAGAACTCTCCGTGGAGCAGAAGGCCCATACGGAGGCGAAGCTTTTGGAGACCACAGCTTTTGTGAGTCTGGAAGTTACCTATAGCGTCGAGCCTGCGATCCTCGGCGGACTCGTGATCAGGATCGGTGACCGCGTGGTGGACAACAGCATCAGGACAAGACTCGGGGAGATCCGGAGAGACTTAATGAAGCTGCAGCTGGCGTGATCCCGGCGGATCCAGGACTGGAAACAGCAGTCCGGCAGCAGAAATAATACTGAACAGTTACGTGATGAAATGGAAAAGAAAGAAGGTGCAGACCTCAAATGAATTTAAAACCAGAAGAGATCAGCTCGGTCATCAAAGAGCAGATCGAAAGATATTCGACGAAGCTGGAAGTCTCTGACGTGGGTACTGTCATCCAGGTAGCGGACGGCATTACACGAATCCACGGTCTTGAGAATGCCATGCAGGGAGAACTTCTGGAATTTCCGGGAGAGGTTTACGGCATGGTGTTAAACCTTGAGGAGGACAACGTCGGAGCGGTTCTGCTCGGTGATTCCTCAAGCATCAGTGAGGGAGACACCGTAAAGACGACAGGACGTGTCGTTGAGGTTCCTGTGGGCGATGCCATGACAGGACGTGTCGTGAATGCCTTAGGACAGCCTATCGATGGAAAAGGTCCGATCCTTACGGATAAATTCAGAAAGATCGAGCGTGTTGCCCACGGTGTTATCGAGAGAAAATCCGTAGATACCCCGCTTCAGACAGGTATCAAGGCGATCGATGCCATGGTTCCGATCGGACGCGGACAGCGTGAGCTTATTATCGGCGACCGTCAGACTGGTAAGACGGCGATCGCGATCGATACAATTATCAATCAGAAGGGACAGGGAGTTCACTGCATTTATGTTGCAATTGGACAGAAAGCATCAACCGTTGCGACAATCGTGAAAACTCTTGAGGAGTTCGGCGCGATGGATTACACGACGCTTGTCGTATCCACAGCTTCTGACCTTGCCCCGTTACAGTATATTGCCCCGTATTCCGGCTGCGCAATCGGTGAAGAGTGGATGGAGAACGGCGAGGATGTTCTTGTCGTTTACGATGACTTAAGTAAGCATGCGGCGGCATACCGTACCCTGTCCCTGCTTCTTAAGAGACCGCCGGGACGTGAGGCATATCCGGGCGATGTTTTCTATCTGCATTCCAGACTGTTAGAGCGTGCGTCCAGACTTTCCGATGACCTTGGCGGCGGTTCTCTTACCGCACTTCCAATTATCGAGACGCAGGCGGGTGACGTATCGGCCTACATTCCGACAAACGTCATCTCCATCACAGACGGACAGATCTACTTAGAGACCGAGATGTTCAACTCCGGTTTCCGCCCGGCGATCAATGCGGGTCTTTCTGTATCCCGAGTTGGCGGCGCGGCACAGATCAAGGCGATGAAGAAGATCGCTGCCCCGATCCGTGTGGAGCTTGCCCAGTACCGCGAGCTCGCTTCCTTCGCCCAGTTCGGTTCCGAACTTGATGCCAGCACGAAGGAACAGCTAGCCCAGGGCGAACGCATCCGTGAAGTTTTAAAGCAGCCGCAGTATCAGCCGATGCCGGTCGAGTATCAGGTCATCATTATCTATGCGGCGACAAAGAAATATCTCCTCGATATTCCGACAAATCAGGTTCTTGATTTCGAGAAGGAACTGTTTAAGTTTATCGATACAAAGTATCCGGAGATCCCGGCAAGCATCCGCGAGGCGAAGCAGCTGATACCGGAGACTGAAGAATTGCTGAAAAAAGCTATTGAAGAGTGCAAGGCAGCAAGATAAGGCAGGTGATGTATCATGGCAACCATGAGAGATATTAAACGAAGGAAATCCAGTATTGAGAGTACCGAGCAGATTACCAAAGCCATGAAACTTGTTGCCACTGTAAAACTCCAGAAATCCAGAACGAAGGCGGAAAATTCGAGACTGTACTTCAATCTGATGTACCAGACGATCCAGGAGATGCTGAAGAAATCCACCGGGATCCGGCACCGCTATTTAAAGAGCGGCGATTCGAAGAAAAAGGCAGTTATCGTCGTTTCTTCCAATCGCGGACTTGCCGGCGGATATAACTCCAACATCATCCGTCTCGTGACGGAGAGCGGGATCCCGAAAGAGGATGCCCTCATCTTCGCGATCGGGCGGAAAGGACGCGACGGACTCGCAAGGAAAGGCTATGAGATCAAAGCGGATTACTCCGATGTGATCGACGAGCCGCTCTACTCCGACGCGCAGCAGATCTCAAAAGAGCTTTTAGCCATGTTTGAGAAGAATGAGATCGGAGAGATCTATCTGGCGTACACGGCGTTCAAAAATACCGTAAGCCAGATCCCGACGTTCTTAAAGCTTCTGCCGGTGGATCTTGCGGCAGCAGGGCCAAAGGGCGAAGTAAAAGAAGAAAAGCCGGATCTTCTCATTATGAACTATGAGCCGGACGAGGACGAAGTTCTGGATGCAATTATTCCGAAGTATGTGAGCAGCCTGATCTACGGGGCATTCCTAGAGGCCGTTGCCAGTGAGAACGGCGCGCGAATGACTGCAATGGATTCGGCGACGAACAACGCGGAAGAGATGATCGGAAAACTGTCGCTGCAGTACAACCGTGCGCGTCAGGGATCTATCACTCAGGAGTTGACAGAGATCATCGCGGGCGCGAATGCCATCGATGGTTAAAAAGAAATATGAGTAATTATTTGGCAAACTTGTGTACTTGCGGTGTTGGAGGTAAAAGACAGCATACAGGAGACAGAAATCAGTCGGCATGATGTGCTGGAATGGATTTTTACCGCTGGCTTGAGTGGCTGAATAGTTATGATAGAGACAAGGAGAAGTGAGATGGCAGAGAAAAACATTGGTAAAATTACTCAGGTCATCAGTGCCGTCCTGGATATCAAATTTCCCCAGGGCGGGCTGCCTGAGATCAATGACGCCATTGAGATCACCACAAAGGATGGCGGGATCCTCACGGTTGAGGTTGCCCAGCATCTCGGTGACGATACGGTAAGATGCATCGCTCTCGGTCCCACCGACGGTCTTGTCCGCGGCATGGATGCCGTAGCGACCGGTGGACCGATCATGGTGCCGGTCGGTGAGCAGACACTTGGAAGAATTTTCAATGTTCTGGGACAGCCGATCGACAATAAAGAAGCTCCGAAGACGGAGAAAAAGCTCCCGATCCACCGCAAAGCCCCGAGCTTTGAGGAACAGTCCACAGAGACAGAGATCCTTGAGACAGGTATCAAGGTCGTTGATCTCCTCTGCCCGTACCAGAAAGGTGGAAAGATCGGTCTGTTTGGCGGTGCCGGTGTAGGTAAGACAGTTCTGATTCAGGAGCTGATCCGAAATATTGCGACAGAGCACGGCGGATATTCCGTATTTACAGGCGTTGGTGAGCGTACCCGTGAGGGAAATGACCTTTACTATGAGATGTCCGATTCGGGCGTTATCAATAAGACGACCATGGTGTTCGGCCAGATGAACGAACCGCCGGGATCCCGTATGCGTGTGGGCCTTACCGGTCTTACCATGGCAGAGTATTTCCGTGACGAAGGCGGAAAAGATGTGCTGTTATTCATCGACAATATCTTCCGTTTCAGTCAGGCCGGTTCCGAGGTATCAGCGCTGCTCGGACGTATGCCGTCAGCCGTAGGTTACCAGCCGACCTTACAGACGGAGATGGGCGCCCTTCAGGAGCGGATCACCTCCACAAAGAACGGTTCCATCACATCTGTACAGGCAGTTTACGTTCCGGCTGATGACTTAACAGACCCGGCTCCGGCAAATACCTTTACCCATCTGGACGCGACGACCGTACTCAGCCGTTCTATCGTAGAGCTTGGTATTTACCCGGCTGTAGATCCGCTTGAGTCTACGTCCCGTATCCTTGATCCGCGTATTGTTGGTGAGGAACATTACAAGGTTGCCCGCGGCGTACAGGAAGTGCTGCAGAGATATAAGGAGCTTCAGGATATTATCGCAATGCTCGGTATGGATGAGCTTTCTGAGGAAGATAAGCTTACCGTATCCCGTGCGAGAAAGATCCAGAGATTCTTATCCCAGCCGTTCTTTGTAGCCGGACAGTTTACCGGTCTGGAAGGCCGATATGTTCCGCTTTCCGAGACGATCCAGGGCTTCAAGGAGATCCTCGAAGGCAAACATGACGATATTCCGGAGAATCTGTTCCTCAACGCAGGAAATATTGATGATGTTCTCGCCCGCGTGAAATAGGGGGTGTGGACATGGCGGAAATGATGAGACTTCAGATCGTTACGCCGGATGAGGCGTTTTTCGACGGAGAGGTTTCGATGGTGGAGCTCAACACGGCAGACGGGGAAACCGGAATCTATCCGAAGCATATCCCGATGGTCGTCGCGGTTGCGCCGGGCGTTCTTAAGATCCACGGGGCAGACGGCGTGAAAAAAGCGGCGCTGCTTTCCGGATTTTTACAGATCCTGCCAGAGAAGGTGACGATCCTCGCAGAAGCCTGCGAGTGGCCGGAGAATATTGATGGAAAGAGAGCCAACGAGGCCAGAATCCGTGCAGAGAGACGTCTGGCGGAAAAGAATCCACAGACCGATATTGATCGCGCTGAAGCCGCTTTGAAGCGGGCGCTGGTGAGACTGTCGCTGGTGGATGGAAACTAAAGATAGAACTGTGAAACGCAGTGGAAAATAAAACAGCATGTCGGGAAGAACGCTTGTAAGCAGGACTTACAGGAGACTTTCCGGCATGCTGTTTTATATTATGATGTTGGAGACAAAAGGTATTTTGGCGCGGAGCTTATTTTTTCCGCCTGGAAAGCAGCGGCTCACTTACCCCATCAAGTCCCACAAGCGCGAAGATCGCCGCAAGGACTCTCTGAGATCCCTTATAGGCGTCTTTGCTGTCATACCACTCGTCAACGGAATGGCAGGCACCGCCTTTTCCGCCTCCGCCGACGCAGATCGCAGGGATTCCAAGGCTGATCGGGATATTTGCATCCGTACTTCCTGCGCTTTCATATTCTACAGTCTCATTGCATGCCTCAAAAGCTGCTGCCGCCGCGCTCACGATCTCACAGTCCTTCGGCTGGCTTCCCGCCGGACGGTTTCCGATCTGTTTTACTTCCACAGTGATACGTCCGTTGTGATCAAAGCTGTCCTTAGATTCTTCGTAGGAACGCTCGGTTTCCCAACGGTTATTTTCATCCTTGACCGCACGTTTGATACAGTCCTGAAGCTTTGCATCAAGCTCTTCAAGCTCCTTTAAGCCATTGGAACGGATATCGACAAGCATGGAACATTCATATGCGATGGCATTGATAGAGGTTCCGCCGTTTACGACACCGACGGAGAAGGTAGTCTTCGGTTCTCTCGGGGTGCGGAGCTCAGAGATATAGGAGATAGCACGCCCCATGGCAAAGATTGGATTGACAAGACCGAAGGCACCGAAGGAATGTCCACCCGGTCCGCGGAAGGTTACCTCGTAGCGGTGGCTTCCGGTGCCGCCGTGGCAGATCAGACAGCCTGCTCCATCAACGGAGATAAAACCGTCAACCTTGTCGGCATTTTGTGAGAAGAAGTGGCGCATGCCGCGGAGGTCTCCGAGACCTTCCTCGCCGACGTTGCCTCCGATGATGATATCACCGACCGGTTTTAAGCCGGATTCTTTGATGGCTCTTGCCAGCGTAAGGATCTCAGCCAGTCCGCGGGTATCATCGCCGATTCCGGGTGCGTAGATCTTTGTTCCTTCGCGTTTCACCGGGAGCGGAGTTTCCGGCGGGAATACAGTGTCCAGATGAGCGGAGACATAGAGAGTCGGACCATTACCGGTTCCATGGATATGGGCGTATACGTTGTGGACCTCATCCATCACCGGATCGAGATCTGCCTCGGTCAGAAGCTCTTTAAAACGGATCGCGCGCTTCTCCTCAAATGGGCTGAAGGAGGAGATCTGAACAAGCTCGATCTGCTGGTCGATGGTGTGCGCTTCATCCTGTTTCAGGTATTCGAAGGCGTGAGCCATCTTGTCGGACGTTATAAGTGTCTGAATCGCTTCTTTCATGTGGGAACCATCCTTTCGATTTGTATATGATAGAAATATCATAGCGCGGAAAAGAAAATTTGTAAATAAAACAGAGAAAACTAATAATTCTGTAAATATAGTTTATATAGGAAATATCGTCAGAGAACAAAAGGAAAAAGAGGGCAGGAAAAAAGTATCGGTTTGAATGAGCCGGGAGTAAAAAATAAAAAGGACGGGGAAATGTGTGCGGGACAGGCTGTAGAAAAAATAAAAAGCAGGTTCTGAAACGATAGCGGAGATGAACCGCATACCAGAGCAGAACCTGCAAGTTTACGTTTTATTCCAGATGGTTACACTTAGTTACTTTTACTGATCATTTGTAAACTTCATCTTATCAAAAATATAGAAAATCAGGCTTAAGATCATGCCGACAACACATGCAAGGACCATACCTGTGAGCTGCACATTGCCGAAATTCACCTTGATCCCGGAGAGGCCGGTTACAAAGATCACGGCAGTCAGGGCCTGGTTTCTGTTTTTGCCGTAGTCGACCTTGGAGTCGACCAGAATACGGAGACCGGAGGTTCCGATCATACCGTAGAGCAGGAAGGAGATTCCGCCGATGACCGGTCCCGGGATCGTCTGGATCAGGGTCGATAATTTCCCGATAAAGGAGCAGATGATGGAGATCACGGCTGCTCCGGCGATGACCTGAACACTGTAAACCTTTGTGACAGCCATAACGCCGATGTTCTCACCGTAGGTGGTCGTCGGTACGGAACCGATGAGTCCGGAGACCATGGTGGAGAAGTTGTCACCGAAGATGCTGCGGTGAAGTCCCGGATCCTTTAAGAGGTCGCGGCCGACGATCTTACTTGTTACAACTTGATGTCCGATATGCTCGGAGGTGATGACCAGGATGACCGGCATGATGATCATGATCGCTTCCATATTAAATTTTGGAGCGGTGAAGTTCGGGATCGCAAAGATCGGGGCAGCGGCAACCGCAGAGAAATCAACAATCCCACATGCAACGGCAGCGACATATCCGGCAATCACGGCGATCAGGATCGGGATAACAGATAAAAATCCCCGGAACAGGACAGAACCGAAAACGGCAAAGCCAAGTGTTACGAGGAACACGATCAGATTCTTCGGATCAATGGTCTCGTCCAAGAGTCCCGCATTGCTTGCCGCGCTGGAAGAGAGCTCCAATCCGATCAGGGCTACGACCGGCCCCATGGCAGCAGGCGGGAGAACGACGTCGATCCATTTATATCCGATCTTATAAATGATGAATGCGAGGATACATCCGACGAAACCGACGGCAACGAATCCGCCGAGGGCATATTCATAACCGAATTTTGCGATCACGATGCCGGCCGGGGCGAGAAATGCGAAACTGGAACCGAGATAGGCGGGAGCTTTTCCCTTTGTGATAAAGATAAACATGAGAGTTCCGACACCGTTCATGAAAAGAACGATCGCGGGATTGATTCCGAATAAGAACGGAACGAGAACGGATGCGCCGAACATGGCGAACATGTGCTGGATGCTCAGGGGGATCAGAAGGTTAAAGGGAACCTTTTCGTCCACCTGAATGATCTTATGGCTTTCCATACGGGACCTCCTTGAGAATAATTGGTTTTTTAGTACTTGCGCCTGCGCCGGACGTTCCCGGTTTTAGGCATTTTTTCTATTCTATCACATTCCTGTTATTTGTCCAGAAAAAATCAGGGGGAAATTGCAGGAAAGGATATGAAGTTAACGAATTTCTGGGCTTCCGCTCTTGACAAAGCTTTGGAATCTCCATATAATGACCCATATAGCCGCGTTAAAGCATGCGGTATATAATGGAAAAGCGATGAAGGGAACAAGTAGGGAAATGACCTGCTCCGCACAGAAAGCTGCCGGTGGATGAGAGGCGCGCGGACTTCTTTTTCTGAATACATCCCGGAGCTGCACACCGAAAGCGTGAACGGAGATATCCGGAGAATGTGAGTAGGCTGTGACGGAACTGGCACCCGTTAGAAATGCCGGGGTCTTTTATGATGAGGACTCCATGAGCCGGAGCGTGTGAGCGTTTCGGGAACATCAGGTGGTAACACGAGCGTATGCCTCGTCCTTTTGGGAAACAAGGGACGGGGCTTTTTTGTACCTGCAAGGAGAATGTTCAGTGCCGGAGTTGCCGGACTGGACTGAGACTGAAAGAGTCAGGCAGCAGGAGAAAGAACGCTTCGTCCGGATAGCAGGTCTTCATATAAAGACCAACACAGGCGGAAGAAACGAACATCCGCAGAAAATTACAGAAAAGGAGTAGACAAAATGGGAGTTTACGAAGAGTTACAGGCCCGTGGATTAATCGCGCAGGTCACAAACGAAGAAGAGATCCGTAAAATGGTAAACGAGGGAAGGGCCGTATTCTATATCGGCTTTGACCCGACTGCGGACAGCCTTCATGTTGGACATTTCATGGCACTCTGCTTAATGAAACGTTTACAGATGGCTGGAAACAAGCCGATCGCGCTGATCGGCGGCGGCACCGGAATGGTCGGAGATCCGTCCGGACGTACCGATATGAGAACTATGATGACGGTTGAGACAATTCAGCACAACTGTGACTGCTTTAAGAAGCAGATGAGCCGTTTCATCGACTTCTCCGAAGGAAAAGCCATGATGGTAAACAACGCTGAATGGCTTATGAACTTAAATTACATTGATTTCTTAAGAGAGATCGGACCGCACTTCTCCGTCAACAACATGCTCCGCGCGGAGTGCTATAAGCAGAGAATGGAGAAGGGCTTAAGCTTCTTAGAGTTTAACTACATGCTGATGCAGAGCTACGACTTCTACGAGCTGTTCCAGAGATACGGCTGCAACATGCAGTTCGGCGGCGATGACCAGTGGAGCAACATGCTCGGCGGTACAGAGCTGATCAGAAGAAAACTCGGCAAGGACGCGCACGCAATGACGATCACACTGCTCTTAAACTCTGAGGGCAAGAAGATGGGTAAGACCCAGTCCGGCGCTGTATGGCTTGATCCGAATAAGACAACTCCGTTTGAGTTCTACCAGTACTGGAGAAACGTCGGTGACGCAGACGTATTAAAGTGCCTGCGCATGCTCACATTCCTTCCGCTTGAGCAGATCGATGAGATGGACAAATGGGAAGGCAGCCAGTTAAATCAGGCGAAGGAGATCCTTGCATACGAGCTTACAAGCCTTGTTCACGGCGAGGAGGAAGCAAAGAAAGCACAGGAGAGCGCACGTGCATTATTCGCAGGCGGCGCTGCGGCAGAAATGCCGACAGCAGAACTTTCCGACGCAGATCTTTCTGATGGTTCGATCGACCTCCTTTCCATCGTACAGAAATCCGGCCTCTGCGCGTCACGTTCTGAGGCGAGAAGAAACGTAGAGCAGGGCGGCGTTTCCGTAGACGGTGAGATCGTGAAGGATATTAAGGCTGTATACACGAAAGAGCAGCTTTCCGGTGAAGGAATCGTTGTAAAGCGCGGTAAGAAGAACTTCAGACGCGTTGTAGTCAAATAGTTACTTTTCATGGGAGGAATTTTCTGAACTGAAAATTCCGTATGATATCGTTATGACCGCGGATTTTGCCGATTCGGAATGCGAAGTATCAGCAAAATCCTGTTACAGTGCGCGGGCATGGAGTGCCCGTGTACTGTAACGTTAAATAAAAAAACTCCCTTTTTACAAAAGTGTGTCTGATGCATACTAACTCATAATTATACGAAACACCACACTTTTATTCATTTTCTATTCATTTCCGGCTAATGGGTATTCATTTTTACTCTAAGTTATCATGCAATTTATTAGAATGGAATTTTTGAAAGAGCCAGCACCTTGAATGGGCTGACTCTTTCAATGTCACTTGTAATTGACAAACTGGAATTTTCAAATTAGTCTTTGCAAATAACCTTTGAATCTTCACCATCAATTACAATTCCCTGACGGTTGTTAATTGGGCATAGATTCAAATCCGAAAACTCAGTCATTATTTTCTCGGTAACTTTCTTAAATGGTGCTGTAAGATAATGCGGAAGAACATAGAAATCAATCAAATCAATCCCTGCATCATCTTCTTGTGAGTAGTCCTCCGGCTTTTCATCCATTTGCTCGATATATTGAATGCTTGGAGCGCATATAATTGCGCCTGCCGACTCGCCGATCATCAATTTTCCATTTGCCAATTCCTTTTTCAGCAGTCCATCAGTTCCCGTTTTACGGAGCTGGTCCATAAGAAAGAAAGAATTTCCGCCAGTAAAATATATCACATCTGCTTCTTCAAAAACAGACTGTATCGTTGAATAAGCCTCCGTTGAAATATCAATTTCAGTTACGATCGCTCCCAACTTTTTGAATAATTTTCGAGCCGAGCCGACATAACCGGTGTAGCCTTCACGCAGTGAAGCTGTTGGAATAAATGCGACTTTCTTATTTTCAATTTCTTCCTTTATCAGACTTCCTACACTTGAAAAGTGCGAACATAAAAATAATTTCATCAATATTCTCCTTTATAAATTTCGATTTGTATAACAGTAGTCTAACACACGTTGTTTAAAAATACTACAGCCAAGTTAATGTCTGTAATTTGCCCTAAAATCTCATTTTATGGAATTTGGACTACTTGATTTTCTAATTGCATATGCAATTCGTGAAATGTATCATTATACTGTTGATACATCAGACACACAAATGTAAATAGGGACTAAAAAAATAAGCTGCGCAGGGGACTGGATTTAGTTCCCTGCGCGTGTTAATATAGAGACATCTGGAAACGGATATTTTCAGATCATGACTGTGAAGATATCAGCAGTTATTGAAAATCCAAAACTGAAGAGACGGACAAACTGCGCTGTCGGTAAATGGCGAAGCGGTTCCGCCGGAATGGAGAAAATATGGATATTTTAAACGAAGCGAAGAAAAATTTCGACTACATGGTAAGGATCAGAAGACATATGCACGAGTATCCGGAAAACAGCGGTGTTGAGTACGAGACAGTAAAATATATTGCCTCTGAGCTTGATGCGCTGGGAATCGAGCATGTAGTTGTTCCGGAAGGTGGTATTATCGGACAGATCCACGGCGGAAAACCTGGAAAAACCGTTCTTCTTCGTGCCGATATGGACGCACTTCCGATCAAGGAGAGCAAGACAAACCTCACAAAGGAAAAGGTCTGCATCTCTAAGAACGATGGAATCTCCCATGCCTGCGGACATGACGCCCACACAGCGATGCTTCTCGCTGAGGCAAAGATCTTAAACGAGAATAAGGAAGACTTAAACGGCAATATCGTCCTCCTCTTTGAGCGCGGCGAGGAAGCCGGCGGAAATATCAGAAATCTACTTCCGTATGCCGTTGAGACAATGAAATTAAAGATCGATACCTGTATGGCAACACATGTAAAATGGGATGTTCCGACAGGAACGATCTCCGCGGAGCCGGGCGCGGTATTCTCCGGTGCATACGGATTTATCATCAAGCTTCACGGCCAGGCCGGTCACGGATCCCGTCCGGATCTTGCCCACAGTGTTTTAGACTGCTTCAACAATATCTATAACCATATCAATATGATCCGCATGAAATATGTGGCTCCGACGGATATCCTGACCTGCTCCGTTGGTTTCGTAAACTGCGGAACCGTCCGCAACATTATTCCGGACGAGCTGACCTTCGGCGGTACGATCCGTACCTTCAATGTTGACGGTGCAGGAACTCCGTTTGTAAAACAGATGATGGATGTAGTCGAGAAAGAGTGCGAGCTCTGCCAGTGTACATATGAAATTCTTCATATGCCGGATCCACTGTTCGAATGCCAGAACAACGCAGTCTGCAGCGAGATCGCGAAGAACGCAGTAAGAAAATATATCGGTGAGGATGCTGTTACGGTTGCACAGCCGTGGATGGCATCTGAGAGCATGCAGGCATGCTTAAAGCTCTGGCCGGGTATCATCACCTTCACAGGTATCCAGAGCGAGGAGGCCGGAACCGGTGCAAACCATCACACACCGGAATTCGATGTGGATGAGCGCGGCATGATCTACGGTGTTGCAGCAGCACTTGGATATGTGAAAGATTTCTTAAACTACGACAAGGAGATTCCGTTCAAGCCGTTCGAGGGAACCTTAAAGAATCTGGTTGAGAGAAACCTGTAGAAGTTGCAGAAATAGTAAAAAATTATCCATTAATGGATAAAAAGGCCGAATAGCAATAAAAAGACCGGTTTATCAAGAAGAAATTTGATATGCCGGTCTTTTTGCGTACATACGTGGGTACTGAGTTAAAGCCTGTGTTTGTACGAGAGATTGGCAATTGTCAAGCGGATATTCGCAATCCGCTTTGCTGCTTGCTCATAACCGAATAACTGCTCCGCAGTTTATCAGAAGGAGCTTGCACTCCTCCTGATACAAGCAAGTCCCCACCCACTGCTTATTGCTTTTCGCAATTGAAGCTAGGACTTACTTGATTCGGTTAAAAAGACAGGGGCAATAAAAGCTGATAATAAGCCCCGTGTTCCGGCACAGCGCGGTTTCCGGCGGTAATGGATCCGCCAAGATAGTGGATGCCGGTCCATACAATCGAAAGACCAATTCCATTTTTTCCACCATCACCCTTATAAAAACGTTCAAAAATATGAGGGAGATCTTTTTCCAGGAATCCTGGACCATCATCCTGTATCAGAAGGATCAGCGAGTTACCATCTGTACTCATACGGATCAGAATCTCGTGATCGGCATATCGCAGACAGTTTGAAAGAATATTTTGTATCACCCGCTTCAACAATTCCGGATCCGTGTGGATCATTAGTGGGCGTGCAGCTTCAAGATGTATCACGCAGTCCCTTCGGATCGTACTCATGATATCCACACACTCATCAAGAAATTCCATGACTTCCAGATCTGTCGGATGCAGGTCAAATGTGTGACTGTCCATTTTTGAGAGAGAAAGAATGCTTTCTACAAGGTCAGTCATGCGCAGACTTTCAGAAAGAATGATATTGGCAGCTTTCTGATGATCCTTTATGACATTGGAAACGATCCCCTGGGAATACCCGGTGATAGACGCAAGCGGCGTTTTCAGATCATGGGAAGCGTTTTGAAAAAACTGTCTTTTTTCTTCCTCAGATCTTCGAATCATTTCTTCCATCTGGTTATAGGAGCGTTTTAAAGCTTCCAGTTCATTTAAAGAATAGGAATCCTGGATCTGTGCGTCTGTTTCTCCATTGATCCTCTGGATCTGGAGACAAAGATGCTGGATCGGGACAGAGATGGTTCTTGCAATTCCCCATACTAAAAAAGATGATAAAAACACAGAAGCGAGTAAAATCGCAAGATACAATTTCCATGTATAATTCCAGAAAACAGATGAATCCGGAATTTGGACAACAGAAACAAAATACTTTGCCCGTACAGGTGTACTGGACGGAAACACATACATACTGATGTACCAGAAGTCTTCAGAAAGTAAAATCCGGGACGTTTTTCCGGAAATCAGTTCACCTGACTGGATCATCCGGCGGCACTGTTCCTCCAAAGCAGATATCGGATAAATATTCCGGTCATTACTGGATTTAGGGAAGACAAGTTTTTGCTTGGAATTAAAAACCAGAAATATACCATTATAAGGTTGATCTCTGAGCTGTAGCCGGACAGAACGAAGCAAAGCTTTTGAAAATGCGCGCGTATTTTCCTTAGAATCTGAAGAAGTGTAAGCCGGGTCAGTGCTCAAACGATCCGACTCCGACTGAACCATCCTGATCAGATGCTCTGTTTCTTTTCTGGCAGTGTACTGTACATACCAACGGGAAGAAAGGAAAAAGGTGATTCCGACTCCGAAAGTCATCATAAAAATCACAAGAAAAGCTGCCGAAAATAAACGTGTCTGGATACTCTTTCCAATCATATTGATTCGATCCCTTCTGGCCTTCGTTCGCTCATTCGATAACCAAAGCCCCATACCGTCTCGATCAGGGCAGTAGATCCGAACGAAAGTAGTTTTTTTCGAAGCCGTTTAATAAAATCCTCCGGTATATCTGCTTCCGGATCAGGACCTTGAAAATGCCAGATCTGTTCGGCTAATTCTTTTTTAGAAACAGCGTTATCTGCCCGTTGTATCATATACAGCAGAAAATCAAATTCTGTCGGCGTTACATTGAGATCATGTTCCTGAATTGTGACTCTGTGGCTGACAGGAAAAAGAACCAGATTTCCACATACAAACCGGGTGACAGGATCGGTCATGCCGGCATCGTAAAAGTGTGGATCAGACCGGCGGAATAATGCCTTTACCCGCGCAACGAACTCTAATGGAAGAAAGGGCTTTGTAATATAGTCATCGCTCCCGAGAGTGATTCCCATAACACGGTCGAGCGGCGTATCTTTGGCAGATACAAAAATAATGGGAACGTGGCTTTGACGACGGAAATAGGTACATAGACTGAGACCGTCGATTCCGGGCATCATGATGTCGAGGATCAGCATATCGGGTTCTTTTGCGGAAAAGGCCTGACAGGCTTCCTGACCATCTTTAAACGTCTCTACTGTAAAGCCTTCATTTTCAAGAAATAGCTGCATCATTGTACGGATATTTGACTCATCATCTACTACATAGATTAGTTTTGACATGATAAATTACCTCATTTGTATTTATGTTTTCATATTAACAGGAAAGTTTAAAACCGTAAATGATTGCCGCATTTTTGCCACACAGGTGAACTGGTAATGCACACAGGGATAGCGGTATGATAAACACATAAAATAATTTAACCGAATCAAGTAAGTCCCCTGATTTAATTGCGAAAAGCAATAAGCAGTGGGTGAGGACTTGCTTGTATCAGGAGGAGTGCAAGCTCCTTCTGATAAACTGCGGAGCAGTTATTCGGTTATGAGCAAGTAGCGAAGCGGATTGCGAATATCCGCTTGACTGATGGAGGTAACAAGATGAAGAAAGGTTTAAAAATTTTATGCGCGGCGTTATCGCTTACTGCAATCATGTCCTTCTCTGCGTTTGCGGCTGAGACAAGAAAAGAATATAGGGCGGAAGCGGAACCGATCCGTACTGAGATGAAAGCGATGGAGGAGCAGATGGATGCTCTCAGGGAATCCAATAAAAATTCCATGGAACATTTCAAGAATATTCATCTGAACAAAAAGGAGACAGGAGAGCTTCCGGTTGATAAGAGTGTGTGGAAAGAGGCAAAAACACTTCGTGGGAAAATAAAAATGATCCGTGAGGAAAACGGGGATTCCCAGGTAAAAAATCTTCGCGCAGAAGCGAAGGCGGCTGCCGAGAACAAAGATTTTGACACAGCAATTCTAAAATTAAAAGAAGCAGAAAAAGAAAAGGAAAAACGTCTGGAAATGCTGAAAGAGATCAATAGCATTTGGAAACAGATTGATGATCTTCTTTCTTCCGGGCAATAAGTGGAGAAAACAAGAGTGAAAAGAATTTATTTGGGTCTGGCAGCTTCTGTGCTTCTGGCGGTCAGCAGTTTCCCCTCATATGCCGGACAGTGGAAGCAGGACACGGCAGGATGGAAATATGAGAACGATGATCATACATTTCTTCAAAATCAGTGGTTTCGGGACGATGACGGTAAATGGTATTACTTTGAATCAGATGGTTACATGAGCGCAAACTGCATGACGCCGGATGGATATGTCACGGGCGCAGATGGTGCCTGGATCGAAGGACTCGGGCAGAGCAAAGATCAGGCGGTACTTCCGTGGCAGTACCAGACTTTTTTGGGAAAAGGTCTGGATGTCACATGGTCAGAATTTCAGAAGCGGACCAGAACATACAGCATTAAGCAGGTACAGGAATTTAAGAAAGCCGGGGTCAGCCATGTCAGAATTCGGGTACAGGATGATATCAGCACCGAGCTTCTGGTATTGCTGGATATGCAGATCACTGATTGCCTGAAAAACGGAATTATTCCTGTTATTGCATACCAGGCGCATGAGTTTAAAACAGATCCAACAAAGGAAAATATGGATCATGTGACGGAATGGTGGAGCCAGATCGCAGAGCATTTTAAAGATGCTTCACATCTGTTGGCCTTTGATCTGATGATTGAATCTTCGGATGCGATCAATAAATTGCCGGATACGTTGAATGAAATGTATGAACAGACGGTTGCGGAAATCAGAAAAACAAATCCAGACAGAATCATTATGATCTCTCCACGCCTGCGGTCAGACCCTAATTATTTGTCAGAGCTGAAAATTCCAAGTGCACACAATGGATATATTATGGCAGAATGGCACTTTTATGCATCCGGTCCGGATAAGACAAATGAAAAGAAGCTGTGGACTACGGGAACGGATGCTGAGAAAAAGCTGATTACAGATAAGATCCAGACGGCGCTTGCATGGCAGCAGCAGACGGGGATTCCGACATGGGTTGGAGCCTGGATGCCGGGAAACTATAATAAAGGAAATACATACAGTGTAGAAGAGCAGACAGTATTTGCAGGATTTATGACGAAAGCATTGAGTGATGCAGGAATTCCGTTTGCGGTAAATGCAGATACAAAGTATTATAATGCGGCAGAGAATACATGGATCTCGTCCATGCAGCCGGTTTTTAAAACAATATTTCAATAAAGGAAGAAACTGTTACGAGCAGCGGAACGCGATCCGCTGCTCGTAGTAAATGCGATGCAATAGATAGTTTATAAAAAAGTATTATTTTACAAATCTAAAGAGTGTTTTTTGTGAAAAATCATGCATAATTTCATTTGTCTAAAAAAGATATATTCACCAAAACATTAATCTAACATTAATCTTTTCGTAAATGAATCATCCCACGATCCAGTGATTTCAAGATAGGCCTGCAGATATTCGACATTTTCGCCATTGATCTTGCAGTTCAGGAGGTGACGAGTAATTAAATAACCGGTAGTGGTATGGCGCTGTACTTCACCTACGATCTTTGGCGCTTCAAGTCCGGAATAATCATTTTCAATCATGGCTTTGACGGGAAAGCTGATGTAGCGGCTGCCGGGTCTGTTTTCCCATATAAGATCCGAGCGGGAATAAGAACTGTTTTCAGATACAATGAGTCCTTTACGTCCAGAAATTTCTGAGTTGGTATCTTTACACCAGACGTAGTATGAAGGATCGGATACGTATTGCCGGATCCGTTCTTTTTCACGGAAATCCCACGAGATGACGTGATGAAAGTCCGGAGTCTCAAGGATAAAGGGATTGACGAGCAGTCTCAGCAACCGATAATAGTTCCTCTTCAGACTTTGCGATCTTAGCAGCATCTGTTGATATTCTTCAATCTTTTTGTTGAGTTCCCGTTCCTGATTTTCCAGAAACTGATCATATTCAGATAATTCCAGAGAAGAAAATGCACGGATGTCTTTAACCGGTACTCCAAGATTCCGATAATACAGGATATCAGCTATGTCGATTAAATCCGTATTGGTATAGGTTCGGTAGTGATTACTCTTTTTGCTGACATGAAAGAGGTTCTCCTTTTCCCAAAAACGAAGAGTTGAAGGGGTAATGTTCAATATTTCGGATATTTCTCCGATGGTAAGATTTTTTTTGCCCATTTTTAGAACTCCGGTGAATGTGGATAATGATCAAAAAGCAACTGTTATTATTATAACAATTTCACACTTGACATTCAAGTAACTTTAAGGATTTAAATATAAGAAAAGCAATGCTGAAGGGGCTGGATGTGTATTATAGTGTGGTGCTGCAAGGTGATGGATAAGCATTCAGAAAACATGCAGTGTTGCTACAAAGATTATAAACTAAGGAGGTACTTATGAGAACTTTAAAGGAAAGGATCAAAAACTTTAAGATGCCGCATACATATGTGATACTTGTCACTATTATGTTCATCGTGCTGATTCTTACACACATCATTCCTGCCGGATCTTATGAGCGTGTAGAGGATGCGGTTACAGGAAAGATGGTCGTTGTGCCTGACTCTTACGCGTATGTAGATGCTGAGGCGCCGGGGCTGTTTGGTCTGTTTCAGGCTCTGGAAGCTGGTTATGTGGACGCTGCTGATATTATGTTCCTCATTATTTTTGCGTATGGTTTTGTTTATGTTTTAACCAAAAATGGAACGATGGATGCTGCGCTGGGAACTTTAGTACGGAAGATTGGCAATTGTGTCCAGCTATTGATTCCGATCACAATGCTGATTCTTGGTTTAATGGCATCTACCATGGGTATTTATGAGGAAGTCTATGGACTGTTTCCGGTTTTCGTAGGAATCTTTGTTGCCCTGGGTTATGATGCTGTCGTAGGCGGCGCAGTTATCTTTTTAGGCGTATCGATCGGATATGCCGCAGGCACCACGAATCCTTATACCATCGCTATTGCACAGGATATTGCAGGTGTTGAACTTTACTCAGGAATGGGATTCCGTTGGCTTATTTTTGTTGTCACAGAGATCATTGCCATTGCTTATGTGATGTACTATGCCCGCAAAGTCAAAAAAAATCCGACAAAGTCTGTGGTTTATGGCACTGAGCTGGATGCAGTCAAGGCAAAATCCCTGGATGAATTACAGACTGCATCCATGAATATCCGTCAGGGGCTATGTTTAGTACTTTTCTTTGGAGTCATTATATTTTTATTCTATGCTATTTTGAACCTGGGCTGGTATGTAGATGAAATATCAGCATTTTTCTTAATGGCAATGGTGGTTGCAGGTATTATCAGCGGTTATTCTGCAACTGAGATCTGTAAGACATTTATTGAGTCTACTAAGAGCATGGTTTCTTCTATGTTAATTGTCGGATTTACCAGAGGAATCTTGATTTTAATGAAAGAGGGCATGATCACAGATACGATCGTATACGGCCTGGTGAGCCTGCTTAAAAATACAAGTACATACCTCTCTGCCTACGGAATGATCATAATTGAGAACATTGTAAAACTCTTTATCAATGGTTCAACAAGTGCGGCAACGATCACAATGCCGATTTTGGCACCAACAGCCGAGCTGGTTGGTATGAGCCGTTCAATTGCCGTATTGGCATACCAGTTGGGACACAGCTTCGCAGATATATTCTGGCCGACTTCCTGCGCTCTTTGTTGTGGTCTGATGGGAGTGCCGATTAACAAATGGTATAAATTTATTACTCCGTTGTTTGGCATCCTGTTTATTATGGAGTTTGTATTTATGACGGCGGCTGTAATGATTGGTTATTAACAGATCCCATATATAGGAATAAAAAATATTATATTTAGAGGTAGCACTGATGCTTATTAAAAACGGATATTTGTTTACTACTTGTACAAATGATTTTGAAAAATTGGATATTCGTATCGAAAATACGAAAATAACGGAAGTGGATTTCAATATTTCTCCAAAAGAAAATGAAGAAGTGATAGATGCGGCGGGAAAATATATAACGCCAGGTTTCATTGATGCTCACAGTCATATTTGTATCAGCGAAGAAGGTATGGGAGAAGTGGGTGATGATTGTTGCGATTACTCGGATGCGATTACCCCTCAGTTAGAAGTGCTGGACGGTCTGTATCCTTTTGACAGAGCGGTGGAACGATCTGTCCGGGCAGGAGTGACCTGTGCCTGTGTTTGTCCGGGCAGTGATGGTGTTATCGGAGGTGTTGCTTCGGTTATCCGGTTAACGGGTAAGATTGCAGATGAGATGATCGTGACCCGCAAGGCTGCTGTGAAAGGCAGCCTTGGAGAAAACCCGAAGGCAGCTAAGCATGGATTCGCCTCACGCATGGGTACTGCTTATCACTTACGTAAGTGTCTGGAAGATACGAAGGAATATCTTTTTGAGAAGGAAGAAGCGGAAAAGAATGGTGATCATTTCCGATGCGATCCCGGCAAGGAAAATATGGCTATGGTTCTGAGGAAAGAAATACCGTTGCATATTCACGCTCACCGTTCAGATGATATCTGTACAGCGATCCGTATTGCCAAGGAGTACGATATCAGGATTGTTATAGTTCATTGCACGGATGGGATTGACATTGCTGAACATATAGCAGCCAGCGGTTTTCCTGCGATTGTCGGTCCAAGCATGAACCCGTGCAGCAAGCAGGAGGTTTGGAATAAGAGCTTTGAGACTGCCGGCATCCTCAATAGGGCAGGTGTTAAAGTCTGCATCACTGCCGATCATGATGTAACACCGCTGTATTATTTGCCTATTTATGCTGCTATGGCTGTTCGCTTTGGCATGGATGATGCGGAAGCATTGCGCGCAGTAACATCATATCCTGCAGAGATTTTGGGTATCGATGATCGAAAAGGTGCGCTTGTCAGCGGAAAAGATGCGGATCTCGTTATCTGGAGTCATCATCCATTTGATATTCATGCGAAAGCAGAACATGTTTTTATTGAAGGAAAACAGGAATGTTAAAAAAACAAAGGAACTTGACTGAAAAGTGTAAAAAGTCATTTATCGGGTGGAAATTACCTCATACATATGTAATTTTAACGATTATTTTACTGGTCGTAGTAGGATTGACGTATATCATTCCCGGAGGAGAATATGATCGGGTAATTGATCCTGCGAATGGAAAAACGATCGTATTACCTGACAGTTTCCATTTTGTTGAAGGAAACCGCCCAGACTTCTTTGATATTTTTCTTTCGGTGTCTCGTGGCTATGTAAGTGCTGCAGATATCTTGTTTCTTATTGTTTTTGCATATGGCTTTGTTTATGTATTGAAAGACAACGGCACACTGGATGCTGCGGTGTCTGCGCTGCTTAAATTAATGGGGAAACGTACCGAATTGTTGATACCTGTGGGAATGCTGTTGTTTGGCCTGCTCGGATCAACATTGGGTATATTTGAAGAAACCTATGGTCTTGTGCCGTTGTTTGCAAGCATAATGCTGGCATTAGGCTATGACAATCTTGTAGGAGGTGCCGTCGTTTATATTGGCGTAGCTACCGGATTTGCGGCAGCTATGACAAATCCGTTTTCAGTAGGAATTGCCCAGACCATCGCTGATGTACCGCTGAATTCCAGTGTTGCCTATCGCGCCGTGATTTTTGCAGTATTTGAAATGGTATCTATTTGGTATGTGATGCGCTATGCCAGAAAAGTAAAGCAGAATCCTGAACTTTCAGTTTTATATGGCTGTGATGAAGTGGAACAATCGGACAAAAAGCAGTATGATAAAGAGGTGAACTTTACATTTCGCCGCAAATTGTGTACGATTTTGTTTTTTGCTACGATAGGGATCCTGCTTTACGGAACGAGCATGCTTGGATGGTATATCGATGAGATATCTTCATTATTTTTAGCAATGATGGTAGTGGCGGGAGTCGTGGGAGGAAGCAGTCTGAATGAGATCTGTCTTACTTTTATTGAGTCAACTAAGAGCGTAGTATCCTCGATCCTTGTGATTGGATTTACCCGGGGTATTCTTATTGTCATGAAAGAAGCACTTATTTCCGATACAATAGTTTACTACCTTTCTTCTCTTCTGGATATCGGGAATCCCGTCATTTCTGCTATTGGAATGTTGTTTTTACAGAGCATCATTAATATTTTCATTAATGGTTCTTCCAGTCAGGCTACGATCACTATGCCAATTATAGCACCTGTAGCTGACATTGTAGGCGTAAGCCGCCAGACAGCGGTATTGGCATATTGTTTTGGTGACGGCTTTTCGGACATGTTCTGGCCAACGAACTGTTCATTGGAATGCGGTCTGATGGGAATCCCGCTTGAGCGATGGTATAAATTTATTACACCTCTGTTTTTGATCATGACGATCCTACAGGTATTTTTTATAGCATTGTCGGTTTACGTTTATTGATGTTCCCTGTGAGCAGGCGGGCAGGGAAAGCTCCGGGCTGTTTAACCGCCTGATATCTTTTTTATAGTAAATTATCTGAACAAAGCCGCCTTTTTTTAGCGGAATCTTAACCTCTCAAAACATACTTTTCTCACAATTCCCATGTTATACTAAACATAATTCGCCGGTTACAGGATCGTGGCGCTGCAAGCCCACAGATCCTGTAACGGCATCCCCTGTTCGTGAAATACCTGGCGGAGAGAACACGAATGTGGAAAAAAACCAAGTAACAGGGCGGATTTTGAGAGAATGGGAATGTCCGCCTCAAAAAGACAGGAGAGTGGAATATTGGGAATGACAAAAAAACTGCGGGAGAAGTGGAATGAGGCGCTGCAGGCGGTACTGCCGATCATCGCGATCGTGCTGGTGCTCTGCTTTGTGATCGCGCCCATCTCCTCCAGCATCCTTCTCTGTTTCCTTTTGGGAGCAGTCCTTTTGCTTGCGGGAATGATGCTTTTTACACTTGGCGCAGAGCTTGCCATGTCACCGATGGGCGAGCGAGTGGGAACGTGCCTGACGAAGAGCCGGAAGCTTCCGGTGGTGATCGGGCTGTCCTTTCTCTTAGGCTTCATCATTACGATCTCGGAGCCGGATCTTCAGGTTCTGGCGAATCAGGTTCCGGCTGTGCCGAACATGACGCTGATCTTGTCCGTTGCATGCGGAGTCGGCGCATTTCTTGTCGTGGCCCTGCTGCGAATGTTGTTCTCCGTGGCACTTCCGCCGTTGCTGCTTGCCTTTTACGGCGTGGTGTTTGTACTGGCGATGTTCGTGCCGAAGGATTTTTTAAGCGTGGCCTTTGACTCCGGTGGCGTTACGACGGGACCGATGACGGTGCCGTTTATCATGGCACTCGGTGTCGGAATCTCTGCAACGCGAAGCGACCGCCACGCGGCGGACGACAGCTTCGGTCTCGTGGCGCTCTGCTCCATCGGACCGATCCTCGCAGTCATGATCTTAAGCATGATCTTCAAGGCGGACAGCAGCGCCTACACGCCGCCGGTGATTCCGGAGATCGGTGATTCAAAAGAACTGTTCCTGCTCTTTGCAAGGGAACTTCCGGCCTACATGAAGGAGATTGCAGTCTCCTTACTGCCTATTATCTTATTTTTCATGATTTTCCAGATTTTCATGTTAAAATTAACAACAAGAAAATTAAAGAAGATCGCGATCGGTCTTGCCTATACATACGCGGGGCTGGTACTTTTCCTTACGGGAGTGAACGTGGGCTTCATGCCGGCGGGAAATTATCTCGGACAGGTGCTTGCGAAGTCCGCCCACCCGCTGTTCCTTGTTCCCATCGCAATGATCATGGGATATTTCATCGTAAAGGCAGAGCCGGCCGTGTACGTTCTCAATAAACAGGTTGAGGAGATCACGGACGGAGCGATCTCCTCGAAGGCCATGGGAATGGGACTTTCCCTGGGCGTTGCGGTTTCTCTCGGACTTGCGATGGTGCGGGTACTCACAGGAATCTCGATCCTGTGGTTTCTCATTCCGGGATACGCGATCGCGTTGGGAATCTCGTTTTTTGTGCCGAAGATCTATACAGCGATCGCCTTCGACTCCGGCGGCGTGGCATCGGGACCGATGACGGCAGCGTTTCTGCTTCCGATGGCACAGGGAGCCTGCTCCGCGCTTGGAGGAAACATCGTCACCGATGCCTTCGGTGTGGTCGCAATGGTTGCCATGACACCGCTTATCACGATCCAGGTCATGGGGCTGGCTTCGAGAATAAAAGCGAAGTGCGGAGCGCAGGAAGGAATATCCGCAGCTCATGGACAGTCCGGGGCATACGCGGCGTTTGAGCTGCTGGATGATGACGCGATTATTGAATTGTAGGAGGTTTTATGAGCGAATTATACTTGATGGCGACGATCAGCGACCGGAACCAGAGCCGGAGATTCCTCGCCTTCTATAAAGAATATGGGATTTCCGTCACATTCCTGACGTTAGGCCGGGGAACCGCGGCGTCGGAGGTGTTGGATGCCTTCGGGTTAGAGGCATCGGAAAAGGCCGTCCAGTTTGCGGTAGTGACGGCGTCGGAATGGAAAAAGGTAAAAAAGGGACTGGAACAGGAGATCAAGATCGATATTCCGGGAACGGGGATCGCCTTTGTGACTCCCCTGAGCAGCATCGGCGGAAAGCGGCAGCTTCGCTTTTTGACTGAGGACCGTGGATTTGAGAAAGAGGAGGAAAGCAGCTTGAAAGGAACAGACTACGAGCTTCTTGTAGTGATCGCAAATCAGGGCTATACGGATGTGATCATGGATGCGGCGCGAAAGGCCAACGCTACCGGCGGAACCGTGATCCATGCGAAGGGAACGGGAATGGAGAAGGCGGAAAAGTTTTTAGGCGTTTCCCTTGCTCAGGAGAAAGAGATGATCTTTATGGTCACGAAGACAAAGGATAAAAACGGCATCATGCAGAGCATCATGAAGGAAGCCGGGATCGGAAGCAAGGCGGGGGCAATCGTCTTTTCTCTGCCGGTGACGGAGACGGCGGGGATGCGTCTGATCGAGAAAAATGAGGACGATTAAGCTCTGTCGCGCTGACCGCAGCGGATCATAGGCCTGAAGGCACGGAACGGTGGCATTAAAAAAGAAAAGCGGTTTTCAGAAAAAACGCCGCGGAAACGCTCCGAAACCATTGACACTGCATATAGAGTATTGTACAATCATTCGTAAATCTTCGACCGGTCCGGACACAGAGCGGAGCGTGCGGGGAGACAAATCATGGACGAAGCCCCGGAAGAAACCGGGCGGCGTCAAATTTATAAAGATTTAGGAGTTGATTTTTTTGGATTCAGGGCAAGCCCTGCAGGGACTGATCGTAATTGGACTTCTGGCGTTATCCGCGTTTTTCTCATCGGCGGAGACGGCAATGATGACGGTAAATAAGATCCGTGTGCGGAATCTCGCGGAGGCGGGACTCAGCCATGCCGTTGTGCTGGAGAAGATCTTAAGTAATCAGCCCAAAATGCTTAGCGCAATTTTAATAGGAAACAATATTGTCAATATTTCAGCGTCTTCTCTGATGACTGTGCTGGTCACAGATGTGCTTGGAAATAAATATGTCGGTATCGGAACCGGCGTTTTGACGCTGTTAGTCCTGATCTTTGGTGAGATCACACCGAAGACTTCCGCGACGATCTATTCCGAAACCCTGGCACTTAAGTTCGCGAAACCGATCTATTTGATCATGCAGGTCCTGACCCCGCTGATCGTGGTCGTTGATGTCCTCTCCAGGGGCGTTTTAAAGATGATCCATGTGGATCCGAACAAGAAACAGGACGCGATCACAGAGGATGAGCTCCGCACGATCGTGGAGGTCAGCCACGAAGAGGGTGTGATCGAGTCGGATGAAAAGAAGATGATCTACAACGTGTTCGATTTCGGGGATTCTGTCGCGAAGGACATTATGGTTCCGCGTATCGATATGACATTCCTCGATGTAAATGCCAGCTATCAGGAGATTATGGATATTTTCCGACAGGAGAAGTATACGAGATATCCGGTCTATGAGGAGACGACGGACAATGTCATTGGCATCGTGAATATCAAGGACCTGTTCCTGATCCCGAAAGACAAGGAATTTAAGCTGCGGGATTACCTGCGTGAGCCGTATTACACCTACGAGTTTAAAAAGACGACGGAGCTTATGGTGGAACTTCGAAAGACCATGAACAGCGTTGCCATCGTTCTTGATGAGTATGGCGCGACGGCCGGGCTTATCACATTGGAGGATATGCTTGAGGAGATCGTCGGAGAGATCCGTGACGAGTACGATGCGGATGAGGAAGACAGCATCAGGAAGATCAATCCGAAGGAATATGTGATCGAGGGTGCCATGAAACTTGATGATCTCGACGACCAGCTTGGTCTGGATCTCAAGTCAGAAGATTACGACTCCGTCGGTGGCTATATTATCGGCCTTTTAGACCATCTCCCGCAGGCAGGGGAGGAAGTCACAAGCGGAAATCTCCGGTTTGTGGTGGATACGGTGGAGAGAAACAGGATTGACAAGGTGCATCTGTATATTCTGGATGCGCCGCAGAAGAGCGAAGAAAGTGAGCAGGAGAGCAAACCCGAACAGTGAAGTTACTGAACCGCGACAAAATTAGCGAAAAATGTACAGCTTTCGGTCTTGACAATTTTTTTCAAACCAATTAATATGAAACTATCCAAAAGGGGAGTAGTTGAAATGCACTGTCAACAATCGCGGCGGAAACGTCTGGTGGTGCATACCGGTAAAATGGTAACGAGACTTTTTGCAGAGAGAAATTTCTGCAGAAAGTCTTTTTTTGTTGCTCTGAGGATCCGGGAGCGATCCGATATGGCGGCAAAAAAAGACGGTCTGTAAAATTTCATGGAATCCATCGGCAGGGAAAGAGAAAAACCTGCGCATACTATTTTCAAGGAGGAGTTTTTATGGACTTTTTATGGAATGGATTACTATCGATCACCTGGCAGCAGGTCGTCATGTATGTGGTAGGGCTTTTGCTGATCTACCTGGCAATTGAGAAAAATTATGAGCCGGCCCTTCTTCTGCCGATGGGCTTCGGTGCGATCCTTGTGAATCTCCCGGCCAGCGGTGTATTAAACCAGTTTATGGAGGGCGCCGGTGAGACTCATGGAATCATCCAGTGGCTCTTTGAATCCGGCATTGAGGCATCGGAGGCTTTCCCGCTACTGCTCTTTATCGGTATCGGAGCTATGATCGACTTTGGACCGCTGCTTTCGAACCCGAAGATGTTCCTCTTTGGCGCGGCGTCCCAGTTCGGCATCTTTTTTACGATCTTTATGGCATCACTTCTCGGCTTTGATATCAAGGACGCTGCCTCTATCGGAATCATCGGAGCGGCAGATGGTCCGACTTCGATTCTGGTATCCCAGGTGTTAAAGTCAAACTACATCGGAGCGATCGCGGTGGCGGCATATTCCTATATGGCACTTGTGCCGATTATCCAGCCGATGGCGATCAAAGCGGTTACGACGAAGAAAGAACGCATGATCCGCATGCCGTATGAGCCGGGAAAAGTAAGCCGGTTCACAAGAATCGCTTTTCCGATCATTGTAACATTTGTCGCAGGACTTGTCGCTCCGGCGTCGGTTGCTCTTGTAGGATTCCTGATGTTCGGAAATCTGATCCGTGAATGCGGCTGCTTAAACAGCCTTTCCGAAACAGCACAGACGACACTCGCAAACCTGATCACACTTGTTCTCGGAATCACGATTTCTTTCTCCATGAAAGCGGATCAGTTCGTAAGCTTACAGACACTGATGATCATGGGACTTGGACTTTTCGCTTTTATTTTTGACTCCATCGGCGGCGTCATGTTTGCGAAATTCTTAAATCTGTTCAGCAAGAACAAAGTGAACCCGATGGTGGGAGCAGCAGGAATCTCTGCATTCCCGATGTCTGCCCGTGTCATTGAGAAGATGGGAATCGCGGAGGACAGAACAAACCATCTTCTGATGCATGCCATCGGAGCTAATGTTTCCGGTCAGGTCGCATCTGCAGTTGCCGGCGGAATCATCCTTGGATTCTTTATGTAGGAGGTCTGGACTATGAATGTAAATACAATGCTTGCTTTAGGAATCATGTGGAAGGGAATGCTTGGAATCTTCGTTGTGATGGGGATCCTGGCGCTCGTTGTTTATCTCCTCACGAAGGTGGGAGACCGTTAGCTTACCATCCCGCCCGCCATTCCGCTCAGCGTGCACATGGCGAGGACAGAGAGGAGCCTTTTCGTGTCTTCCGTGACACCGTCCTTCTGGGCGAGGGACATGAGATATAAAAACAGAAAATAGAGAGTTCCGAGGACCAGGCCCCAGAAAAAGCGCCTGGTCCTCATTGTTTTTCCTGCGAGGATGCCGCCGAAGAAGCAGGAAATGACGTAGACGGCACAGACGGCGACGTTTACCTGATTTTCCGGGAGACGGAACTTAAAGAGGGCGAAGGAAAGCACCGCCAGAAGAATGCCGGAGAGGATATAAGTTACGATCAGGGCGCGTACCATGCGCCATACCGGGTTTGTCTGCATGAGAAAACTCCTTTCTTGAAGGATGTACTCCGGGAGTCTTTCCGGAACTCATAAAATCGGGAACAGAAAGATTCTGAGAGGACATCATGGTGTGGGCGTTTGCTTTATACAGGATATGTGAGGAAAGGCCATGCATATGCATCGCGCGGCTGATCTTGTAACTGATGAGCCGATTTGGCTGAAAAAAGCACCCGGATATTTTTCCCTTGTGGCTGCCGGACATGATCGGGAAGCTGCCTGCGGCATGTTATGCGGATAAAAAGTGGATATCCGTACCGGATTTTCCTGCATCACGGCAATAAAATCCGTTGCATAATAGAAAATCGTATGGTATAATTTCATTTAAATTCGGGGTATTATGCCCACGATAAGAGAACAGGAGGAAATGATACCATGAAGCATGTAAAGACTTTAAGTTCCAACACTTTAAAGAACAGCATGAAGAAGGGCGGCTGCGGCGAATGCCAGACATCCTGCCAGTCTGCGTGCAAAACATCCTGCACAGTAGGAAACCAGAGCTGTGAAAACAGCAACCGCTAATGCGGGGCTTCGAATAAACGGAAGTTTTTAAAGAGACCCCTACGGTCGTATGATTGTAGGGGCTATTTCTTGTCTGATCAAAGAATCTGCCGGTGACGGGTTTCCCGGACAGCGATGCCGGGAAAGCCGCCACTGACAGACCACAAAGGGCAGGTAAGAAAGAAGTCAGGAGACCATCAGATCGTGACTGTAATCGGGAAGAGACGGAACAGTCACCTGAAAATTAAGACAGTAGGAGAAAGTTAGCTTTGATACATCAGTATATAAATAATGGATACCATATTGTTTTGGACGTAAACAGTGGATCGGTTCATTCCGTGGATGCGCTGCTCTACGATGCCGTGGAGGTTCTCGCGAAGATCGTCCCGGATATGGAAAAACCGATGCCTCTCACGGATGACCAGAAAAAAGCAGTGAGAGAAGCACTGGTCTGTAAGTACTCTGAAGAAGATATTGAGGATGCGCTCTCCGATATTCAGGAGCTCATCGACGCGGAGGAGCTGTTCGCTGCGGATATTTACAAAGATTATGTGATCGATTTCAAGAAACGTCAGACGGTCGTGAAGGCACTCTGCCTTCATATTGCCCATGACTGCAACCTTGCCTGTAAGTACTGCTTCGCAGAGGAAGGAGAGTACCATGGACGCCGCGCCCTCATGAGCTTTGAGGTCGGAAAGAAGGCACTGGATTTCCTGATTGCAAACTCCGGAAACCGCATCAACCTTGAGGTTGATTTCTTCGGCGGCGAGCCGCTTATGAACTGGAACGTTGTAAAACAGCTTGTGGAATACGGACGTTCCCAGGAGAAGGAGCACAATAAGAAATTCCGTTTTACCCTGACAACAAACGGCGTACTCTTAAACGATGAGATCATGGAGTTCTGCAACAGGGAAATGAGCAACGTGGTCTTAAGTCTTGACGGACGTCCGGAGGTCAATGACCGGATGCGTCCGTTCAGAAATGGTAAGGGAAGCTACGAACTTATTGTTCCGAAATTCCAGAAATTCGCGAAATCACGCGGCGAGAAGGATTATTTCGTCCGCGGAACCTTCACAAGAAACAACCTGGATTTCGGAAACGATGTCCTCCACTATGCGGATCTCGGCTTTGAGAAGCTTTCTATGGAGCCGGTAGTTGCAGCTCCGGAAGAGCCGTACTCCATCCGTGAGGAAGACCTTCCGCAGATCATGGATGAGTATGACAGACTCGCAAAAGAGTTTGTAAAGCGTCAGAAAGAGGGAAGAGGATTCAAATTCTTCCACTTCATGCTTGATTTAAGTCAGGGACCGTGTGTTGCGAAACGTCTGTCCGGCTGCGGTTCAGGAACCGAGTATCTTGCGGTAACTCCTTGGGGAGATTTATATCCGTGCCACCAGTTCGTTGGAAATGAAGAGTTCCTGCTTGGAAACGTGGATACCGGCGTGGTCAACACGAAGGTGCGCGATGAATTCAAGCTCTGCAACGTATACGCGAAAGAAAAATGCAAAAACTGCTTTGCGAGATTCTACTGCAGCGGCGGCTGCGCGGCAAATTCCTTCAACTTCCACGGCAGCATTACGGATGCCTACGATATCGGCTGTGAGATGCAGAAAAAACGTATCGAGTGCGCGATCATGATCCGTGCAGCTTTAGCGGAGGACGAGGAAAACAACTAAATCGATCATAGCGGTCAGGGGAAGAAAACCCCGGACTGTTATTTTAAGGATGACGGAGGCGGTGCTTATGGCGGACTCCGGAATCAAGAGGGACAAAAAGCTTTTTGGACCTCGAAATCATATCAAGAAGGAGATTTTATCATGAAGAGCAACAAAGGAAAGGGACTGCTTGGCCTCCTGGGACTGCTCGTTGTGCTCGGTATCTTCGGCTTTTTCGGCTATGATACTCTTCAGAAGAGTAAGCTGGTCACCGATGAGAACGGAGTGACTTCCCAGAATGGCGGAATCAAGCTCGGTCTGGATCTGGCAGGCGGCGTCAGCATTACCTACCAGGCGAAGGAAGAGAATCCGAGCGCCGAGGATATGTCCGATACCCAGTACAAGCTGCAGCAGAGAGTACAGAACTACAGCTCTGAGGCGGAGGTTTATCAGGAAGGCGGAAACCGTATCAATGTTGATATTCCGGGTGTCACAGACGCGAACAAGATCCTGGAAGAGCTCGGTAAGCCGGGATCCTTACAGTTCTATGATGAGAACTGGAATGTTGTACTGGAAGGAACCGATGTAGCTTCTGCGAAAGCTGTGATCTATAAAGACCAGCAGACAGGAAACAATAACTATGAAGTAGCGCTTACATTTACGGATGAAGGTACTAAGAAATTCGCAGATGTGACAGCAGCGAACGTCGGCAAGAAGATCGCGATCGTTTACGATAATGTGATGTACTCTAACCCGACCGTACAGCAGGCGATCACAGGCGGACAGGCCTCTATCTCCGGCATGACTTCCTATGAAGAGGCTGAGAATCTTGCGTCCACGATCCGTATCGGTTCCCTTTCCCTGGAACTGGAGGAACTCCGTTCCAACGTGGTAGGCGCGAAACTCGGTCAGGAAGCGATCACGACAAGCTTAAAGGCCGGCGCGATCGGTTTCGGAATCGTATGCGTATTCATGATCGTAGTTTACCTCGTCCCGGGTCTTGCGGCATCCCTTGCACTCTGCCTCTATGTGGCACTGATGCTGATCCTGCTCGCGGCCTTTGAGGTTACATTAACACTTCCGGGTATTGCCGGTATCATCCTTTCCATCGGTATGGCGGTTGATGCGAACGTCATCATCTTCACCCGTATCAAGGAGGAGATCGGTCTCGGAAAGACCGTTCATTCCGCGATTAAGACAGGTTTTGCGAAAGCGTTATCCGCCATCGTCGATGGTAACGTGACAACACTGATCGCAGCGGCTGTTCTTTACTGGAGAGGCTCCGGTACAGTTAAGGGCTTCGCTACAACACTTGCCCTTGGTATCGTTCTTTCCATGTTCACAGCACTTTTCGTTACAAAGTTCACACTGAATACCCTGTATAACCTTGGATTTCAGGATCAGAAGTTCTACGGCATCAGAAAAGAGAAGAAGGCGCTCAACTTCCTCGGAAAGAGAAATATCTGCTTTATCATCTCAGCTGTTATGATCCTCGCAGGTGTTGCAGGAATGGTAATGAACAAGTCTTCCATCGGAAACGCGTTCAATTACTCCCTTGACTTCCAGGGCGGTACCTCCACAAGCGTGACCTTCAATGAGGACATGTCTCTGGAGAGAATCTCAAGCGAGGTCGTTCCGGTAGTCGAATCCATCACAAACAGTGCGGATACGCAGACACAGAAGGTTGCCGGAACAAACGAGGTGATCATCAAGACAAGAACCTTAAGCGTGGAAGAACGTCAGGCATTAGACGAGGCACTTGTTGAGAACTTCGGTGTCGATGAGTCAAAGATCACCGCAGAGAGCATCTCCGGTGCGGTAAGTGCTGAGATGAAGCGCGACGCGGTTATGGCTACAGCGATCGCTACCGTATTTATGCTTCTCTATATCTGGGTACGATTCAAGGATATCCGTTTCGCTGCAAGTGCTGTTTTAGCCCTTGTCCATGACGTATTGGTTGTAGTTGCATGCTATGCCCTCGCAAAGTGGTCCGTTGGTTCCACAGCGATCGCCTGCCTGCTTACTATCGTCGGATACTCTATCAACGCGACGATCGTTATCTTCGACCGTATCCGTGAGAACATCAAGCTCATGGGACCGAAGGCATCCACCGTTGATATTGTAAATATAAGTATCACCCAGACCTTCACACGAAGCATCAATACATCCCTGACGACCTTTGTCATGGTATTTGTTCTGTTCATCATGGGCGTATCCTCCATCCGTGAGTTCGCACTCCCGTTAATGGCAGGTATCATCTGTGGTACCTACTCTTCCGTATGCCTGACAGGCGCTATGTGGTATGTAATGACCACAAAGAAGCAGAAGAAGGATGCGGTTGAAAAGCAGGCAAAAAAGGATGCTGAGAAAGCAGCAAAGGAAGCGAAGAAATCCGGAAAATAACCGGAAGAACGTCGTTTCGAAAATAACGATAAGGCAAGAGAAATATGAAATATAAGATTCTGGCAAAAGACGGACGTGCCAAACGGGCTGACGTAGAGACAGTCCACGGCACGATCCACACGCCGGTATTCATGAATGTAGGAACTGTCGCCGCGATCAAGGGCGCTGTGTCCACCGATGACCTTCGTGGGATCGGGACACAGGTGGAGCTTTCCAACACCTATCATCTTCATGTCCGGACCGGCGACAAGCTGATCAAAGAGCTCGGCGGACTTCACAGGTTCATGAACTGGGATCGCCCGATCCTCACCGATTCCGGTGGATTCCAGGTATTTTCCCTCGCCGGACTCAGAAAGATCAAAGAAGAAGGCGTGTACTTCAACTCCCATATCGATGGTCATAAGATTTTCATGGGACCGGAGGAGAGCATGCAGATCCAGTCAAACCTTGGCTCCACGATCGCGATGGCATTCGATGAGTGCGCTCCGCATCCGTGTACCAGAGAATACATGGAGAATTCTGTCGCGAGAACTACAAGGTGGCTGGCGAGATGCCAGGCGGAGATGGCGAGATTAAATTCCCTGCCGGATACCGTCAATAAGGAACAGCTTCTGTTCGGCATCAATCAGGGCGGAACCTTCGAGGATATCCGGATCGCGCATGCGGATACGATCTCGAAGATGAACTGCGACGGCTACGCGGTCGGCGGACTTGCGGTCGGTGAGAGTCACGAGGAGATGTACCGTATCCTCGATGCGGTGGTTCCGCATCTCCCGGAAGAGAAACCGACTTACCTGATGGGTGTCGGAACCCCGGCGAACATCCTTGAAGCGGTGGACCGCGGCGTCGATTTCTTCGACTGCGTTTACCCGACAAGAAATGGCCGTCATGGTCATGTATATACAAACCACGGAAAGATCAACCTGTTTAATGAGCAGTTTTCAAAGGATATGCGCCCCATCGAAGAGGGATGCCAGTGTCCGGCCTGCCGCTCATACAGCAGGGCCTATATCCGCCATCTCCTGAAGGCAAAAGAGATGCTTGGAATGCGCTTATGCGTGCTCCACAATCTTTACTTCTACAACACAATGATGACGGAGATCAGGGAAGCTATCGAGAACCACTGCTACGCCGAGTACAAAGAGAAAAAGTTGGAGGGCGTGACAGGGAACTATAAAGACAAGGTATAAGAAAAGGAGGTGCAACGGATATGACTAACAGCCCGGCATTTTGGATTGGATATATTGTTTTAATCTTTGCTTTCATGTACTTCATTGCGATCAGACCGCAGCAGAAGGAAAAGAAAAAAATGCAGGAACTGATGGCAAGCATCGCAGTCGGTGACAGCGTGCTGACATCCAGCGGATTCTACGGAGTGATCATTGATATGACAGACGATACCGTTATCGTTGAGTTTGGCAACAATAAGAACTGCCGTATCCCGATGCAGAAACAGGCGATCGTTCAGGTTGAAAAACCGGAGGCGTAAGACCTGAAAAACAGAAAAGAAAGAGGTTCATTTCCGATTATGTGGAGATGAACCTCTTTTTTATGTAACCGGAAATTCTGAGGAATTCCCTGTTACATAAAAAGGCACTAACGTGCCAAAGACGCGCACTCGTGCGAAGATGTAGATTGTCGCAAGCGACTGCGCGAGGCGCGAGAATGTGCCAAGGCACATTCTTTTTTGGGTGAGCCGGGAAGAAACTTCCTGTTTTTACTGCGGCGTTGCATTTCTTCCTTCGTCCTCGAAGTACTTTTTCAATTCTTCAAATTCCCGCGCATACTTCGGGGAAACTGCGGTTGGGTTGGAGTGGATCCTTTCTTTGCGGAAACGGCGGCGTTCCTTTCGGAGTGCGGAGAGGAGGGATTCCCGTTCCTTTAACATCTCGGCGAGCTGTTCCGGGGATTTCCCGCGGAGCGCTTCCAGATGGATTCCGGTAAGGTCTTTCAGACTGTCGAGCTTTCCTCCGGCCTTTGCCTTTAATTCCTCAAGACTGACATTGGAGAGATCGCGAATGGAATCTGCGGCGGATCCGGCCTTTTCGCGAAGCATGGACATACCGACAGCCGGTTTTTCCTTGATGGATCCCAGTTTTGTACTGGCTTTTTCCCGGAATTCTTCCATACTCATTCCGGTGAGAGCCGCAGCCTGAATTCTCTTTGCCTCGATCTGATCCAGCAGTTCTTCTTTGGCGGCCTGCAAGCGGTCTTCGGTATTCATCTTGAGAAGAGCGCGCTGTACCTGAAGATTGTCAAGTTCCGCACGGAGCTTCTGCATAGCTTCCAGGGACTTTCCGAAGGCAAGTGCTTCCTTCGTGCAGATGATGGAATCGTAAACAAAGAGCACAGTCACAAAAAATACGAAAAACAGATCCCAGTAGAGCGGCATTGCGAGGACGGCCCGCGCGATGGGCTTATGGATCAGGTGCGTCATAAAGATCGTCAGGAATCCCCAGGCGATGGAGGAGCTGAGACAGATATATCCGTGAAGGTTAAAGGGCTGGTTGCTGTAATCCCAGTAGCGGACTCTGAAAAGACGCTCCATCACATATCCGGTCACGTACTCCAGAGCCGTGGCACCGATAACGCCGGAGATATAGGTGAGGATCAGGCTGTCCTGAAACGGGAGAGATACCCATAACATCATGACTGCGCCGCTTCCGTATAACGGCAGCATTGGCAGCCGCAGGAAACCGCGGTTCACGAAGTGCTTCTGTTTTAAGGAAACATAGGTGGACTCGAAGATCCAGCCAAAGAAACAGTACAGATAAAAAAACGTAAGCCACTGATACCAGGTGTAAGTGTACATAGATCTCCTCTCGGTTGTAAATTCAGATTATCCATATCATACGACAGGAACGGGAAAATGACAAGGCGCAACCGGGAAACTGTATTGGAAAAAGAAAACAGATATGAAAACAGCCGCCCAGGATATGACCGGGGCGGCTGTTTTGTTAACTGATTTATTGTAAAAGTATCTGGCTGTCTGTTGTATCCCTAACGCGGACAGTCAGGCATTGGGAAATTACTGAAGGTTTTTATAAACCTCAAAGCTCGGCTTCTTATTTCCGTTCACATCGATGAGGCCGAACGCATAATGCGCACCCAGAAGTCCCTGCTCATCCTTCATGCGGTTCAACAGGAATGCCTCAACATACGGGTTTGCCTTTGCTGTCTCGTAAGCCTCTTTGATGCACTGAGCCTGGAGATCGAGGCACTGGCCGTTGTGGGCAGGAGAATCGGATGTGAAGCCCTGCTCGGAGAGGATCAGGTGGCGGACCTTTCCGGTCGGGGAGAGCATGTCTGCCTGCTGCATATAGTCGGTCAGAACGTGGAGATTCTTCAGGTTGATAATATAAGTATCTGCTTTCTCCAACGTGTAGATATCATCGGTGAAGACCGGATCCTCGAAGGTCTCCGGATATGCGTGCCATGCGATGCCGTAGTCGGTATCTTTCAGGCGGCTGTTTAACCGCGGGATCATGTCCATAGCGCCGTACTTGAAGCCCTCGACCTGTCCGCAGTTCCAGCGGAAGTCAAACGGAATATAGACGTTTGCCAGCTTGTTGGAACCTTTGATGGTGTCGTACCAGGTGCGGAATCCGGTGGCGTAGTTGGAACAGTAGGTGTCGATATCCATCTGTCCGATATAGTTCCATGCCTGACCGTCATTGACTTCGTTGCCGATGACCCAGTTGGAGACACAATCCTTGAATGCCTCTGTGACGCGCTTTGCGGCATCTCTTGTGGACTGGACGCCTGCATCGTTTAAGGTGTTGAACGCGTAGTAGCTTGCGCCGGTTGGCTGGGATACCGGAAGAAGGGACGGGCTGTAGCTCGCTGCCGCCCAGTCGTTTAAGACGATCAGTGTCACGGTGACACCCGCCTGGTCAAGCTTTGTGTAGAGATCCTGGCAGACAGACAACTGGCTGCTGAATGCCCAGGACATTGGAAAGTTTAAAACGACCTGAGATGCGCCCACCTCGAGGACATCCGGGATCTGGGCGCGCTCGTTGATCAGAACGCCCTTGATGGACTTCGGAGTCTGATAGTGGTCGGCATAGGCCGGAACAGCCATGGAAAAACAGAGAGCTGCGGACAGCGCGGCAGCTGCGATGCGCTTCAGTGAATTCATAAGATTTCCCCTTTGTGGAATGAGCCATTTTTTGCGGAGCATTGATTCCTGAAAATAATTCCTCCGCACTGTTGGCAATGTTCATATATTTACTATACCGTGAGGCGGAATAGAAGTCAATGGAAAGGGACGTAAAACTGGTGAAAAGGGGAAAATGCCGGAATTTGAAATTGAAACAATTATGTCCGGAAATAAAAGTTAAAAACAAGGATATAGGAAAAAAGAACTTTGGCAAGCTGGCAGAGCAAAAAATAGGGACCGCAGCCGTTCCTGCAGTCCCTAAGGGGAGTATGGAAAGTATCAATTTTTTAGGGGGACCTGCCAGAGTTGCCTCCGACAGGTATGAGTATGAAAAAGCTTTGTGTGTTCAAGTGTAACACTTGAAACAAAGGCAGGTTATCCTTTCGGATAACGTAATTATATTATATAGACAAAATGTGTCTAAACTGTGAGTAAAAAATTAAAAGAAAGTAAAATTACTTAACGAATAATGAAGAGCCGTATCGAAATATGGCGAAAATTGGCACAGAGACAGACAACAAATCCTGCGCCGAGGATTTCCCGGAGATCTGCCGCATTTTTGCCGAAGTTTGGCAGGAAATTTGAACATAAATTGTCCATAAATATCTGATATACTATATAATAAATTGGTATCAGAGAGGCCAAAAGCTTTTGATCCCAACATCTTGAGATAAGAGAAAAAGAAAACGGGGAGGTTCACAATGAAGAAAGAAAAAATGATATTAGTACCCGCAGCGTTTCTTATGACAGCAATGCTGGCATTTCCGGTTATGGCATCGGAAAGAATCGAGGAGGTCACGATCGATATCAGTGCAGTCCTGACAGATTCCGACAACCTTGAAGTTGAGGCGGAAGTGTCGGATGACGGCTGTTATGTGGATGAGGTGACAGTCACAAATACACCGAGCGGAGACTGGAACGACAGCACAAAGCCGAAGGTAAAAGTTACTCTTGGCGCGGAGAGCGGATATACGTTCTCCACCGGACTCGGTAGATCCGATGTATATCTCGGAAATGATGATCAGACGGTGACATCTGTTTCGAGAAGTACTTCAAAGCTGTCTGTCTATGTGACACTCCCGAAGATCGAAGATATCGACACGGACTATGATTCTGATGATGATTTGGAAGTATATGATCTTTTCTGGGATGACAGCTACGGTGGAGTTGCATGCTGGGAGGGATCTGATTCCGCAAAGAAATATCAGGTTCGTTTATATAGGGACGGAAGCGCAGTGGGCTCCACATATACGACAACGAATGATTACTACAACTTCTGTGGTTCCTTCACAAAAAGTGGAAGTTATACATTTAAGGTAAAAGCGATCCGGGGAAACAACGAGACCAGCTGGCAGGAGTCTGACTCCAAAGATGTAAACAGCAGCGAGGCATCCGCAATCTACGCGAACCGCACAGCAGCAGCGAAGTATTACGGCAGCGGTTCCTCAGGATCAAACAATCAGACAAGCTCCAGCTCCTCCAGCACCGCAGACGGCGCATGGCTCCGCGACGGCAACGGCTGGTGGTGGTGCAACCCGGATAAGACTTACCCAGTGGCGAACTGGAAGCTGATCAACAACGTATGGTATTATTTCAACCAGTCCGGATATATGACAGAGAACCAGTGGGTAATGAACAACAACCGGTGGTATTACTGCGGAGTGTCCGGCGCGCTGGTCAAGAGCCAGTGGGTACAGACCAACGGCGCATGGTACTACTGCGGAGCTGACGGCGCGATGCTCACGAGCCAGATGATCGGCGGACAGTATTATGTTGATAAAAATGGCGTCTGGGTGCAGTAGAATAAAAATTTCAAAAACCCCTTTAAAAACAAAGGTCTTTCGTATATAATAAAAACTGATATTTCGCGCCCTGAATAAAGCAGGGTTTTCTGATAGAGAGATAAGCGAGGCACATCCCACCGATGGGATGTGGAAATGGATTCAGGAGATTTTCAGTTAGAGAGACAGGAGGAAGACGACAATGATGATGTCCAACGACATTGGAATTGACTTAGGTACCGCCAGCATCCTTGTATACATTAAGGGAAAAGGCGTTGTTTTAAAGGAGCCGTCCGTAGTAGCACTGGACAGGGAGACGAATAAAGTAATTACCTTCGGTGAGGAGGCGCGTCTGATGATCGGACGTACTCCGGGTAATATCGTTGCGGTAAGACCGCTCCGTAAAGGTGTAATTTCCGATTATACCGTAACCGAAAAAATGTTAAAATATTTCATTAACAAGGCGGTCGGAAAGAGAACCTTAAGAAAACCGCGTATCGCTGTCTGCATCCCGAGCGGAGCGACAGAGGTTGAGAGAAAGGCCGTTGAGGATGCAACATACCAGGCAGGTGCCCGCGAGGTCTGCATTATCGAGGAGCCGGTTGCCGCAGCGATCGGTGCCGGAATCGATATTTCCAAGGCATGCGGAAACATGATCGTAGATATCGGAGGCGGTACTGCGGATATCGCGGTGATCTCCCTCGGCGGTACGGTCGTAAGTACTTCTATCAAGACTGCCGGAGATGACTTCGATGAAGCTCTCGTCCGCTATATGAGAAAGAAACATAATCTTCTGATCGGTGAGAGAACCGCCGAGGAGATCAAGATCAATATCGGCGCGGCTTACCGCCGTCCGGAGCTTGTGACGATGGAAGTCCGCGGAAGAAACCTTGTGACCGGTCTCCCGAAGACCATCGTTGTCACATCCGACGAGACACTCGAGGCGTTAAGAGAGCCGGCGATGCAGATCGTTGACGCCGTACACAACGTACTGGAGCGCACCCCACCGGAACTTGCGGCAGATATCTTTGACCGCGGAATCGTTCTCACCGGCGGCGGATCCCTGATCTCAGGACTTGACGCTCTGATCGAGGAGAAGACAGGAATCACGACGATGATCGCGGAGGAGCCGCTTACAGCGGTTGCGATCGGAACCGGTAAGTTTATCGAGTTCGCACACGGCGGAAAAGGCGCAGAAAAATAAAAAATGGCAACTGTAACAGGCTATGTGGAAAGAATCAAATACCGCAATGAGGATAACGGTTACTCGGTCTTAAGCGTGGCGGACGGGGGAGAAGAATATATCCTCGTTGGCACATTTCCCTACATCAGTGAGGGAGAGCGGATCGAGGCGACGGGCCGGATGGTGGAACACTCCATCTACGGTGAACAGCTTGCGGTGGAGAGCTATGAGATAAAGGCTCCCGAGGACACACTGGCAATTGAACGGTATCTCGGCTCCGGTGCTATCAAAGGCATCGGAGCTGCTTTAGCTAAAAGGATCGTGAAAAAGTTCAAGGCGGATACATTCCGGATCATGGAAGAAGAGCCGGAGCGCCTCGCAGAGGTCAAAGGCGTCAGCGAGCGCATGGCGATGGAGATCTGCAGCCAGGTGGAGGAAAAACGGGATATGCGCCAGGCGATGGTCTTCCTTCAGCAGTACGGGATTTCCATGAACCTTGCGGTGAAGATCTACCAGCATTACGGTCCGAAGATGTACTCGGTCATCCAGGAAAATCCTTATCAGCTCGCGGATGATATCCAGGGCGTAGGCTTTAAGATCGCGGATGAGATCGCGGCGAAAGTCGGTATCTTTACGGATTCCGATTACCGGATCCGCAGCGGACTCTTCTATGCACTGCTCCAGGCGACGGGAAATGGCCATACATATCTGCCGGAGGAGGAGCTGTTTGCCAACGCATCGGCACTCTTAAATGTGGAACCGGAGCACATGGAAAAACATCTGGTGGATCTCCAGATGGAGAAGAAGCTGGTGGTGAAAGAAAAGGACGGAAAGCGGATCGTCTATCCGGCACAGTTCTACTATATGGAACTCAATACGGCGAGAATGCTGCATGATCTGAATATTCACTCGAAGATCAATGAGGAGGACGTGAAAAAACGGCTCAAAAAGATCACGGAGGCGGAGAAGATCGAGCTGGATGAGCTCCAGGAGCAGGCGGTGATGGAGGCGGTGAGCAATGGTCTCCTTATTATCACCGGAGGACCTGGAACTGGTAAAACAACGACGATCAACACGATCATCCACTATTTTGACCAGGAAGATATGGAGATCCTTCTGGCGGCCCCGACGGGGCGTGCGGCAAAGCGCATGACGGAGGCGACCGGATATGAGGCAAAGACGATCCATCGCCTTCTGGAGCTGACCGGAGCGCCTGTCGCGGATCCGAAAAACAACGGCAATTCCGGCGAGAACCGGCTGGAGGGCATGCATTTTGAGCGGAACGAGGAAAATCCTCTCGACGCGGATGTGATCATCATCGATGAGATGTCGATGGTCGACATCAGCCTGATCCACTCGCTCTTAAAGGCAGTAAATGTGGGGACGAGGCTGATCCTTGTGGGAGATGTTAACCAGCTTCCGAGCGTCGGACCGGGAAATGTCCTGCGGGATATGATCGCGTCTGAGGCGTTCCCTGTTGTAAAACTTACAAAGATCTTCCGCCAGGCGGCCCAGAGTGACATTATTGTCAATGCCCATAAGATCAATGACGGAGAGGTGGTTCCCTTAAATAAGAAGAGCCGTGATTTCCTTTTTATTCGCCGTGACTATCCGGCGGACATCGTGAAGGATATGATGGTCCTTGTACAGGATAAGCTGCCGAACTACGTCCATGCGGAGATGTCGGATATCCAGATTATGACGCCGATGCGGAAAGGTGCTCTCGGAGTGGAGGCGCTAAATAAGCAGCTTCAGGAGCGGTTTAATCCGCCTGCACCGCAGAAAGCGGAAAAGGAGTCCGGCGGAACGATCTTCCGGGTCGGCGATAAGGTCATGCAGATCAAAAACAATTACCAGATCGAGTGGGAGGTCCGCAACAGGTACGGGATACCGGTGGAAAAAGGGGAAGGCGTCTTTAATGGAGACACGGGGATCATCCGGTCCATCAACAGCTTTGCGGAAACTCTGGAGGTGGAGTTCGATGAGCGGAAGATGGTGGAGTACAGTTTTAAACAGCTGGAGGAGCTGGAACTTGCCTATGCGATCACGATCCACAAGTCCCAGGGAAGCGAGTATCCGGCAGTGGTGATCCCGGTCCATTCCGGTCCGAGGATGCTGATGACGAGAAACCTGATCTATACAGCGGTCACGAGAGCAAAATCGTGTGTCTGCCTGGTCGGGATCCCGGAGGTGTTCCAGGCGATGGTGGATAATGAGGTGGAACAGAAACGGTATTCGGGGCTGAAAGATCGGATTCTGGAGATTGATACATCTATGATGCAGAAATAGACCTGCACTATTTGTTCGAATATTTATATTTAACATGAAATTTAATAAAATTCTTGATATTCTATATCCCCGCCGCTGTCCGGTATGCGGGGATATCACTGGCGGTTCCGGGCGGATGATCTGTCCGGACTGCCTTCATAAACTATCGTTTGTAAGATCGCCGGTATGTAAAAAATGCGGAAAAGAGATTGAAGACGGGAGTCTGGAGTTCTGTCCGGACTGCATGCGCCATCCACGTGCCTTTGAGTACGGGATCGCCCTGTTAAATTACGATGAGGTGGCGAGGCATTCCATGGCGCAGATCAAGTACAATAATAAGAGAGAGTACCTGGATTTTTACGGGACAGCTCTGGCGGCACGGTACGGACGGACAATCCGCCGGATGCAGGCAGATGCCCTGGTCCCGGTGCCGGTCCATGCCACGAGGAAAAAGACCCGGGGATTCAATCAGGCAGAGATCCTGGCACGGGTCATCGGAAAGAAGCTGGGGATTCCGGTGATACCGGAAATGCTGGTGAGAAATAAGAAGACGCTGCCGCAGAAGGATCTTTCGGCAGCGGAGCGGCTTAAGAACCTTTCCGGTGCCTTTGCGGCGGGGGAGATCCCGGAGGGGATCAGGAGTGTGATCCTTGTGGACGACATTTATACAACGGGCAGTACCATCGAGGCGTGCGCGAGAGCCCTGCGGGCATCGGGGATCAGCCGGATCTATTTCGTTGTGATCTGCATGACCGGGGGCAGATAGGACAGGGAAAAGTGATATGCATACAGGTTATAGAATGAGAGATACTGCATAAATATGCAAAAGCATATGCATAAACACTTGCTTTTTGTATAGGCCTGTGGTATAGTGGGTTCCGTCGAAAAAGTTGCAAATTCGTATTGGGTTAGAGGAGGAAAATATTATGAAAAAGGCGATTGCATTATGTCTGACCGCTGCAATGGCAGCATCACTTCTTACAGGCTGCGGCAGCAAAACTACAGAGACAACGGCAGCAGCAGAGAACAAGACAGAGACAACAGCAGGTGCGGCTGTAGAAGAAAAGAAAGATGAGGCAGCCGGAGTTGTCAAGGTGATCGAATATGATCTCACAGATGAGCAGTATGCATTCGGCGTGGATAAAGACCAGCCGGAGCTGCTTGAGCAGGTAAATGCATTCATCGCAAAGATCCAGGAGGACGGAACCTTCGATACGATCTGTGATAAATACTTCAGTGATGGCGAGCCGGCTGCAGTAGAATCCGCAGAGTATGATGCTTCCAAGGATCAGCTTGTTGTTGCGACAAACGCATCCTTTGAGCCGTTTGAGTACGTAGACGGCGACAGCTACAAGGGAATCGATATGGAGATTGCTTCTCTTCTTGCACAGGAGCTTGGCAAGGAGCTTGTGATCGAAAACATGGACTTTGATGCCGTATGCTTATCCGTTGGTCAGCACAAATGCGACATCGCAATGGCCGGCTTAACGATCAACGAGGAGAGAGAAGAATATGTAACTTTCTCCGATCCGTATTATAAAGCATCCCAGAGACTGGTTACACTGGCAGATGATACGGCTTTTGATGACTGCAAGGACGCAGCTTCCGTAGAAGAGATCCTTAAGGGCTTAAGTGCGAGCGACAAGATCGGCGGACAGCAGGGAACAACAGCCCAGTACTTCATTGAGGGCAGTGATGACTGGGGCTTTGAAGGATTTCCGGCTGAGTGGGTACCGTATAAGAGCGCATCTCTTGCAGTTCAGGATATGATCAATGGCAACTTGAAATATGTGCTCATTGATGCGGCTCCGGCAGCAAGCATCACAAAGGCAATCAACGCAATGCAGTAAAAATATTGGAAATACTGGTCATAAAAGCGGGGGCAGGATACGGTTCGCTCCCGTTTTTGACTGTACCGGAACATGGCTGGAAACGCTGTGTTTTTGCTATCTGGAGGTATTATGGGAAACTTCGGGAACAAATGGAACAAGTTTGTACAGATATTTATTGAGAAAAACGGTTACGTCAAGGTCGTACAGGGTCTGCAGAATACGCTTCTGATCGCGGTAGTCGGCATGCTCATCGGTGTTTTAATCGGTACCATCATCGCGACGGTCCGCGTCCTGCCGAAATATAAGACACTTCCGCGGGCGCTGAATGCGGTCTGCAGCTTCTATGTGGGTCTCTTCCGCGGAACCCCGATGGTCGTGCAGCTTCTGATCTTCTACTATGTTATGCTGCCGCTTATGGGGATCAAGCTGCCGGGTGTCCGTGTTGCCATGGTGGTCTTTGGCTTAAACAGCGGCGCGTATATTTCCGAGATCATGCGAAGCGGTATCCAGTCCGTTGATCCGGGACAGCTTGAGGCGGGACGTGCAGTTGGTCTTGGCTTTGGTCCTGCGATGATCCGGATCGTAATCCCGCAGGCAGTGAAAAATATTCTTCCGACTCTGGGCAATGAGTTTATTGCCCTGATCAAGGAAACCTCCGTTGTCAGCTTCGTCGGCGCGGCGGATCTTTACGTTGCCTTCAACTATATCGGAAGCAACAGCTACGAGTTTATGGTCCCGTATCTTGTCATGGCGGCGATCTACATCGTTCTCGTGCTGGTGATCTCAATTCTTGTTAAACTGATGGAAAGGAGCCTGAAGAAGAGTGATAGACGTCATTGATCTGAAAAAAACATTTGGTGATCTGGAAGTCCTGAAGGGAATCAATGTGACCATCAATAAAGGTGACATCGTTGTAGTCATCGGTCCGTCCGGCTCCGGAAAAAGTACATTTTTAAGATGCCTGAACTGTATGGAGGATCCGACCTCCGGCAGCATCATTTTTAACGGCGTAGATATCGCCGATATGCGCGTGGACATCAATATCCACCGCCGCCATATGGGCATGGTATTCCAGCACTTCAACCTGTTCAACAATATGACTGTGATCGAGAATATCATGATGGCGCCGGTCTATGTGCGCTGTAAAGAGTTAAAGAAGGCAAAGAGAAAAGGAACGCTGGCACCTGATGCGCCGAAGACAAAGGCGGAGATCAAGGCACAGGCGAGAGAGGAAGCCCTTGAGCTGTTACGCCGCATCGGTCTTGAGGATAAAGCAGACGTTTACCCGTCCACTCTTTCCGGCGGACAGAAGCAGCGTGTGGCCATCGTCCGCGCTCTGGCGATGAAGCCGGATGTGATCCTCTTCGATGAACCGACGAGTGCTCTCGATCCGGAGATGGTAGGTGAGGTACTGGATCTCATGAAGGAGCTTGCAAACGAAGGAATGACCATGGTCGTTGTAACCCACGAGATGGGCTTTGCGAGAGAGGTTGCAAACCGCGTGCTGTTTATGGATCAGGGAAAAATTCTCGAAGAAGCTCCACCGGAAGAATTCTTCGCGCATCCGAAGAATGAGAGAACAAAGGAATTTTTATCGAAGGTCCTGTAAATATTAGATAATGAAAAGCTTCTTGTTGCCTGAAAGATGGAAACGAGAGGCTTTTTTTATTTACGCGACAACTGACCAAAGTCCGCTCTTGCGCAAAATCTTGTTCTCAATAGTGCCCCTTCTCCTTGGCGTGCCAACTACACAGCAGCAGGGAACTTTCAGAAAGCAGTGCCTGGATACAGGGATCTGGTTCCTCTTGGCTCGCAGGTGAATGCGTTGGAAAAAAGATGATGCTTGTCTGAGCGAAGCGAGTTGCATCATCTTTTTTTCGTCCCTAGCAGTCGCCCGCAAGCCTAGAGGAACCTTCCCTGAATCCCACAAGCACTGCTTTCTGAAAGTTCCCTGCCCCGCCAATCAACTAAAACTCCACGAAAACTCTTATTTCTCAAGGAAATGCTTGACGCGCCGCAATTCTTATGTTACAATGTTCGGGCGAATGGAAGATATAGGTCTTTTTTTTATGCTCAAAAAACGATAGCAATGAATAGAGAAAAGGCCGCCTTACAAAGAAATTAAACGGAGGTGGAAGTCGTGCGCACTAAGATTACACTGGCATGCACAGAATGCAAGCAGCGCAACTACAACATGACGAAGGATAAGAAGACTCATCCGGACCGCATGGAGACAAAGAAGTACTGCAGATTCTGCAAGAGACATACGATGCACAAAGAAACTAAGTAATCCGGTTTGCAAGAAGGACGTGAATTTATGGGAGAAACGGCAAGTAATGAGAAAGCCCCTAAAACGGACTTTATCAAAGGCTTAAAAGCTGAATTCAATAAGATCATCTGGCCGGATAAGGATACGCTTACGAAAGAGACCGCTGTAGTAGTCGTATCAACAGTAATTCTGGGGATTGTTATCGCAGCCCTTGACCTGATCATCAAATTTGGTCTCAATATTGTACTTGGTTAAGGATGAGGTGAAGATATGTCAGAAGCACAATGGTATGTTGTACACACTTATTCCGGATATGAGAATAAGGTAAAGGTTGACATTGAGAAAACAATCGAAAACAGAGGTCTTCAGGATCAGATCTTAGAGGTCTCCGTCCCGCTGGAAGAAGTCATCGAGCTTAAAAACGGTGCTCAGAAGCAGGTCGAGCGTAAGATGTTCCCGGGCTATGTGCTGATTCATATGATCATGAATGATGATACATGGTACGTTGTACGGAACACCAGAGGTGTGACCGGATTCGTAGGACCGGGATCCAAGCCGGTGCCGCTTTCAGAAGAAGAGATGATGAGCCTTGGCTTTAAGACACCGGATGTCGTTGTGGATTTCGCCGTCGGAGATACCGTCGTTGTTACGGCCGGCGCATGGAAGGATACCGTCGGTGTCATTAGAACCGTCAATGAGTCCAAGCAGTCCATTACAATCAACGTCGAAATGTTCGGCCGTGAAACACCGGTGGAACTGAGCTTTTCTGAAATCAAGAAGATGTGACCGTAAACGGACTAAGATCCGGACCGGTCGTCCGTACCTTTTTTAGGAAAACGGACTTTGTGCCCGCGTGGGAGGGAAATCCCCGACATTACCACATTATTTAGGAGGTGCCTAATTATGGCAAAGAAAGTTACAGGTTATATTAAATTACAGATTCCTGCCGGCAAGGCAACACCGGCTCCGCCAGTTGGACCGGCTCTTGGACAGCACGGTGTAAACATCGTACAGTTCACAAAGGAGTTCAACGCTAAGACTGCTGATCAGGGCGATATGATCATCCCGGTTGTTATCACAGTTTACGCTGACAGAAGCTTCAGCTTCATCACAAAGACTCCGCCGGCTGCTGTATTATTAAAGAAGGCTGCAAAGATCAAATCCGGTTCCGCAACACCGAACAAAGCAAAGGTAGCTACTCTTACAAGAGCTGAGGTACAGAAGATCGCTGAGCTCAAGATGCCAGACTTAAACGCTGCAAGCATCGAGGCTGCTACAAGCATGATCGCTGGTACTGCTCGTTCCATGGGTATCACCGTAACAGACTGATCGTAAGCGACTGAATGGAGGATGGACCTCCATATACAGCAACAATCACGTGGGAGGGAGGACTCCCGACACTACCACAGGAGGTTTTTTATAATGAAAAGAGGAAAAAGATACGTAGAAGCGGCAAAAGCTATCGACCGCGCTACTCTTTATGATACAGCAGATGCAATCGCATTAGTTAAAAAGTCTGCTGTTGCTAAATTTGATGAAACAATCGAGGCTCACTTAAGAACAGGCTGTGATGGCCGTCATGCTGATCAGCAGATCCGTGGTGCAGTAGTTCTGCCGCACGGAACAGGTAAGACTGTTCGTATCCTTGTATTCGCTAAAGGACCGAAGGCTGATGAGGCTCAGGCTGCAGGCGCTGACTTCGTTGGAGCAGAGGATTTAATCCCGAAGATCCAGAACGAAGGCTGGTTAGATTTCGATGTAGTTGTTGCTACACCGGATATGATGGGCGTTGTTGGACGTCTTGGCCGTGTACTTGGACCGAAGGGCTTAATGCCGAACCCGAAGGCTGGTACCGTAACAATGGACGTTACAAAAGCTATCAAAGAGATCAAAGCTGGTAAAATTGAGTACAGACTCGATAAGACAAACATCATTCACGTGCCAGTAGGTAAGGCTTCTTTCACAGAAGAACAGTTAGCGGACAACTTCCAGACGCTTATGGATGCAATCAACAAAGCAAAACCGAGCACAGTAAAGGGCGCTTACTTAAAGAGCGTTACTCTTACTTCCACAATGGGCCCGGGCGTTAAGTTAAACGTAGCTAAGTTAACAAACTAGTCGATTGTGTCATTTTAACTGTCAGACATTGATCTGGTTCTGCGCCCCAGCGGCGTACAGCCGGATTGACCGTCTGGCAGTATTTTAATGCAAAAAACTAAAAAAGTGATTGACAATCCAAATATATTATGATAAACTATTTGGGTATTGAATGCCGAAGACAGCAGGTGCCGTAAGGCGTAAGGTAAAAACACCTGCCGAGGGACGTACAAAACTCACACAGAATTTTGTAAACCTCTCGGTCTGCGGACAGAGAGGTTTTTCTGATAAGCGAAAAAATGCTGTGACGGCGAATCCAATACTAAATAAAACAGGAGGTAAACCATTCATGGCAAAAGTTGAATTAAAGCAGCCGGTAGTTGCTGAGATCGCTGAAGTCCTCAACGGAGCAAAGTCTGCTGTAGTCGTTGACTACCGTGGATTAACTGTTGAGCAGGATACTGCTCTTCGTAAACAGTTAAGAGAAGCTGGTGTTTCTTATAAAGTATATAAGAACACAATGATCCGCTTCGCTGCAAAGGGAACTGAGTTCGAAGCACTTGAGCCGCATCTTGAAGGACCGACAGCACTTGCTGTTTCTAAAGAAGATGCAACAGCTCCGGCCAGAGTATTAGCTGAGTTCGCAAAGAAAGCTGACAAGCTTGAATTAAAAGGCGGCGTTGTAGAGGGAACATACTACGATGCAGCAGGTATCGGTGTGATCGCAAGCATCCCGTCCAGAGAGGTTCTTCTTGGAAGACTTCTTGGAAGCATGCAGTCCCCGATCACAAACTTCGCACGCGTTCTCAACCAGATCGCAGAGAAGAACGGCGAAGGCGCAGAAGCTCCGGCAGAGGCTTAATCCTCATCCCGGTCCTGCAGGCGGAAACACGCATCGCGTGATCCCGTCAAAGGCAGCATAGATGCTGTATAAAAGTTGTGAAAAACAAACGTGAAATATAAATTATTATGGAGGTAAATTATAATGGCAAAGTTAACAACCGCTGAGTTTATCGAAGCTATCAAGGAATTATCCGTATTAGAGTTAAACGAATTAGTAAAGGCTTGTGAGGAAGAGTTCGGTGTATCCGCAGCAGCAGGCGTAGTAGTTGCAGCAGCAGGCGCTGGCGCAGCAGCAGAGGAAGAGAAGACTGAGTTCGACGTTGAGCTTACAGAAGTAGGCCCGAACAAGGTTAAAGTTATCAAAGTTGTTCGTGAAGTAACAGGTCTTGGCCTCAAGGAAGCTAAGGACGTTGTAGACGGCGCTCCGAAGGTTCTTAAGCAGGGTGCATCCAAAGACGAAGCTAACGACATCAAGACAAAACTTGAGGCTGAAGGCGCTAAGATTACTCTTAAGTAATCAACTTTTATACTTTGAATGTTTTGATCCGCAGGAAGATGACTTCCTGCGGATTTTTTCATGTAACAGGAAATTCCGAGGAATTCCCCGTTACATAAAAAGGCACTGACGTGCCAAAGATGCACACTCGCGCAAAGATGTAGATTGTCGCAAGCGGCCGCGCGAGGCGCGAGAATGTGCTAAGGCACATTCTTTTCATTTTGGGGCGATTGTAAGTAATTTGGCGGTGGAAAGACAGGCGCTTATGTGTTAAAATGGATAGCATGAAAATGGCATTGCCTGCCCATTATGCGTATCAATGATCGGGCGGGACAAAAAGGAGAAAGAAATGATTGAAGAATTAGTAAAGAGATACCCGGTTCTGGAATCCGTAAAGGGGCAGATCGAGGATGCATACAAGATCTTGGAGACATGCTATGAGGACGGAGGAAAGCTTCTGATCGCCGGAAACGGCGGAAGTGCCGCAGACTCTGACCATATCGTCGGAGAGCTGATGAAAGGTTTTGTAAAGCGTCGCCCGGTATCTGCGGAACTCGCCGAGGCGTTAAAGCAGACAGACCCGGAGAGAGGGGAAGAACTGGCGAAAAAGCTTCAGGGCGGGCTCCCGGCCATCGCCCTCACAAACCATGCGGCTCTCTCCTCAGCATTCGCAAACGATGTGGATGGAATGCTCTCTTACGCACAGCAGTTAAACGGCTACGGAAAAGCAGGGGATGTGTTCCTCGGAATCAGCACCTCCGGAAACTCTGAGAATGTGATGTATGCCGCTGTGACCGCAAAGGCAAAGGGACTTAAAGTTGTCGGTCTTACGGGAAAGACAGGCGGAAAGCTCGCAAAGCTCGCAGATGTCGCTATTATCGTGCCGGAGCAGGAGACCTATAAGATCCAGGAACTCCACCTGCCGATCTACCATGCGCTCTGCCTGATGCTGGAAGACAGATTTTATGCGGAATAGTACCGATATGATAATACATGTCTGCATGATGTTGAAAAATCCTATGAATGCCTGCGGACGATATCCGGATGTGCGAATGGGCAGACAGCAGGAATCATGCCGGAGAAGAACCGCAACCGGGGGAAAATTATGAAGAGACGGGAATGTGCCTCGTTAATTATTCTGGCATTGGCGGCGGTACCCGCACTGTTAGTTGCCATCGGACAGGTTTATGTGACAGGCGTAGACGGGATCAGGCTCAGAAGAACGGAGACCATCGACCTTCTGACGGAGATCGCGGTGCTGTTCTTTTTATACCTGTTCACGATCTGGAAAATTGAATCGAACCGGATCCGGACAGGTGCGGTACTTCTCATCACAGCCGGATTTCTCTGGATCCACCAGGCATTCACGGCGATGATCCTGTCCGGCGCGTATGTGCTGGTGCTTTTGATGCTAGGCGCACGGATCCGCAGAGGGATGGACCGTGAGCACAGATGGAGGGAGTACCATGTGATCACAGGGCTGGCGGACTTCCTTCTTGGAAGTGGATTTATGATATGCCTGTTCTGCCTGGGATCCCTGTTTTTCGGATGTGGGATCACAAGCTTCCGGTTTCTCACAGTGGTCATCGCTGGACTTCTGGCTGGGTACCGGATGATGGAATTGAGGGCGGCGGGAGATAGCGGAATGCCGTGGAAACGCGTGCCGCAGAGAACCATGATCTCCCTGGAGATGTCCATCTGTATCGCGCTGATGTTCGCCATGATCCTTTTGCAGGCGGGACGAATGAATATCTGTGCCGACTACGATTCCCTCCATTACGGACTGCGGAATGAGTATGTTCTGGACAACGGCGGCGGAATCTATGAAAATCTCGGAATGGTCAATGTGGTGTACACCTATTCGAAAGGTCTTGAGACACTGCTTTTACCGATCTCCGGGCTGCCGTCCTACGGATTTTTCCTGAGCTTCCAGATCTGGATGACTGTCGGCACTCTGATCGCGGCGGGACAGATCGTGGAGCTGTTTGTCGGAAGAAGGTATGCGGTGAGATGCATGACACTTCTCTCCTGCATTCCGGGAATCATGAACATGTCCATCACGGCAAAGACGGACTCTATGACGGTGTTTATGCAGCTTGTACTGCTGTTGTTTCTTCTGCTCTATATTCGCAGACAGAGGAGCGCGTATCTCGTGCTGGCGGTGGACGCCTACCTGATGACGCTTGTGTTAAAGCCAACGGCACTTGTATTTTCAACGGTGGCCGCTGGAACGGCGGGGCTTTATATCCTGCTCACGAGACAGCTGAAATTCCGGCTGAAGGGAAGTTTTCTTCCTTCCTGTATTTATATGATCCCGATGTGGCTTCTCATCTGGTACCGGACATGGCTGCATACGGGACTTCCGCTGACATCCGTGTTCAACTCGATCTGGGCGGCCCTCGGATTTACCGTGAGGTACCCGTACCGGTTTGAAAGTCTGCCGTCGAACGGAGGGTCCCTGATCTCAATCGAGGGACTAAAGCACATTTTAAAGAGAATTTATGGTGTCCTCATGGCCCCTGTGGGCGAGGACATGGCCCATGTGCGGATTGCCTGGGGCACACCGCTGCTTCTGCTCTTTCTTCTTCTCGTCTGTCTGCCGGTGCTGGCGGATGTGAGAAGATCGAGGCAGAAAGAGAAAAATACCTTGATCTGTCTGGCCTTGGTATTTGTGACGAACGGACTCATGAGTCTCATGGCTCTTTACCTGTTATGGCAGGTGGACGGCAACTATTTCCTGCTTCTCTATGCGCTGTCAGCGATCATGGCGGTGATTGTGGTAGGAAAATTAAAGAGCGGTTTCCTGCGCGGGTCCATATGCAGGATGCTGGTACCGTTTATTCTCTTTAATGTGACCATCACGGCGGTCAGCAACTGGGGCGGAACCCTGGGACTGACACCGGTGAAGTTCATCCACAAGGGATATTATGATCATATGGAAGAGTCCCATGAACTGCTTGCTTTCTACGGAAATGAGAAGATATGGGATATCCTGGCGGAGAACCCGAGAACCCGCGTCGTCGTATTCGGTGAGCAGCCGGAAATGCTGAGGTTCCCGTGCAGCACTCAGAGTTACACGGACATTGAGGGAAGCGGTGGAAACTTTAATCTCTCATCCAGCCCGGAGGCGCTGGCGGACTTCTTTACATTCGCGGGAGTAGATTACATCTATCTCGGAAGCGGATACTTAAAGCCTGGAACGGATGGATTCCGGAACGTGACAGGTCTCTTAAAACAGGGGTATCTTATGGATCTCCTGTATGAAAACGGAAACGGGCTTGCGGTATTCTCGTCTGATCCGAAGAACCTCACCGAGGAGGAGAGTGAGGCGCTTTTAGCGGAGTTTACTGAAAAATACTGGCCCGGAGAACAGCAGTAAGGGGATAAGACATGAATTTACAGGAGAAGATCCTGAAAGTGTGGAGGAGGTGGAGCCCGGAGCTCCTCATCTTTGCGATCTTTCTGGGATTTGGATTTTGGATCAACCGTGAAGTGGAATTAAAGGGACTTTACATGGATGACCTGTATCTCTGGTCCTGCTACGGGAACCAGTCATTTACGGAGTATGTATTCCCAATGGGCAGCAGCCGCTTCCGCTTCCTGTTTTATCTGGCGTCCTGGCTGGAGCTTTTCTTCATCGGGGGACATGTGGAATGGATGGTTCCATTCAACATCATCCTGAATACGGGAATCGCATACAGCATTTACAGGATGGCGGTGTCATTCAGCGACGGGCGAAGGATCATAAGCTTCGCTGTGGGGATTCTCTACCTGTCATCCAGAATGGCATATTATCAGATCGGCCAGTTTTACGGTCTGATGGAGAGCCTGGCGCTCTGGGCAGCGCTGGGGATACTGTGGTTTCTGTACCGGTATGTGAATGAGAAAAAAACGGGGGCCTTTCTCATGGCAAACCTCCTGTATTTCGTGGTCAGCTTCATTCACGAACGGTATATGGCGCTTCTTCCATTGTTGCTTCTGGCAGTAGCCCTCGGATTTGGAAAGGGACTGGCGCCGGAGACTGTGACAGCGGAGACAGGGAGAAATAGTGAACCGAACCGCGCCGCGGAGCCGGGACGAAGCCGCGGAAGAGGACAGAGCCGCGGGGCGCAGAATAAAAAAGAGGCGGCGGCCCGCACAGCAGCGGCTGAGGAGAAGGTTGGTTTCCATCTCCCGAAGCTCCTGCTTTTCGTGATCACGCTTTTCGTGTTCGGCGCGATCCAGATGATCCGCCTTTACACTATCGGAACGCTTTCACCGGCGGGAACCGGCGGAACTGACGTGGCAGATACTTTTAAGTTCACGGACGCCATTGGACAGGCACTGAACCAGGTGGGACTCGTGTTTGGGAGAAACTCCGGACCGCTCCACCTCTGTATCGAACCGTTTGCGGACAGCCCGGATAGAATCAAAAATCTAATCCTGGCGGCGGAGGCAATTCTGGGTGTCGGCGTTCTGGCGGCTGTGATCGGTATGATCCGGGCGCGGTATGAGATCGTCTGCCATTTAAAGAACGCGGTGCTGTTCCTTGTGTTTATCACACTCTGCATCGGCAGCTCCAGCGTGACGATCCGTGTGGAGATGCGCTGGGTCTATGTGGCTTACGCGGCGGCGCTTCTGTTCTTTGCCTACCTGTCACGGGTGATGGGGAAGGCGGGGATCCTGGTGCTGTTGTACGGCTGCCTGATCTTCCCGGTGGAGACATATTACCGGGACAACTGGGACAACCTGTATCTGTGGGCGCCCCAGAGCCAGTATAATTCCCTGGCGGAGAAGACATACGGAACATACGGGGACGATATCTTCGACAAGGAGATCTACATCATCGGGAAGGATTTTGAGATCAGTGATTTTAATGCTGAAACATTCCTGAAAGTATATGCAAAAGATAAAACAAATGTTCCGAAGCTCAAGTTTATCGACAGTGACATGGATCTCAAAGAGATCACGGATGACATGGTGATCCTGTGTGAGGATCCGGAGCACAACGCATACAACGATGTGACGGAGATCGTGAAGAGGCAGAGGTTCGACACGCCTTTCGGCAGCTATTCGGACGGATGGATCGATGAGCACGCGAAGATCGTTCTGACAAACGGTGAGAGCAGCAAGCTGACCTTAAAGTGCTACTACCCGGGCAGGCTTACAGGCGGTGAGACCTGTAAGATCAAGGTGAACGGACGGCAGATGGCTGATCTTGTATTTACGGACAACACGATGTACTACGAGATCCCGGCTGCGCCGTATCAGAGATTTACCGTGGAATTTTCCTGCAACTTCTATGTGAAAGGGGCGAAGGAACACCGCGGGGAGGAAAATCTGGCGATGGTCGTGAAGGTGGTAGACCAGTAAAAGAGGCAGGTCCGCAGAAATTTTTGCGGACCAACGGGAAAACGCAGGAATGAAATTTTCTGCAAAAGGGCAGCCGGAGAAGGCTGCGACAGTAAAAAAGGAGAATCAGAAGAATGAATGGACAGCAGTGGGCTCCAATGTGCGCGGGCTTTGCCGTTGCTGTGGTCCTGTTCCTTGTACTCGGGTATTTCCTGAGGAAGAGGGACATGACTGCCCATCTTGCTCCCGTAAAGCGGGAACTCAAGAAGGAAAAGCAATGGCTGCGGCGCGGGGAGTATAATGCGGCTATGGTAAAGGGCCGCCAGAATCTGGAACTGTTTCTGAAGCTGGTGGCGGAATTTAATGGGATCGAGCTCGACAATTCTGCCCAGGCGATGGCGAACGCCAAGAGCGGTCCGGATGGAAGAGGACAGCGCGAAACTTACCGGATGAACGGGAGAAAGCGTCAGAGAGTCATGACATTCCAGCAGTTTGGATGGTGGCTCGACGAGAATGGGTATCTGGACCGGGTCGGAAAGTGGGAATTGAACGAGATCCGCGTGATCGGAAACAAGGCGGTTCATGAGAACTATGTTTCTAAGGAAGATGCCTGGAATCAGTACAATTATATGGAAGATGTTCTGCGGATCGTCGCTGACCACCACGCAAACCGGCGGAAACAGAGAGGACCGGCGGTTAAAAAGAGCCAGACGGGGTGCCATGGGGCGAGCGTGAAGAAGACGTCCGTGGCACAGATGAAAGGACGCAGACAGGGGCAGTCAAAGAGTGGAGGACAGAGTCAGGCAGGAAAAAGCCAGGCGAAGAACAGCGGACAGGGACATGCCCGGAAGCGTGAAGGCGGAAAGCAGACCAGTGGCGGGAACGCGAGGCAGGACGCAAAGGTAAGCGGCAATCAGAGAGTGGTTCAGAAGACCGAGGGAAAGAAAACGGCGGAACAGAAAAGCACTGAGAATAAGCAGACATTGAGAAAGCCGCAGAACGGCAGCAATGGGAAGGCAGCTGGAAAGAATGAGACGTCGGAGAGAACTCAGCAGAAGAGAGAAGTAAAAACAGCGGTCAATAAAGCCCAGCAGAGCAGGGAAGTAAAGATTGTAGAGAAGACCGCAGAGAATGCCCAGCCGGAGAAGCTGAGTTCTTCCGCGAAGAGGCGTCAGAGAAGAAAGCGCGCGAAAGCAGCCAGAGAGCAGGCTGAGGCAGCAGGAATGGTTCGCGAGACTGCACCGCAGAGTAAGGCAGCAAAGCCGACAGAAAAAATAGCAGAGCCGACAGAAAAAACGGTAAAGCCGACAGAAAAACGCACTGTGTGTCATGGGAAAGAGACAGATCGCCAACCGCGCCAGGTACAGCCCCAGACTTCCATGAGGATCGTGACACTCAGTCAGCCAACCGGCGGATGGACAGCGGGAACTGATAAGAAAGAGACAGTGAAGTCAGAAAAGTCAAAGAAGAACACAGCACCGCAATTGAAGCGGAAGAGTGGAGAAGCGGAAAAGCGGACGCAGGGGAATATTGCAGCAAGGCAGACACAGAATGAAGGCGCAGCAGATCCGACAGCGAGACGCCGCCGCAGACCGAAAAGAAGACCGGCAGCGGAACATGCAGGAAATAACGTAGGAAGAACCGCAGCAGGCGGAGGAGATCATGAAGAATAAGAAAAGCTATGTCTATATCGGACTTCCAGTTCTGGGGATGATTTTTTATCTGGCATATATCAGGCGCTCCGCCATTGACATGGTGTATTCCGATTATATCCGGCTCATCAATTCCTATCTGCCGGACGTGTGGAACCCGGATAAGTTTTTTGTGGCGGATCTGCTCACAAGAATTCCGGTGAACTTCTTAGAGCGCGGACTGAATGTCATGATCTTTGGATACAGCGTCACTGTGGACCGGATCATGGGCATCCTCGGATTTGGACTCTCCGCCCTGGTCATCGGCCGGTACAGCAGGAAAAAGGAACTCTGCCCGGTCTGGTACGCGGCGATGATGATCGTTATGTTCAGCCTTAATAAGTGGGAGATGCTGTACAACGGAACCGGATGGGCGCATTTCCTGGCATTCGGATTGTTTTTCTGGAATTATGCCCTGCTGGATCAGGTGTACGAAAAGGGATTCCGAAACGCGAAGAAATCGGAGCTTGTACTTCTCTTTGTACTGCCGTTTGTGATCACCATAGGGGCGGCGGGACCGTACTGCGCGATCTACACGGTAACGATCGTGATGGCGTACCTGTTTATTTACGTGCGCGATATTGTAATTGCAAAGAGTTTATCTGGAAAATATCAGGCAAAGGCCGACAGACAGAATTTAAGCAGCACGGATAGGAAAAACGTATCGGGCAAAGGCAGGGAAAACGCTGGCGTGATCGGTGTAATTTCAGATGATCTTGCCGGAATCGGAACCGCCCGCGTGATCGCCCTGATCGCAGTGGCAGTCATTCCGTTTCTCATTTACCTCTGGAGCAACTCCCAGGCGGTTTACGAGTATTCGGGGGCGGTAAATGTGCCGCTCTTTACGGCTTTCCGACAGGATCCGAAATTTTTTATTAAATTTCTTCTTAAGTCTTTTGCTTCCATGGTTTTTGGAGTAGAATTGATTGACAGGAGCTTTGCAGGGATTCCGGGGAAGGTCTGGTGCGCGGTCGGCGTGATCGTCCTGTTTGCGTATTTCTTTGCGCTGTGGATGAATTTTTATTACCGGATCGAGAAACAGACGATCCTGCCGCTGATGCTCCTGGCAGGCGGTGGTATGAACCACCTGATGGTGCTTGTGAGCCGGTATATCTTCATGCCGAATGACAAGTATGGGATGAGTTCCCGGTATGCGCTGCAGTATCAGATCGGTGTGATCGGAATCTTTCTTACGTTCGCTCTGGCTGCGAAGTGCGGATTCTGTAAAAAGGAAGAATGCAGGGAAAGCAGAGGCACAGAGCCGAAAGGGGCACAGCATATCAGTAGGACTGAAAAGGTTCCTTTGCCAAAGCTGGTAAAGAGATTATCGATCGCCCTCGCCGCCATGTTCCTCATCGGAAACGTGATGACGACGGCGGAGGAATTCCGCTTCGGAAAGTACCGGAAAGAACATAACCGGGACGAGGTAAAACAGATCTTATTAAATTTTGAAAACGAGTCAGACAAAACACTGGAGGACGCGCTGGAGTATCACAAACCGGGATGCCGGGAAGCACTTACGGTCCTCAAAGAAAACGGTTGGAATATATGGAGGTAAACCTATGAAAGTAGTAATCCTGGCAGGAGGATTCGGAACAAGGATCAGCGAGGAGAGTCATTTAAAACCAAAGCCGATGATCGAGATCGGTGAGAAGCCGATCATGTGGCATATCATGAAATATTATTCCCAGTTCGGGTATAACGAATTTATTATCTGTCTGGGATACAAACAGTATGTGGTAAAGGAGTTCTTTGCGGATTACTTCCTTCACACATCTGATGTGACCTTCGATCTTGCGAACAACAGCATGAAGGTCCACAACAACTATGCGGAGCCGTGGAAGGTGACTCTGATCGACACAGGACTCAACACCATGACCGGCGGACGCGTAAAGAGGATCAAAGAGTATGTGGGAAATGAGCCGTTTATGCTGACCTACGGCGACGGTCTCGCAAACATCGACTTAAAGGCACTGGAAGAGTTCCACAGAAGCCATGGAAAGCTCGCAACCATCACGGCAGTCAATATCGGACAGCGCTTCGGTGTCCTCGACCTCGAGGATAACGGAAAGATCAATTCCTTCCGCGAGAAGAATGACGATGACGGCAGCCTGATCAACGGCGGTTACATGGTATTAAATCCGGGCGTATTCGACTACATTGAGGGCGATTCCACCGTATTCGAGCAGGCACCGTTAAGAAACCTCGCAAAGGACGGCGAGCTCATGGCATACCGCCACGAGGGATTCTGGAAGTGCATGGATACCCAGCGCGAGAAACAGCAGTTAGAGGCGATGTGGCAGTCAGGAAACGCGCCGTGGAAGATCTGGGAATAGGTTCACACGCCTGCTTTCCGGAAGCCGCTGTGAGGATCGCAGAAAACGGCTGCGCGGAGAGCAAAAATCCGTAAATGGAGATACGAAAATGAATTTGGAAGAAGTATTTAACTTTTATAAAGGAAAGAAGGTCCTCGTAACCGGACATACCGGCTTTAAGGGAACCTGGCTTTCCAGGATCCTTGTAAACGCGGGGGCGGAGGTCACAGGATATTCCTTAAACCCGCCGACAGACCCGGCACTGTTCAACATGGCAGGTCTTGAGGGTAAGATGAATTCTGTCATCGGTGACATCAGGGACCTCGCCCATTTAAAGCAGGTATTCGAGGATACAAAACCGGAGATCGTCTTACATCTGGCGGCACAGCCTATCGTGCGGGACTCCTATAAGGATCCGGTCTACACCTACGAGACGAACGTCATTGGCACCGTCAATATTTTGGAGTGTGTCCGCCTGAATCCGTGCGTGAAGTCTTTCTTAAACGTGACGACGGATAAGGTCTACGAGAACAGGGAGTGGGAGTACGGCTACCGCGAGGTGGACCGCCTGGACGGCTATGATCCGTATTCCAACAGCAAATCATGTTCCGAGCTTGTGACACACAGCTACAGGAAGTCCTTCTTTGCGGACGGACACTGCGCGATCTCAACCTGCCGTGCGGGAAATGTCATCGGCGGCGGCGACTTCGCGAATGACCGTATCGTTCCGGACTGCGTCCGCGCGGCGATGGCGAAAAAGCCGATCGTTGTCCGCAATCCGCATTCTACCCGCCCGTACCAGCATGTGCTGGAGCCGTTAGCGGCATATCTCATGGTTGCGAAGGCCCAGTATGAGGACGGAAAATACGCCGGATACTACAACGTGGGACCGGATGACAAGGACTGCGTGACCACGGGTGAGCTTGTGGACATGTTCTGCAGCGCCTGGGGAAATGGACTTTCCTGGGAAAACAAGAGCGACGGAGGTCCTCACGAGGCAAACTTCTTAAAACTCGACTGCTCCAAGTTGAAGACCACATTTGGATGGCATCCGCGTTATGGCGTGAAGGAAGCCATCGGACTCACCGTTGAGTGGTGCCAGGAGTATGAGAAGAACGGCGATGTTGTGGCTGTCATGGACAGACAGATCAAGGAGATGTTCCAGTAGAACAGAAGAAAATAGTCCACTATTTGAAAAAGACAGGAAACCTGGAGGTGCGTGCAGAAACTTCCCGGCAAATGAAACATTGTATACAGCAGGAACGAGTTCAGAAATTGGTCTGCTGTATCATCAGGAAAGGAAAAAGTTATGTTTGAAAACAAGACAGAGGCGGAGGCAAGAAAAGAGATCCTTGACCTCGTAGCCGAATATGCCAATAAATTCCATAACCAGAAAAAGGAATTCCATGAGGGAGACCGTATTCCGTACGCGTCCCGTGTGTACGACAGCAGGGAGATGGTAAACCTTGTGGACAGCTCCCTGGAGTTCTGGCTTACATCCGGACGTTACACGGATGAGTTCGAGAAAAAACTCGCGGAGTACCTTCGTGTGCGCTACTGCGCCCTCGTAAACTCCGGTTCCTCCGCAAATCTGATCGCATTCATGACACTTACATCCCCGCTTCTCGGCGAGCGCCGTGTAAAGCGCGGGGACGAGATCATCACTGTTGCGGCAGGTTTCCCGACCACCGTAACTCCAGCGATCCAGTATGGCGCTGTCCCGGTGTTCGTTGACGTGACGATCCCGCAGTACAATATCGATGTCACGAAGTTAGAGGCGGCACTTTCCGATAAGACAAAGGCAGTCATGATCGCCCATACACTCGGAAACCCGTTCGATTTAAAGGCAGTGAAGGAATTCTGTGAGAAACATAACCTGTGGCTCGTTGAGGACAACTGCGACGCGTTAGGCTCCAGATACACCATCAACGGTGAGGAGAAATTCACCGGAACCGTAGGCGATATCGGAACATCCAGCTTCTATCCGCCGCACCACATGACCATGGGTGAGGGCGGAGCCGTTTACACGGACAATCCGCTGTTAAACAAGATCATCCGTTCCTTCCGCGACTGGGGCCGTGACTGTGTCTGCCCGTCCGGACATGACAACCTCTGCGGACACCGCTTTGACAGACAGTACGGTGAGCTTCCGCTTGGCTATGACCACAAATATGTATATTCCCATTTCGGATATAACCTGAAAGCCACAGACCTCCAGGCAGCCATCGGATGTGCCCAGCTCGAGAAATTCCCGACCTTCGTGGAGCGCAGACGCCACAACTTCGACCGCCTGAGAGCAGCTCTCGCTGAGACAGAGGACCGTCTGATCCTTCCGGTACCGGCTGAGAATTCCAGACCAAGCTGGTTCGGCTTCCTGATCACATGTAAAGAGGGAACTGACAGAAATAAACTCGTCCAGTACATCGAGAGCAAAGGCATCCAGACGAGAATGCTGTTTGCCGGAAACCTCATTAAGCATCCGTGCTTCGACGAGATGAGAGCAGAGAAAAAGGGCTACCGCGTAGTAGGAACCCTGGAAAATACGGACCGGATCATGAGTGACACCTTCTGGGTTGGCGTTTATCCGGGAATGACAGACGAAAAGATCGACTATATGGCAAAAGTGATTAAAGAGGGGCTGTTACAGTGAGCGGAGAAAAATCCTTTGACCTGACGAAAGTCCATGAGGTCAACTTAAAGCTTTTAAAGGAGATCGACCGGATCTGTAGAAAGTACAAGATCAAGTACGCACTGGATTCCGGCACGCTTCTGGGCGCGGTGCGCCACGGCGGCTTCATCCCGTGGGATGACGATGTGGACGTCATGTTCACGAGAAAGAACTACGAGATGTTCGCGAAGGTCGTAAGACGGGAGCTGCCGGAGGACATGTCCTTTGTGGAGCCGAACGAGTACCATGGCGGAAAGGCGTTCTACGACTTTATCTCCCGTGTGACCTACAATAAAAGCCAGAAGTTTGAGGACTCCGGAAAGATGGAGTTCTATGACGATAAGATCAGCCGCCTGAATGTGGACCTGTTCATCGTGGACGGACTTCCGGAGGGAAAGCTCGCGAAGAAGCTCACAAAGCTCTCCCACTGCGTTCTCTACGGATTTGCCCTGGGACACCGGTATGAGATCGATTACAGCGATTACAAGGGCGTTATGAAGCTTTTTGTGGCAGTTCTCGCGACCATCGGAAAGCTGATCCCATTCCCGGTGATCTGGAAGCTGTGGAATGCCCTGTGCCATATGGACAGCAGGAAAGAGCGCCCGTTATATTTCTACACGGGTTACGCGCCGAACTGGTTCTATGTGGAGATGAAGAGAGAGTGGGACGATGAGGTCGTTGAGATGCCTTTTGAGGACACAAGGTTCTACGCTCCGGCCGGCTGGGATGAGCTTCTGACGCAGCTTTACGGCGACTACATGAAGCTTCCGCCGGAGGAAAAACAGATTCCGGAACATTCCGATATGGAGATCAAAATTTATGACTAAACTGCTTTCGGTCGTTGTATCGGTATACAACGAGGAGCTGGCGCTAAGAGAATTCTATGCAGAGACAGGGAAGATCCTGAAAAGGCTGCCGGGAAACTGGGACTATGAGTTCCTGTTCGTGAACGACGGCAGCAGGGATCAGTCCCTTTCGATCCTAAAGGAGTTCGCGGCGTCGGACGAAAAAGTGAAGATCGTCAATTTTTCCAGGAACTTCGGGCATGAGGCGGCGATGATCGCAGGGCTGGACTATGCGGGCGGTGACGGTATCGTCTGCATGGACGCGGACCTGCAGCATCCGCCGGAGTGCCTGCCGGAGATCGTGGAAAAATTTGACGAGGGATATGAAGTGATCAGCATGGTCCGCACGAGGAATAAGACGGCTGGGCTGGTGAAGAATGTCACATCCGCGGCATTCTACAAGCTGATCAACCATCTCTCCGATGTGAAGTTTGAGGCCAACGCCTCGGACTTTTTTGCGGTGAGCAAAAACGCGGCGGAGGTTCTCAGGAACAACTACCGGGAGAAGGTCCGCTTCCTGCGGGGCTATGTCCAGAGCATCGGTTTTGAGAAGACCACCATCGAGTACGAGGCGAGACCGCGTTTTGCAGGGGAGAGCAAGTACAGCTTAAAGAGTCTGTTCAAATTTTCCATCAACACGATCCTGTGCTTTTCTGATCTGCCGTTAAAGCTTGGAATCTATTCCGGTGTGATCACAGCGCTTTTCGGACTGATCATGGTGATCTATACCGTCTATACCTGGAAAATCTATGGGGCGCCGAACGGCTATGCGACCATCGTGGTACTGATCTCGTTTATGTTTTCCGTGTTGTTTGTGATCGTGGGGATCATCGGCGAGTATATCGCGATCCTGTTTGCGGAGATCAAGGACAGGCCGGTGTATATCGTGAAAGATACTGCTAATGTCAAAAAAAACCGAAGCAAAGATACAGATGGACAGGATGTCCGGTAGGTTCTATGCATGGAAAATGATCCTGGCAGGAACTTTTTCAGCTGTGATCGGCGGACTCCCACCGGAACCACTGGAAAAACATTACAAAATCATGAATTATTTGTGTAAATTTGAGAAAAGGACTTCAAAAATAAAAGGGAATCGTATATAATACGTGAGTATGCCGATTTCCCGGAAAATTCTATTTAGCATAATGGGAGATCCGTTGAATTCAGAGGAGGAATTTTATCATGAAATTATTAAAGAGAATGGCTGTGCTGTCTTTAGTAGTTCTTGCCCTTGGCGGATGTACAAAGAGCAGCATTTCAACAGATGCACCGGTATCCGGAAGTGAAGAAGTGGATCCGGCAAAAATGGAGACGGATGACGACGAGACACTTCCGAGAGACCAGAACTTCCTTGTAGAGGATGAGACTGTAGAGACGACGATGTACGACTGGGAGCAGGCACAGAGCGAGTGCGACGGACTGTTCAACGACACATCTGCATTCCCGCAGTCTGTAAAGATGGAGTTCACTTATGATGAGTCCGCATTAAACATCGGTCTCACATGGACAGTAAAGAACGACACAACAAACGATGACGCTATGGAATATGCTGTGACAATGGTTAAGCAGTTCAACGATATCATCGCTGCACAGAGCATGGATCTTGAGAATTCCAGCACTGATTCCTTCGGAACACTCTGGAACCAGTTCTCCCTTGATGTAAAAGTTGTTACTGAGGGAGGAAAGGCACTTGTAGATAAGAGCTACAAGGCCGGAGAGAAGATCGACCTCAAGAGCAACGAGACTGCTGCAGAAGGTCCGGAGGACGTTGCAGACGATTCACCGAAGAAGCTTGACGAGACAAAGGCTTCCAAGTAATTAGTTGGAATAATTTTGACAGAATAAATAATTAAGACAATATAATGGCAGAATGCTTTTCAATGTGATCCAGAAAGCGTCCTGCCATTTTTTGTTGTCATATTTTCTTATGGTCTGCACAGACCTGCTGAACAGTAACAAACGCCGCACTATTCTTAACGGCAGAATAAATGCGGCGTTTATATATGGATTCAGTTTTAAATTTCAGACCTGCGTTTATTGACGCGGCTTATTTTGCACACTGCTTCACGAAGTACTCAAACATCGGAAGAGAGTCGGCACATTCCTTCGGGTTTGTAACCGGGCCGGTCATGCGCTCCGGGTGCCACTGTACGGACCAGATCGGAAGAGTCTCGTGCTGCACAGCCTCTGTGAAAGTGTGTCCGTTGGACTCGCCCCATGCGATGGCCTGGAGACCTTCGCCGAGCTTGTCGAGGGCCTGATGGTGGTAGCTGTTTACTTCCATGGACTCGCCGTAAAGGTTTCCTAAGATGGAATCTTTCTTGAGCGTCACCTGATGGCAGACACCCTTGGAGTGATCACCGCCGAGCTGTGTCGGGATATCCTGGGTGAGAGTACCGCCGAAGTATACGTTTAAGATCTGGATTCCGCGGCAGATGCCCCAGATCGGTTTCCTGCGGTCAACGAAGGCCTTGATGATCTTGTATTCCAGATCGTCGCGCTGTGGGTCTGTGATGACGAAGTCAAACATCTTTTCCTGACCGTAGAGCTTTGGTTCAACGTCTTTACCGCCGCTTAAGAGAAGTCCGTCAGCGAGATCCGCGTATTCCTCAGCACAGTCGTTGTTGACTGCAAGGATCGGGATGCCGCCTGCGCGGCGGATATTCTCAGCATAGTTCTGGTTTAATGCCCATGTCGGTGTTCCGTTGGCTGCTGCGCCGGTTCCTCCGGTCAGTAAGATCAATGGTTTCATAATGTAATTCTCCTTTTCCATTTCTGCCGTCTGCCTGTCCCCGTAGTGAAATCTGACGGAATGGATCCGGCTGTCTCTCATACAGACAGAGCGGAAGTTGATAGATGGCAGCTGTTTAAAAAGTGAAACAGCTATGATAGTATATGATAATTCTGCAGCACAGGGCAGAAATCATCCGTTTTAAGCGGTATGCCCCGGAAAGCGAAGCCTCCCGGGATCCGTGTCTGGCATCAGATGATGCAGGTCATCCTACATCAAGCCCGCTGTGGTAGGAATAGTTTCCAAGCTCTGCCAACAGCGCGGACATATCCGGCGGCCCGGATGGGACATTCGCGATCAGGAACGCATTGAGGTAATAGTAGACTGCATTGCATTTCTTCAAGGTCTGATGGTACAGATCTGGGAATGACGTCGTCGAGGCGATGGAATTATCCCATGGATTCGTCCAGACCTCATGGTCCAGGTTCAGGATATCGCGGACCTGGGCGGAAAGCTTATCCGTCACAAGCTTTTTAGAAGCGATCGGATGCTTGAGGAAGATTGATTCCAGAGAACCGATCACATGGGTCTTATGTCCCTCGGGATCGGACAGGATCCGGCTTCCGAAACGGATCGCGAAGATCGAGCGGGCAACCATTCCGTCTGTGACCTGGAAGTTGTTTTTCTCTGTGATCTGGTAGTAGGTGCGGTTGATGCACCGGCTGAGATATCTGGAGATAAACTGGCTCTCCTGGGCGTTTAAACAGAGGGAAGCGGTCTGGTTGAATTCGGACGGCTTTTTGTGCTTGAACTTCCAGAGCAGGATCGCGTCGATATCGTTTTCCAGGGCGGCATGGAGTCCATGACACTCGGTCTTTTTCTTATCGGTGCGGTACTTGATCCGCCCGTAGACGAAGGGGTGGCAGATCGAATCAGAGATATAGTGGCACATGAATCCTGCGAGGAATGCCGCCGCCTCCTCTTTCTGCTGTCTCGAGTGGATCTCGGTGAGCTCTAAGAGGCTGTTCTTAAAAAAGTCGTTTACCTGATACTCGTGCATATGGGAGCCGACGTTGCGGTAGTCCCTGTGACGGAGGATCGGGATATTATAAAAGAAGATATCAGGTCCCTGGAGACCAAGCTGGTAGAGCCAGCGGTATTTGGATATCACATGTTTCAGGTAGTTGTTCGGAAGGTCATTGTAGGCCTTTACACCGAACAGGTAGTGAGTCGTAAATCCGGGCACAAGAATCATCTCCTTTGAAAGAAAATGCCAAGGTCCTGCTCCGGCGCGGACTTTGGCTTTCTGCTTGTGCAAATAAAAGCTGCCATGGGCAGACACAGTGTTTATTATAGCATAGATGTGTGGAAATGGGAATAAAACGTAGTAAGAAATAGAAAAGGTAAAAACGCGGCGGGCGGCGGTAATGCGCGGCGGGATAGAAAATGAGGCCGTCAGGCTGCAGGGCGTGATATGGAATGAATATGATTGGGGAGATCCATGATATTGTCTGGGGACCATGGACACCGGTACTGTTTTTGATGGTGGGGACCGTATACAGTGTGCGGATCCGGTTCTTTCAGCTCAGGAAGATCCCATGCTGGTGGAACGCGACGATCGGGAACCTTCTCAGGGACAGGAAGAGTCATCAGGGATCCTTCCGGTCGGCATGTACGGCGCTGGCGGCAACCATAGGAACCGGGAATATCACGGGGGTGGCGGCGGCTGTGATCGCCGGAGGACCAGGTGCGGTGTTCTGGATGTGGGTGTCCGCCTTCCTCGGAATGGCGACGGCTTACGGGGAGACAGTTCTCGGGATCCGGTACCGGGAAAAAGGACAGGACGGCGGATGGATGGCGGGACCGATGATGTATCTCGAAAAGCGGCTGGGCTGTCCCAGGGCGGCAGTCCTCTACGGATTTTTCTGTATTCCGGCGGCTTTCGGCATGGGAAGCATGGTGCAGGCAAACGCGATCTCGGAGACGGTGTCCTATGTGTACGGAATCCCAGAGGCTGCAGTGGGGATGATCCTTGTGGTCCTTGCGGGTATCGTGCTGGCAGGCGGCGGACGGCGGATCTTTCTCGCGGCGGAGCGGCTTGTTCCATTGTCTGCGGGGCTTTATACGGCAGCAGCGCTGGCAGTGATCATTCTGTATGCCGGGAATGTGCCGGGAGTGATCCTGGGAATTCTGGTGGATGCATTTTCCTTCCGCAGCGCTGTTGGCGGAGTCGCGGGTTACGGGATCTCCCGATGCGTCAGCTATGGGATCGCCAGAGGTGTCTTTTCCAATGAGGCGGGGCTCGGGAGTCTTGCAGTGTTAAACGGGAGCGCGGAGATGGCATCGGAGGAGCTTCAGGGGCAGTGGGCGATCTTTGAGGTATTTTTTGATACCATCGTGAGCTGTACGCTGACAGCGCTTGTGATCCTCTGCGTGGCGGGCAGCGGGACGGCCTCAGAGTTCGGGGCGGAGAACGGAGCATCGCTCACAAGCCTCTGTTTTTTTACAGCGCTTGGGAGCCCCGGCGGGTATGCGGTGGCGGTCTGCGTGGTGCTGTTCGCGTTCTCCACGATCATCGCATGGTACTATATGGGGCGGCAGGCGGCGGAGTATCTTGGCGGGAAGATCTCGGGAAAGATCCCGGCTGTCTACACGGTGGGATATCTTCTGGCGGCGTTCCTCGGGTGCCTCGGGGCGATGGAGACGGTGTGGGAGGTCTCGGACATCTTTAATGGACTGATGGCGGTGCCGAACCTGGCGGCGCTGGTGCTGCTGGCGGGGGAGATCTATGCGCCGGGGGAAAAGCGGGATCCATAGCTGCTGCCTCACGCCGGAGAGGGGTGTGCGATACGTCTTACGGCGGTACAAAATTGCCCTTTTTCGTGTTCATATCTTGTTCAAAAAGTCTTCAAAATTCTTTTACACAATTCACACGATTTCTTCATGTTTTATGGATATCATATAACCATAAACAGAAAGACATCTGATATAGATGCTGCTTATAAGATTTTTTTCATAATACTCGAGCTGATAAGTGATTATCAGCTCTCCTCCCTTTTTCAAATAATTATTTTGTTGAAGAAAAGCACTCGGCGGGGTGCTTTTTTTCATGTATATAAGGAGAGATGCCGGATGGAAGAGAAAGTTTATGAATATTTAAAGAGACTCGTATCGGTTCCTGGGATTTCGGATACGGATGAAGAGCGGAAGACGGCGGAGGCAATTAGGGAGATCCTTGCGGAGCAGCCGTATTTTCGGGCATACCCGGAAAACTTCGGTACGGTGGAGATCCCTGGGGACGCGAGAAAGCGTCCGTTGGTTTACGGGCTGGTGCGCGGAAATAGGAAATCCGGACGGACGATCATTCTGACGGGACATGCAGGATGGATGGAAATGTACTGTTTTTGTCGGTTCCGGATGAGGAGTCTTATTCCGTCGGCATGCGCGGCGCAGCTGGATTTCTTGCGGATCTTCGGGAGAGGGAAAAGCTTTCCTACGACCTTCTGATCGATCTGGAACCCATGGGCCGGGACGAGAAGGGACAGGAAGCAATGTGTAAAAACCGCAGAACTTCAGGCGGAAGCTGATGGAAGTACAGATACTGCAGACCCGGCATCGGAAAAATATGCGGACATCGACAGTGAAGAAGATGCAGAAAAGAACGAAGCGCGGCAGAAATTTACAGTGCTCTCTTTCGCGGAACTCTCCGGACAATGCAGCGAAAAGGATGTGGATGGTTTTGAATGCTTTATGGCGGAATTGAAGGGCCGCACAGAAGCGCGGATCCGCAGCGGAGAGACAAATTATCCCCAGGCCACCATCGACATGATGACAGAGGTCCTGGACTGGTCCGGACTCACAGAGCCGGTGATGGTCATCGGCTTCGCCCCGCCGTTCTACCCGGCATACCACAGCGACCAGATGACCGGAAAAGAGGGCGTTGGAAGCTGGCAGTTCAAAAAGATCAAGAAAGCGTCTGAGGCAGCCGGATGCATGGTGAAGAAAGTCCACTACTTTACAGGAATCTCCGACCTCAGCTACTGCGGCACCTGCGGGGATATGGACTTTTCCGGCTACGCCGCCGAGACTCCGCTCTGGGGCGGCGGCTACCAGGTAGACTTTGAAGAGATCGGAAAGCTGAATATCCCAGCCGTCCTCATGGGCCCATGGGGAAAGGACATCCACAGGAGAACAGAGCGGGTGAACAGGAAGAGCCTGCTTGTGGAGCTGCCGGAGATTTTACATGCATTGATAGAAGACCAATCTTAAAAGAGTAATGAAATCGACCAGCAGTATGCGGATATCGCTTCAATAGAACAGAAGGAAAGATCGCTTATCGGATGCCATTTTTTCTACAGGAAAATGTCCTAAAAAAGTAAGAGAAAAGATAAAACGCTGCAATGTTTTTCTGTTATACTCCTTAATATAAAAGACGTGTTTTCGTATGGTTCACAGTCAACGCAGGAAATACGCATATCTGCAGGCATGTTTTGGAGTGTGAAACCATACCATTCAGGGATAAGGAGGAATCCAGTATGAAGAAAAGAACATTGGCGGCGGCAGGTTTGGCGATGATAATGGCAGTTTCTCTTGCGGGATGCAGCACGACGGTGTCTGTGCCGGATACCGTGAAGGTCGAAAATGTGGGAGACAGCTCGGACGGAAAGATCACCATGGACAGCAGCGAGACGGTGAAGATTGTGCCGGATATGGCGAAGATCGTGTTTGCGGTGAGATCTGAGGCGAAGGCTGCAGATGAGTGCCAGCAGAAGAATACGGAGAGCTTAAATTCCCTGACCGAATACCTGAAAGGACAGGGGATCGATGAAAAGTCCATCACGACCTCCGGATATTACCTGAACCCGCGGTATGACTGGAGCAGCAACACGAGGAAGCTCATTGGATACGAGATGCAGACCGAGGTGACCGTCTCCGATGTTGCGGTGGACCAGGTCGGCACGCTGCTCTCCAACGGTGTCGGAAACGGGGCGAATGAGATCTATTCCGTGTCTTACTATTCCAGCGGATATGATGACGCGTATGCGGAGGCGTTAAAGAAAGCAGTTGATCTTGCCCGGACGAAGGCGGAGGCACTTGCGGAGGCCAGCGGACGGACACTCGGATATGTGGTGAGTATTGAAGAGTATTCGGACAGCCAGTACGGCAGATATGTGGACGGCGGCGTGAACCTGAAAAAGGAAAGCGCTGTAATGGAGGCAGCCGGGGCAGAGGACACCGCGGCAGATATGAACGTGATGCCGGGAGAGATGGAAGTCAGCGCGAATATTAAGATCGTGTTCTCCATGGGAGACTAGGTAATTCACAGGGCATGGACCGGAAAACAGTGGACATCCAGGACCATGCCCTGTATAATATAGGGTACGATCAAGTGGCTGTCCAGTATCCTGGCAGTCATGTAAATTACTGTTCAGGCGGTAAAAGCCCACAGTTAAAAAGGAGAAAGACAATGGCAGAAAAGAAAAATCCGGTCATTACCATCGAAATGACAAACGGCGATATCATCAAAGCTGAGCTTTACCCGGACGTTGCTCCGAATACGGTAAACAACTTTTTAAGTCTTGTAAATAAGGGATTCTATAACGGACTGATCTTCCACCGCGTGATCAAGGGATTCATGATCCAGGGCGGATGCCCGGACGGCAACGGAATGGGCGGCCCGGGATACTGCATCAAGGGCGAGTTCTCCCACAACGGCTTCCAGAACGATCTGGCGCATACCGAGGGCGTTCTCTCCATGGCCCGTGCAATGAACCCGAACTCCGCAGGCTCCCAGTTCTTCATCATGCACAAGGACGCTCCATACTTAAATGGTGAATACGCAGCGTTTGGTCAGGTCATCGACGGTATGGACATCGTAAACAAGATCGCTGAGGTCCGCACCGATTACAGCGACCGTCCGATGAAGGAGCAGAAGATCAAATCTATCACAGCAGAGACCTTCGGCGTAGAGTATCCGGAACCGGAGAAGTGCCGATAAAAATGGCAGTTGGATTCCAGACATGGAAGAGTACTGTTTTTGAGCTGTCATGCATTCGGAAGAAGCTGCCGGAGGAGATTCGGCAGGTGTGCAGGCGGAGCAGGAACAACTGCCGCAAATATAAAAAAGGAGACATGCTATGCAGGAGACCCGTTATGCAGTTGTAGACGGTGAGAAAATTCCTGTCCTGCTCTCCGATGAAAACGAGGCTCTCCTGGCGGCAAAGGCTGCCGGGAGGGCCATTGTTGGCTTATGGAGAGAAGACACACAGGGGAATGAGTGGTGCGCGGCGGACACATTGATCGCGGATGTGGAGGATGCGGACGAAGAGTTTTTGGGGCGGATCGCGAGAAGGCATCTTGGGCTGCCGTGGGCGATCTGCGAGACGGAGCGGCTTAAGATCCGGGAGATCGCGGAAGGCGATTATGAGGAGATCGTGGAGAACCATGTGGATGCCGACCTGGATACGGTGGAGAAGGTAGCCGGTTACACAAAGCACCATTATGAGGTGTTTGAGTTTGGATTCTGGGCGGTCGAGGAAAAGAAGAGCGGAAATCTCACCGGTGTTGTGGGGTTCCGGATCCCGCAGGATGACGGCATCGGGGATGTGGATTATTATGTCCTGTCCCTGGATGATGAGAATATCCTGGATGACACGCTGGAGCTGGGCTACCATATTTTCCCGGAATACCGGAGAAAAGGATACGCGAAAGAGGCATGCCGGGCGGCGATCGAATACGCTGAGGAAGAGTTTGGAACTGTCCAGTTTATCGTCAGGATCGGGAAGGAAAACATCGTGTCAAAGAAGGTCGCGGAAAGCCTGGGATTCGTGCGGACGGAATAAAGGTTTATTGAGGAAAAAAGTCATTAATTCCGCAAGATTTCTCTTGTCAAATGGTGTATCAATCATGTATATTAAACATTGTATACAAACAACACAAATACAATTTGATGATACCAAGGTAACAAGCTTAAAGGTTCGGCTCAAGCCTGCCTGCAGGAGAAGCTTTAAATTTGTTTCTGGGAATGCGAAGCATTCCGATGGTAGGACTCACGTGTAGAAAATATAGAAGGTGATAACATGAAAGACCATTTAGACCTCAAAGCATATGCCAAGATCAACCTTGGCCTGGATGTGGTCCGGAAGAGAGAGGATGGGTACCACGAGGTCCGCATGATCATGCAGACCGTGAACCTGTACGACCGGATCGAGATGGACCGGACCGAAGACGGCGTGATCAGGACGGAGACGAATCTCCCGTTCGTTCCGGACGGGGAGGGAAACCTTGCGTGGCGCGCGGCGAAGCTGCTTCTCGATGAAAAGGGAATCAAGGACGGCGTGACCATAAAGATCCGCAAATATATTCCTGTTGCGGCCGGCATGGCCGGAGGCAGTACCGATGCGGCAGCCGTTTTAGTCGGTGTGAACCGGATGTTTGATCTTGGATTCACGAAAAAAGAGCTTATGGAGCGGGGTGTAAAGCTCGGCGCGGATGTTCCGTACTGTATCATGCGTGGAACGGCCCTGTCGGAAGGAATCGGTGAGATCCTGACAGAGCTCCCGGCACCTCCGCAGTGCCATCTCGTGATCGCGAAGCCGCAGATCTCCGTGTCAACGAAAGCGGTATACGGAAAACTGCGCGTGAATGAGCTTGCACCGGAGGAACACCCGGATATCGACGGCATGATGGCGGCGATAAAAAATGGTGACCTGGATGGTGTGATCGAACGTCTTGGAAATGTCCTGGAGACCGTGACGGTCCCGGATCATCCGGAGATTGCGGAAATCAAGGAAATAATGGTGGAGAACGGCGCCTGCGGCTCCCTGATGAGCGGCAGCGGGCCGACGGTATTCGGTATATACAAGGGCAGGGAACTGGCAGAAAAGGCCTGTCAGGCCCTCAGGGAAGCGGACGGCGGACGTCTGACCCGTCAGGTGTACCTGACTGAATTCTACAACCGGAAGAAAGCCAGATAGAGGAGAGAGACACGATGACGAATCATTTTGAAGTAAATATGGATGAATATCTGCCATTACGGGATGTTGTGTTCAAGACCCTGCGCCAGGCAATTTTAAAAGGAGAGCTGGAGCCGGGCGAACGCCTGATGGAGATCCAGCTTGCGGAGCGGCTTGGCGTGAGCCGTACCCCGATCCGTGAGGCGATCCGTAAACTGGAGCTCGAGGGCCTGGTCCTCATGATACCGAGAAAGGGCGCGGAGGTTGCGAAGATCTCTGAGAGCAACCTGCGGGATGTTCTGGAGGTGCGCCGTTCCTTAGAGGAGCTTGCCATCGACCTTGCATGCCAGAGAATCACCGCGGAAGAGCTGGAATCATTAAATAAAGCGGAAGTTGATTTCAAGGCAGCCATCGGGAACGGGGACGCGATGCAGATCGCCCAGACTGACGAGCAGTTCCATGAGATCATCTACAACAGCACGAAGAACCAGAAGCTGGTCCAGATCTTAAACAATTTAAGAGAGCAGATGTACCGCTACCGCCTGGAATACATTAAGGACGCGGACAAGCGCCAGATCCTTATGGTGGAGCATGAACATATTTTAAAGGCACTGACGCTGCGCCATATCCAGGAGGCGAAGATGGCTGTGCGGGAACACATCGACAATCAGGAGATCACGATTCTCAAGAATCTGAAGGAGCAGGAAAATGACATTCAAAGAAAAGTACCTGGCAGGAGAAATTGAATTTGAAGCCATCGATGACTATGTGGATGAGTGGAACAACAGCGATGACGAGAGAACGCTGGCGAAATTCCTCGGTCTCAACGCGGACGAAGAGGACGCGTGGATCGATGACGGGGATGAAGCGCTGAAGGAGATGCTGGACGCAGGAAAGCAGTAGCTTTGGCATGCCCGTAGCTTAAGGTCACAGATAGGGGAAAAGGTTACGGGCAAACGGATAGGAAGAAAGGAGAAGCTTCATGACAACAGTTACACTTGGAAAGACGGGAATCACGGTAAATAAGAACGGTTTCGGCGCGCTTCCGATCCAGAGAATCACGAAGGAAGAGGCCGCAAAGCTTTTGAGAAAGGCATATGACGGCGGAATTACATATTTCGATACGGCGAGAGCATATTCTGACAGTGAGGAAAAGATCGGATATGCCTTAAGTGATGTCAGAAACCATATCTATCTGGCGACAAAGACAGCGGCAACGACAGCAGAAGGCTTCTGGAAGGATCTCGAGACAAGCCTTCGTCTTTTAAAGACGGACTGTATCGATGTATACCAGTTCCACAACCCGGCAGTCTGTCCGAAGCCGGGCGATGAATCCGGCCTCTATGACGCTGCTTTAAAGGCAAGGGAACAGGGAAAGATCCGGTTCATCAGCATCACGAATCATCGCCTTGCGGTTGCAAACGAGGCGGTGGATTCCGGTCTGTACGCGACGTTACAGTTCCCGTTCTGCTATCTCTGCAGCGAGAAGGATCTGGAGCTCATGGAAAAGTGCAAAAAGGCAGATATGGGCTTTATTGCCATGAAGGCATTGTCCGGCGGCCTGATCAACAATTCAAGAGCCGCTTACGCGTTTCAGGCACAGTACGACAGCGTACTTCCGATCTGGGGTGTCCAGAAGGAACATGAGCTTGACGAATTTTTAAGCTATATCGACAATCCGCCGGTGATGGACGACGAGATCCGCACCCTGATCGAGAATGACAGAAAACAGTTATTCGGAAGCTTCTGCCGTGCCTGCGGCTACTGTATGCCATGTCCGGCCGGGATCGAGATCAACACCTGCGCGAGAATGTCCCTGCTTCTCAGAAGATCCCCGTCCCACCTCCAGCTCACACCGGAGGTACAGGCGAAGATGATGAAGATCAAGGACTGCCTCCACTGCGGCCACTGCATGAGCAAGTGCCCGTATGGTCTGAATACGCCGGAGCTGCTGCAGAGAAACCTGAAGGATTATGAGGAGGTTCTTGCGGGTAAGGAGATCCTGCCGGGGAATTTCTAAGGATAGGAAATAGATAGACTTGGCGAAAAGAGGATGGGTGGCTGTCCTCTTTTTGCATATGATGAAAGCGGAGCATGCAAATTTTGCACATCGATATTCGTCAATATGCAAAAGTGCTTTTTGATAAATTTCATTTTTCAAATTTGCTCATTTATAGTAGCAAAATTAAAAAAACTTAACAAAGTATATTTATTGACAAAATATAACATCTAAAACGTGCAAAATAACGGTGGAGTTATGCAAAATCACAATTGTATGGGCAAAATAAAAAAATAAATAGATATAATAAAAAGACAATGCAAATTGCTATAAAACTTTGTGACAAATTACCAATACAAGAAAGGCGGCAGCTAAAAATATAAGACTTGAAAAAATCATAAGAATTATATATTATATAGAGTGTATAGATAATGATAAAAATACGAAAATTGTAACCCCTTCCATCAAGGGATATTAACGGTATGTATTTTTTGAAGAAAATTATATCGGCCACACAGGAGGATGAACATTTATGATGGACTTGTATGGAAATGGATTATTACTTGGAGAAAAAACCCTGGACAGCTTATGGATGAGACAGAACCTGACTATGAACAACATTGCAAATGTTGATACGCCAGGTTTTAAGTCACAATATATGACCTTTGAGAATGAACTGGCACAGAAGATCCGGTCTGCTCTTACTGTGAAGAAGACTTCTATGAAAAATGTGGCAAGAGGGATTGAAAATATGAGACCGTCTGTCCATACAACCTTAAATGAATCAACCAGACTGGATGAGAATAATGTGGATATGGATCAGGAACAGGTTGAATTGGCAAGAACAGCTTATGAATACCAGTTTATGATCAGTTCTGTAAGTAGCGATCTTTCACGTCTGCGCAGCGCAGCTAAAAACTTTTAAATCATACAAATTATACAGTTAAGGAGAAAATATAAAATGATTGAACAGGTGAATGGGTTTATTACCCCTATGAAAGGGTGGGATGCTGTTGAAAAGAATGATAAAAAAATAACAGGAACAGAAAATGGCACAAAATCTGTGTTCCAGTCAGTGCTTGAAGATACAGTGCAAAATGTTTACGACACACAGAAGGATGTAGAACAGAAACAGTATCTTCTGGCAACGGGGCAGTTAGAAGATGCCCACAGTCTTCCAATCGCCCAGGCAAAAGCAGAACTGAGCCTGGAAGTTATGATCTCTCTTAGAAATAAAGCAATGGAAGCGTATAACGAAATTTTAAAGATGAGTGTTTAATACTGCTGGCCATGGAATGGAACAGTAGATTTTTAATATTTGCTATATATGGAAATGCAAAGGATGAATGGAACAGTGCAGAATCTAAAAGAAGCATGGCAGAAGATGCCAGGGAAAACAAAAAAAATGATCGCAGTCATTGCAGCGGGGACGATTATCCTGGCGGCAGCCGGACTTCTGGTCCTGAATATAGGCACGAAAAAAGGATACAGTACCTTGTTTACAGGAATGAGCTCGGATGATGCCCAGGCAGTTGTAAGTCTTCTTCAGGATGAAGGTGTTGATTACAGATACAATGACAAAAACGGCTCTGTCCAGGTAATGTCAGATACAGTAGATAAGACCAGGGCTGAATTGCTAAGCAAAGGATATCCTAAAAGCGGCTTTACTTATGATATGTACCGTAATAATGCGGGAATCATGAGCACTGAAAAGGATAAGGAAAAATATACATTGTATGAACTTCAGGATCGTCTTGGTGCCCAGATCGGATTATTTGAAGGGGTACGTGATGCAAAAGTGACCATAGCAGAAGGCGGAACCCAGAAATATGCACTGGATGATACACAGCAGACAGATGCATCAGCCTCTGTTGTGGTGACAATGGATCCCGGACAGGATCTGACAGATACAAAGGCAGCTGCTATCAAGAACCTGATCGCAAGAGCTGTAAAGGGAATGAATTTTACCAATGTTTCTGTATTTGATGCTGCTACCATGATGGAAGTCGGCGGTGAAGATGAGGCAGGTAATACTGCCGGTACAGGAAAAGATGTAGCAGAGCTTACCAGTCAGGTAGAAAAAAGTATAGCAGGAAATGTGCGCCGGGTCTTGGAATTAATGTATGGACAGGGAAAAGTTGCAGTTTCTGTAAAAGGCACACTGAATATGCAGAAGCTGATCCAGGAAACAGTCCAGTATACCACTCCGGATAAGGTTGACCAGAATGATAAAACAGGACTGCTGGAAAAAGAAGAAACAGCAGGGGAGAATACAGGAAGTACGTCTTCGGGAAATGGAGGCGCAGCAGGCGCAGATGCTAATGCAGATACACCCCGTTATACGGGCCAGACAGGCACACAGGCAGGTTCAGATACATATTCCAACAACAGCGCAATAAGAGAGTGGCTGTATAATTCCACAAAAGAACAGCGTCAGATCGATCCTGGTGTTCTGGAAAATACAACAGTAGGCGTTACTATTGATACAGATGATACATCTATTGCGAGCCTATGAAACTTTTTCTGTAAAATAACCTAAGTAAGG